>CALSBO010000069.1:0-16027 GCA_943373195.1 Brevundimonas vancanneytii
GATTCAGGGGACCGCCGAAGCGCATGTCGCACGACGATCACAATCACGGCCAGGCGGGGCAGGCCCATGACGGCGGCCACGGCGGCCACGGCGAGGACGCCCGGCTGCAGGCCGCGCCGAACCCGCCGCCGCCCGGCGCCGAGGACAGTCCCAACCGGACCACGCCGCCGACGCCGGGCCACGGTCGCGCGCCCCTGCGTTCGGGCGACGGCATCCTGCGTCCGATCCAGGAGAGCGAGTATTTCGCCGCCACGCCCGAGGCCGAGGCGATCGTCTCGTCCCACATCGACGAATATTTCAACCAGCCGCTCGACATCTTCCCCTTCTGGGAGACCGACCGAAAGCCGGACCGGTTCCACGTCCTGTTCAGCCGCCAGATCGAGGAGCGGTTTCCGGTCGATCGCGACATCCGCGGCCGCATCCACGACTACGGCCGCCGCATCTTCCGCGCCCTGGTGATGCACGTCAGCGTCAAGCGACTGAGCCAGGCCGGCGCCCTGGCCGCCTTCGCCGCCCTCGCCATCCTCGGGCCGGGCCTGTTCGCGGGCTGGACCGGTTCGGCGCGGATGGGGCTGGGCGTGGCCGCCGGGATGATGCTGCTCGTCTTCGGCGTCTTCTGGGCGCTGCAGGCGGTGCTGTTCATCCAGTACCGGTTCCAGCTGGAGAACGATTCCTACGAACTTTCCCGGGAAGTGGTGCAGCGGACGCGGGAGCTGCAGAACCTGTTCACCACCGCCCGCGCCATGGCCGACCAGGCCGAGACCCAGTTCCAGCAGGACGGTCAGGGCTGGGGCAAGCGCGCCATGTATCTGACCCGGCTGACAATGTGGCTGGGCGCGCGCATGGAGTACCTCGAGAAATACGTCCAGATGGAGCTGTGGCGGGTCCGCCGTGAACGCTACTGGATGCGCTGGGCGCAGCGGGTCATGACGCCGTTGGTGCTGATCCTCGGCCTCGCGGCCCTGGCGCTGGAGCCCGCGCCCGAGACCGGCGCGGCCGGTTTCCGCGCCCTGCAGGGTCTGGCCGCCGTGCTGGGTCTCGGGGTCAGCTGGCTGTCCTATTTCCGCTGGCGCACGCCGACCGCCGCGATCCAGGACAAGCTGGGCGTCGACGGCTGGGTCCGCTACGCCTCGCTGGACGTCGACAACGCCGTCTCGGATCAGGTGCGCCGTGACAAGGAACGTCTGGTCGAATACCGGGCCCTGACGCGGGGCGGGCGGTAGGGCGTCAGACGCTCAGTTGCTGGTCAGGTTTCGTCGCAGATCGGCGAGAGTGGCCACCAGCGTCATCGGGTGGTCCAGCGCTGGCTCGAACGCCCAGCGCATGTAGAAGGCTTTGGCCGCCTCCGATGCGGCATGGACGAGCAACCCGCGAACGCCCACCGTTTCGGAAACCGTCAGAACCCTCAGGGCCGCGTCCCGGAGCATGAATTGGCCCAAGCCCCGGCCATGAAATCGTTGATCGACCGCAAGTCGCCCCAAGACAATCACTGGAATCGGGTCCGGCATATTGCGCCGGAACCGGCCGGGCGCGGCCGCCAGTTCAGCGCCGCCTGACGCCAGCGCGTAGTAGGCGATCACTTCCATGCCCTGGGACACTACGAACGTCCTTGACGCGCCGGTACCCTGATTGCCCAAGGCCCGACGCACCAGCCAGTCGTCCAGCACGGGCACGCCGCAGTCGAAATATTGCAGCCGGTGTTCGCCGGTCAAAGGCTCCGGAGCGGAAATCTTCAAGGCTTGTCCCAAGGCGCCGGTGTCTGAAGCAGCCGCCGCAAACGCTCGTTGTCCCGAGGCGGTTCGTCGAGACGGGCGACGAATTCGGCGTAGGCGTCCGGGCTCAGCACGAACAGGGTGCGGTCCAGGATCGCTTCCTCGGCTGCCCGGCGGGTGGCGTCCAGAATGAAGTCGGTGCGGGTCTTGCCGGTCAGTTCGGCGGCGCGGTCGATCAGACCACGGTCGGCGGCCTTGATACGGATGTTCAGCGTTTCGCGCGCAGGGACGGTGGACATGGTGGGCTCCTCGTCGGGAGACCCTAGCAGATTGTAACGTCTACGTCATTACAGACACTCATCGCCGCAAACTGTCCTGCACCCCCCGCGCCTCATAGGCGTTCGGCCGGTCTGGCCGGGCGCCGTTCCCCATCATCACTTCCAGCGTGGTCGAGGTCGGCTGGGGGCCGCTTAGGTCGAGGCCGACGCCCACGCCGACGCCGGACGAGGAAAAGCCGCCCCGGCGGCCCGAATAGCGGCCGGAGCCGGCGCCGATCGAGACGCGGGGGCGCAGGCCGCCGGCGCCGTCGGGCCGGCCGTCGGTCCAGCGCTGGGTGACCTCGAACCAGTCATAGCCTTGAGCGGTCGTCAGTTCGGCGGCGCGCAGCAGGGCCATGTCCATCACCGGGCCGGGATGGCCGACGCCGTTGTAGGTGACGCGGAAGCGGTTGGATTCGATCCTCTGCTCGGCATAGCCCTGCCCGCCCGGCCCCGTTTGCGGGCCATAGGGGGCCAGACTGGCGCAGGCCGACAGCATCAGACCGGCGGCGGCGATCAGGGGCAGGGTCAGGCGGGTCATCGCGAATCTCCGGGCGTGTGGAGAATAGCGCATCGCAGCTAGAGATCGTTCCCTATCCCGCTCATCCCGGCGAAAGCCGGGACCCAGTGCTTTTGCGAGGCACATTGGATGGGACGGAAAGCGAAATCGGTGCCTCTGATCGCCCAAAGAACTGGGTCCCGGCTTTCGCCGGGATGAGCGGATATTCTAGAGCCCCGCCGCCGCCCTCAGCGCCTCGAAATCCTCCGGCGGCGGCGCTTGGACGGTGCGGTAGCCGCCGCCCGGGTGGGGAAACACCAGCTTCGACGCGTGCAGCATCAGCCGAGGCGCGGCGCGCCCGGCGAAGGTCAGGGCGCCGCCATAGCGGGCGTCCCCGGCCAGCGGACGGCCGATCGAGGCCATGTGAACCCTCAATTGATGCATCCGGCCGGTGGCGGGGTCGAGCTCGACCAGCGCCCCCTCGTCCGAGGCCGCCAGGGTGCGATAGCGGCTCAGCGCGGCGACCGCGCCCGGCGTCCCGGCCGCGACGGCGCGCATATAGCTTTCGCGGCCGATCTCCTGACGCGCCAACGGCGTCTCGATGGTCCCGGCCTTCGGCTCGGGCGCGGCCGACAGCAGGGCCAGATAGGTCTTCTTGAAGCGCCGGGCCTGCATCGCCTTGCCGAGGAAGCCCGCCGCAGGCTTGGTCTTCGCCGCCAGGATGACGCCCGAGGTGTCGCGGTCCAGCCGGTGCACCAGATCGGGTCGCTTCCCGTTCGAGCGGGCGAAGGCCCACAGCAGGTCGTCCAGCGTATGCGCCTGGATGCGGCCGCCCTGGCTGGACAGGCCGGCGGGCTTGTTGAAGGCGATCACGGCCTCGTCCTCGTAGAGCATCCACGAGCGGACGGCGGCGATGTCGGCTTCGCTCAGGGAAACGGGGGTACGGTCGGTCACCGCGCCTGCATAGGCGAAAGACCGACCGTCCGTCAGCCCCTCAGCGCAGGACGCCGCGCTTCGACATCGTCCAGGCGTACCAGATGAAGAAGACGCAGGCCGCGCCGATCACGACGCTCATCATCCAGGAGCCCTCGGGCAGCAGCTTGGCCGTATCCGACAGCCCATACTGGTAGACCAGCCCCGCGAGGAAGCCGAGGAAAGAGACGACGAACATCGGCAGGGCCAGTTTCCGCCGCAGCAGGATCAGGACCGCGCCCAGCAGCCCGCCCCAGACGCCGATGGCCCAGACCGCGTGGCTCCAGGCCGGCATGGCCTCAAAGGCCGCGATCTGGGCCTCGGTCATGCCGAAAGCGCGCAGATGCTCTTCGCCCTTCAGCTGCGTCATGGTGTAGTCCCAGCAACCGAAGGCGTTCCACAGGACGCCGAGGACGCCGACGACCCAGATGTGCCATGGGGTCTTGCTCATCGCAGCACCCCCTTCTTGCCCATGGTCCAGGCGTACCAGGCCAGGAAGGCCGCGATCAGCGCGATGACGTAGGGCATATAGGCCATGACAGCCATTTCCGGCGGCGGCGGCGGGGCCTTGTCCATAAAGCCGTAGCCCAGACTGACCACCGCCCCGACCAGCGACAGGCCGAAGGCGTGCAGGGCAAACCGGCTGCGCATCAACAGCAGCACCGATCCCGCGACCGCGCCCCAGACACCCAGCACCCACGGTGCGTACATCCACGTCGGCATGGCATTGTAGTAGGCGATCATGGCGTCGGTCATGCCGGAGGCCCGCCAGTAGGTCTCCCCCTGCGTCACGCTCATGACGAAATCATAGCCGCCGAAGGCATTCCACAGCAGGGAAATCACGCCCACCGCCCACAGGTGCCACGGCGTCTTCACTGTCATATCCGTCATCTGCCCCTCCCAAGGTTGACCAGACGGAAGTTAGACCCAAACCGGCGGATACGGCAACGCTAGCCGCCGGGAACGCGCCACGGCGGGTCTAGGCGGTTCTCGCCCGCGAAATACAGGCACAGGCGGTTGCCGTCGGGGTCGCGCAACCGCGCCTCGCGCCAGAGCCAGCGCTGGTCCTCGGGGCCGCTGTCGAACACGACGCCCGCAGCCTTCAAGCGGGCCACCCGGTCGTCGAGGTCGTCGCACTCGAAATAGATCATCGTACCGCCGGGCGCGGGGTCTTCGGCGAGATGGATCGAGAAGGTCGCGCCGCCGGGACAGAGAAAACGGGCGTAGTGGTCGCTGGACACGATCAGCGCCAGCCCGAGCCGCTGGTAGAAGGCGCGGGCGCGGGGGATGTCGACGACCTCGACGGTGATCTGATTGAGGTTCATGCCTCGTCTTGCCGCGCCGCCCGCAGCGCGGCCCAGCGCTCCAGCCGCTCCTTGACCTTCGCCTCATGCCCCTCGCCCTTCGGGGCGTAGAAGACGCGGCGCTCCATCCCGTCGGGGAAGAAGTCGGCGCCCGAGAAGCCTTCGGGCGTGTCCGGGTCGTACCGATAGCCCTGACCGTAGCCGAGCGACTTCATCAGCTTCGTCGGCGCGTTGCGGATATGGGCCGGAGGCATCAGCGAGCCGGTCTCGGCCGCCGCCCGCCTGGCCGCCTTGAAGGCCTCATAGACCCCGACGGACTTGGGCGCGGTGGCCAGATGGACCACGGCCTGGGCCAGGGCCAGCTCGCCCTCGGGAGAACCCAGAAAGTCGTAAGTATCCTTGGCGGCGTTGGCCACCAGCAGGGACAGGGGGTCGGCCTCGCCGATGTCCTCGACCGCCATCCGCACGATGCGGCGGGCCAGATACAGCGGATCCTCGCCCCCGTTCAGCATCCGCGCGAGCCAATAGAGGGCCGCATCCGGGTCCGAGCCACGAACCGATTTATGCAGCGCGGATATGAGGTTGTAGTGTTCTTCTCGACTCTTGTCGTAAGCGGGCGCGCGCTTCTGCAGGATGCCGGCCAGGGCTTGGACGTCAAGCGGCTCCGTCGAGGTCAGATCGAACAGCACCTCTGACATGGTCAGCAGATAGCGGCCGTCCCCGTCGGCCAGAACCAGCATCGCCTGACGCGCCTCGGGCGTCAGGGGCAGGGTCTTGCCCTCCTGCGCCTCGGCCCGGATCAACAGTTGATCCAGCGCCGCGTCGTCCAGCCGCTTCAGCACATAGACCTGCGATCGCGACAGCAGGGCGCCGTTCAGCTCGAACGACGGGTTCTCGGTCGTGGCCCCGACCAGGGTGACGATCCCCTCCTCCACGAACGGCAGGAAACCGTCCTGCTGGGCGCGGTTGAAGCGGTGGATCTCGTCGACGAACAGCAGGGTCGACTGGCCGGCGGCGCGGCGCATCCGGGCGGCCTCGAACGCCTTCTTCAGATCGGCGACGCCGGAGAAGACGGCGCTGATCTGCTGGAACTGGTATCCCGCCGCCTGGGCCAGCAGCCGGGCGATGGTGGTCTTGCCCGTGCCCGGCGGACCCCACAGGATCATCGAGCCCAGCCGCCCGGCCTCGACCATCCGCCGGATCGGCCCGCCCGGACCCAGCAGATGATCCTGGCCCACGACCTCGTCCAGCGTGCGCGGTCGCAGACGGTCGGCCAGCGGCGCCCCGACTTGCGATTCTGGGGGAGGATGGATGCCGGAGGCTTCGAACAGGTCGGTCATGGACGCCCGGATATAGGCGTTACGGGCGCGCTTTTCACGCGTTAGTATGCGACCCAACGGAGGAGCGCGACATGGCCGACGACCACAACGCCCAGGGTCCGACGACGGGCGTCACCCCGCACCTGACCATTCCCTCGCGCGGCGGTCAGGCGGCGATCGAATTCTACGCCCGCGCCTTCGGAGCCACGGAAGTCCGGCGCATGCTCGCCGAGGACGGCGAGCGGCTGATGCACGCCTATCTGAGGATCAACGGCGGCGACGTCCTGCTGCACGACGAGTTTCCGGAGTATGGCCACGAGCCGGACATCGAGCCCAGGGGGGTGACCATCCACCTTCAGGTCGACGACGCCGACGAATGGTGGAACCGCGCGTTGGCGGCCGGCGGCGTGCCGGTGTTTCCGCTGGCCGACCAGTTCTGGGGCGACCGTTACGGCCAGCTGCGCGATCCGTTCGGTCATTGCTGGTCGATCGGGGCGCCGATCAAGGGGTGATTTGAACTCAGCGGACCACGCCGCTGATCCGCTGGCCCCGGCGGTTGATGGTCAGTTCCGAGCCGCGCCCGATATTGGCCAGTTGCTGGACCGAGGTCACCGCCCGGCCATCGACCGACAGGATGATGTCCCCGCCCTGCAGGCCGACGCGGTTGGCGTAGCTGCCGCGCTGGACCCGGCCGACGATGACGCCGCTGGCGAAGGGATCGCCGCCCAGACTGTCCGCCAGCGCCGGGTTCAGGGTCAGGACCTGCGCCCCCGACAGGGCGCCCGACTGGACGACCGTCGCCTGGTCGATGTCGGCGTCGCCCGGCAGCGGCCGCACCCGCGCGTTCAGGGTTTCGGCGCGTCCGTCCCTGAGCACCGTTACCGCCACCGTCTCGTTCGGCGCGCGGGTGCCGATGCGGAAATTCAGCCCGCCCTGGTCGTTGATCTCGGCCCCGTCGACGGCGGTGATGACATCGCCCAGCCGCAGGCCGGCGCGGTCGCCCGGACCGCCGGCGTAGACCTCGGTCACCACCAGTCCCTGCGGCCGGTCGAGGCCGAGGCTGCGGGCGATGTCGGCGCTGACGGTGTCGCCCTTAACCCCCAGCCAGGGCCGGATCACGGCGGTGGCCCCGCCGACGGCCGAATCCACCACCCGCCGCACCGCCGCCGCCGGCACGGCGAAGCCCACGCCGGACGAGGAGCCCGAACGCGAGAAGATGGCGGTGTTGATGCCGATCAGGTCGCCGTCCATGTCGACCAGCGCCCCGCCCGAATTGCCCGGATTGATGGCCGCGTCGGTCTGGATGAAGGAGCCGCTGTCGGAAATGCCGGTCTCGGTCCGGTTCAGGGCCGAGATGATGCCGTTGGTCACCGTCTGGCCGACCCCGAACGGATTGCCGATCGCCAGCACCAGATCGCCGATCTGCTGTTCCTCGCGGTCGTCGATGTTCAGGGTCGGCAGGCGGTCGCTGACCCCCTCCAGCTGCAGCACGGCGATGTCGGAGCGTTCGTCGGCCAGGATGATCCGGGCGTCGAACTCCCGCCGGTCGTTCAGCACCACCCGGATCTGCTGCATGCCGTTGATGACGTGATAGTTGGTGACCACCACCCCGTCGGCGCGGACGATGACGCCCGAACCGACCGAGCCGACCTGCTGGGCGCGCGGTCCCTGTCCGAACATCGACCAGAACGGGTCCTGGACCCGCTGGACGCCGCGCGCCGAGACATTGACCACGGCGGGAGCCGCGGTGCGGACCACCGGGGCGAAGCTGGACTTCATCGACAGGGCGTCGCCGGGGACGACCCGGTTCTCGGCGAAGACGCCGTCCTGGGCCTTGGTGTCGTTCGACTGGCCGCAGGCGGCGAGCGTGAGGGCGAGGGCGATCGCGAGGCTTCGGGTCTTCATCGTCATCCAGTCGGTCGTTCAGTCAGGCTCAACCCCGGCCATTCCGCCCTGCCTTTGGGACGGGATCAAGGCGCCGGGGGCTGGTGACCGGCCGTCGATTCCTGACGTTCAGCCTGTCCGTCGCGGAGACTGGATCGAAAACAGACCGTCGTCGGCGCCGTATTCGCCCCCTTCGCAAGCCGAGGTTGCGAAACCTTAATGCCATGCCGCCTTGCGCGACGGCCCTGCGCAAGGCCAAGCTGCCTGCATGACAGCCGTGATCGAAACGCGTGGTCTGACCAAGACCTATGGAACCGTCCGCGCCCTCGACGGGCTCGACCTGTCGATTCCCAAGGGCGGGGTCTATGGCGTGCTGGGACCCAACGGGGCCGGCAAGTCGACCCTGTTCCGCATCCTGCTGGGCCTGATCCGCGCCAGCGACGGGACGGCGACGGTGATGGGCGGCGGGGTCGGCGACCTGGCCGCCATGCGCCGCATGGGCTCGATGATCGAGACCCCGCGCTTCCCCCCCTATATGACCGCGCGCCAGGTGCTGCGCTGGCTGGCGCTGGAGCATGGCGTCGCCGCCGAGGCCGACATTCCCCGCTGGCTGGACCGCGTCGGCCTGACCGAGGCGGCCGACCGCAAGGTGCGCGGCTTCTCGGTCGGCATGCTGCAACGCCTCGGCGTGGCCGCGGCCCTGCTGAGCAAGCCGGAGCTCGTCATCCTCGATGAGCCGACCAGCGGCATGGATCCCCCCGGCATCCAGGAGATGCGGGCCCTGATCCGTTCCCTGGCCGACGACGACGGCGTGACCGTCGTCCTGGCCAGCCACCAGCTGCTCGAGGTCCAGCGCGTCTGCGACCGCGTCGCCATCATGAACCGGGGCAAGCTGGTGCGAGAAGGCGCGGTCAGCGAGCTGATGGCCGGGGGCGAGCGCCTGCGGATTTCCGCCACGCCTCTGGCGCGCGTGGCCGATCTGCTGGGCGCCAAGGGGGCCATGGACGGCGCCGGCGTGCTGGCCAACGTCCCCCGCGCCGAGGGTCCGGCCCTGATCAAGGCCTTGGTCGAGGCCGGAGTGGAGATCGACGAGGCCCGCTGGGTCGGCGCCGATCTGGAGAGCGTATTCATGACCGAGACCGGCAACGGGGAGACCATCCATGCTGGTTGACGCCATTCGCGCCGAAGGCTTCCGCCTGTCGAAGAACAGGACCGCCCTGTTCTGGAGCCTCGCCTTCGTGCCGATCATTTCGGTGGCGATCGGGGCCCTGACCAATTTCGTGCTGAAGGGCAGCGAGACCAAAATCCTCGGCGACGAGAAGATGCCGCCCGCGCTGAAGGAGGCCTTCGGCCGCGGAACGCTGGACCTCGGCGAGGCCCTGGTTTCGGCCGCGGGCAATTTCGCCAATCCGCTGGTTCTGCTGTTCGTGCTGATCGGCGCGGCGACTCTCTATGCCGGCGACTATCGCTGGGAAACCTGGCGGCTGATCAGCGCTCGCAACAGCCGGATCAATCTGCTGCTGGCCAAACTGGCCGTGGTGGCCGGCCTGGCGCTCGCCGCCATGGCCTTCATGCTGGTGGCGAGCCTGATCGAGAATCTGATCAAGGCCGCGGTGTTCGACCGCACCCTGACCTTCTCCATGACCGGTGAGATGTTCGGCCAGTTCTTCGGCTTCGCGGGCCTGTCGTGGCTGCGCATCGTCCAGTTCACCATGATGGGCCTGTTGGCGGCGGTGTTCACCCGCTCCCTGCTGGCCGCCCTGTTCGTGCCGCTGGTGGTCGGGGTGGCGCAGTTCTTCACGCCGCAGATGCTGCTGCCGATGGGCGTCATGCCCGACGCCTGGCTGGCGGTGCTGGTCAATCCGGGCGCGGCGGCCGAGGCGCTGCAGCACGCGCTGGCGGGCGCCGAGCGCGCGGCCGGCCTGCCCGACGGCCTCCTGCCCAAGGCCTGGCTCAGCGTCGGACTGTGGACGTTCGTTCCCCTTGCCGGCGCCCTGGCCTGGTTCCGACGGCAGGACCTGTCGAAGGAATAGCGGTCAGAACCGCTTCTCCATCCAGACGTTGCAGCGCGCATCGGGCGACGGCCGCGGCGGCGCGTCGACGAAGCCAAAGCGGCGATACAGGGCGAGGGCGTAGGTCTGGGCCGTATTGGTTTCCAGATACAGGCGCGGCGCGCCCGCCGCCCGCGCCGCCGCCTCGCAGGCCTCGAGCAGCCGCCGGCCCAGGCCGAGGCCGCGCGCGCCCTCGGCCACCGCCATCTTGCCGACCTCATAGCCGCCGTCGGCCATGGCCATCAGCGAACAGCAGCCGACCGGCTCCCCGTCCCGCTCGGCGATGAAGATATGGCCGCCCGCGTCCAGCACCGCCCCCTGCGGGTCGCCCAGCACCCAATGGTCCTTGGCTTCCAGCTCATAGCCGCCGGCCACGAGCGAGGCCTCGTTCAACGACCGCCACATGGCGGCATGGTCGGGACGGTAGGGAACGATGGCCAGGTCCATGACCGGTTCTCGCCGGAGCCTCGCCGGGCGGCAAACCATTGTCGCTTATGTCTCGCTTGTCGCGCTTATGGCGGACCGGTTGTCGAGGATGTCTCGCCCGAATTGTCTTGGTCGTGGAGCGATGGTTTCCGCCCACGAAACAGGCGGCCGGATCGCTCCGGCCGCCCCCTTCGTTCTTCGATCCTGAACGGGATCAGAAGGCCTTGCGCACGGTCATCCCGAAGATCCGGGGCTGGCCGACGGTATAGCCCAGACGCGCCCGGCCGCCGCGTTCCCGGTCGAACGACAGCAGCGCGTTCTCGTCGAACACGTTGTTCACATAGACGACGAAGTCGACGCCGTTATCCAGTTCAAATCCGGCGCTGAGGTTGACGATCTCATAGGCGGGCAGTTCCAGATCGACGACCGTCGGATTGGCTCCGGTGGCCCCGCCGAACGGCAGGCCCGAAACGAAGCTGCGCGGATTGTTCTCCTGGTCGCTGGCCTGGGTGAAGCGGCTGCCGACATGCTGGAACGAGGCGGCGAGATAGCCGTCCGTGGTCTCGTTCAACTGGTAGGTATAGGTCGCGTTCAGCGAGATCTGGAATTTCGGCACCGAAGGCAGGCGGTTGCCCTCGCGAATGCCGCCGATGACCGCTCCCGTGCCGTCGCGAACGGTGGAGTCGAACTCGGCCTCCACGAAGCTGCCCGAGACGCCGATTTCGAAATTCGGCGCCAGCTCGCCCGAGAACTCGGCCTCCAGACCCATGGTGTGGGCCTCGGGCACGTTGAACACCACGCGCGACGAGCACGATCCGGCGTCCAGCGTCGTCTGCAGGTTCGCGATGTCGGTGTAGAAGGCCGCCGCATTGAGGGTCATGCCGCCCAGGCGCGACTTGAAGCCCGTCTCGTAGTTCCACAACGTCTCGTCCTCATAGGACTGGAATCCGCCGAAGATGGCGGCGTCCGCCGGGGTGCAGAGCGGCAGGTTCAGCGGGTCGTTGACGCCCCCGAGCCGGAAGCCTTGGGCCGCCTGGGCGTTCAGGGTCACCGAATCCGAGGCCTCGTAGCTGAGCAGGACGCGCGGGTTGAAGCCGCTCGAAGAGGTTTCGTCCGTCTGGTCGTCGCCGTTGGAGAACAGGCCGCCCGAGGTGAAGCGGCGCTTTTCGCTGAAGTCGTACAGGCGACCACCGCCGGTGATCGTCAGCCGGCCCATATTGTAGCTGGCCTCGCCGAAGACGGCCGTCTGCTGGATGTCATAGGGCAGGTCGGCGTTATAGGGCGAGTTGAGCGGGAAACCGTTGGCCACCGCCGCCGAGGTCCCGGCCCCGAAGCGGGCGTCGGTGAAGGCGTCATAGCCCGGTGTCGGCAGGCGCTGCGAATAGACGCGGTCCACCTGGGAATAGAAGGCGCCGATCAGCCATTGCAGCGGGCTGTCGGTGTCCGAGCTGAGCCGCACTTCCTGGGTGAACTGCTGCAGGTCGGTCGCATCCAGCAGATTGGACGGCAGGGTCACGGCCGCGGCCGGATAGGCGAGGTCGACCGAGACGCTGCCCGTCAGGGCGCTGGCGTCGCGGCTTACGAGAATGTTGCGGTCGATGTAGGTCGTCACCGAATCCAGCGCCATGCCGCCCAGGTCGAACCGGGCGGTGACGTCGGTCAGCAAGGTCTCGTCGGTGAAGCTTTCATTCAGCAGCAGATACTGTTCGCGCTCGGCCAGGGTGATCGCCGGCCGGGTCGTGGTGAACGGGTTGGCGAACAGGTTGAACACCTCCTGGCGATTGAAGCCGTTGGTGCTGATTTCCTGATAGACGACGCGTGGCGTGATGCTGACCATGTCGTTCGGCTGGAACAGCAGGGCCAGACGGCCGCCGGTGCGCCGGCCGTCGTTGACGTTCTCGGTCCGCCGGCCGCCTTCGCCGCGAGCGTCGATGAAGCCGCCGTAGTTGGTGTGGTAGCCGACCGCCCTGAGCGCGAACATGTCGTTCAGCGGGATGTTGAGCGCCGCCTTGAAATGACCGCCGGTCGCCTCGCCGTTGACCTGGTTGACGTTGCCCTCGATCAGGCCGCCGGGTTGGTTCAACCGCGGCTGGTTGGTGATGTAGCGGATGGTGCCGCCGACCGAGCCCGAACCGAACAGCGTACCTTGCGGACCGCGCAGGGTTTCGACGCGGTTCAGGTCGAACAGGTCGAAATCGGGGGTGAACAGCGACAGGGAGATCACCGACTCGTCCAGATAGACGCCGACCTGTTCCTTCACGCCCGGCTGGTCGCGCACGACCTGGCCGGCCGAGACGCCGCGCACCGAGACCTGGCTCTGGCCGGGCCCGAGGTTCTGGATCGTCAGGCCTGCGACGTTCCGCGACAGGTCTTCCAGGGTGACCGCGCCCGCGCGCTGGATGTCTTCCTGGGTCTGGGCGTTGATCGAGAACGGCACGTCCTGGATGATGGAGTCGCGCCGGCTGCCGGTCACGATCACGTCGTCGAGGTTGGAGGCCTGCGGGTCCTGGGCCGCCGCGACCGCGGGGGCGCCGAGCACGGCCGCGAGCGACGTGGCCGCCAGCAGAACTGCTTTTGTCCGCACGCTGAAGTTTGACCGATCGCGCATCTATTCCCCCATTGATGAAATTAAACCGTGGACTCAAAGCCCAGGCGACAAAGGCATGTACCCAAAAGCGGGTACTTTGGGAATATCGTCGCTACGCGAAAATGGCTCTGAGAAAGTCCCGGTCCAATCCGGGCGGCGCAAACGAAAAGGGCGGCCGGTTCGCACCGGCCGCCCTTCCTCAAAGCCCCGGACGGGACGGCCTACGCTTCGTCGTCGCCCTCGATGGCATGGACCGGACCCGAGTCCAGGCCCTTGGCGTCGGCGTCGCGATCGACGAACTCGATCACGGCCATGGCGGCGTTGTCGCCGTGGCGGTAGCCGGCCTTCATGATGCGGATGTAGCCGCCGTTGCGGTCGGCGTAGCGCGGGCCGATCGTCTCGAACAGCTTGCCCACCTGCGGCACGTCACGGACATGGCTGATGGCCTGACGACGCGCGTGCAGGTCGCCCTTCTTGGCCAGCGTGACCAGCTTCTCGACGAAGGGACGCAGTTCCTTCGCCTTGGGAAGGGTCGTCGTGATCTGCTCGTGCTTGATCAGCGACGCGGCCATGTTGGCGAACATGGCGGTCCGGTGTGCGCTCGTACGACCGAGCTTGCGATAGGCGGCGCCGTGGCGCATCGGGGTCTCTCCTACTCAACCCTGGTATCCACCGTGGCGGACCTGGGGCTCTCTCATTCTAACCGCTCCGCGATCACCCGGGAAATCCGGGGGAACCAAGGGCGGAGGGTTGAAACTAGATCTGGTCGTCGAACTTCTTGGCCAGGTCTTCGATATTCTCGGGCGGCCAGTTCGGCACATCCATGCCGAGCGAGAGGCCCATCGTCGCGAGAACTTCCTTGATCTCGTTCAGCGACTTGCGGCCGAAGTTCGGGGTGCGAAGCATTTCACCCTCGGTCTTCTGGATCAGGTCGCCGATGTAGACGATGTTGTCGTTCTTCAGGCAGTTGGCCGAACGCACCGACAGTTCCAGCTCGTCCACCTTCTTCAGCAGGGCCGGGTTGAAGGGCAGGTCGGGCTTGCCATCGACGGCTTCCACGGCCTTCTTCGGCTCGTCGAAGGTGATGAAGATCTGCAGCTGGTCCTGCAGGATGCGCGAGGCGTAGGCCACCGCGTCCACCGGCGAGACGGCGCCGTTGGTTTCGACCTCGAGGATCAGCTTGTCATAGTCCAGCGACTGGCCCTGACGGGTCGGCTCGACGCGGTAGGCGACGCGCTTGACCGGCGAATACAGGGCGTCGACGGCGATCAGACCGATCGGCGCGTCCTCCGGACGATTGAACTCCGAAGCGACATAGCCCTTGCCGTTCTGGACGGTCAGTTCCATGCGCACCGAGGCGCCGTCGTCGAGCGTGCAGATGACATGGTCGGGGTTCAGCACCTCGATGTCCGAGGGGACGTCGATCTGGCCGGCCGTGACCGGACCGGGGCCCGTGGCGCGCAGGGTCATGCGCTTGGGGCCTTCGGCGTGCATGCGGAGCGCCAATTGCTTGATGTTCAGCACGATGTCGACCACGTCCTCGCGCACGCCTTCCAGCGACGAGAATTCATGGACCACGCCGTCGATCTGGATGGCGGTGACGGCCGCGCCTTGCAGCGACGACAGCAGAACCCGGCGCAGGGCATTGCCGAGCGTCACGCCGAAACCGCGTTCCAGGGGCTCGGCGACCAGGCGCGACTTGCGCTGCGGGTCGGAGCTCGCCTCGATCTGCGGCTTCTCGGGACGGATCAGCTCTTGCCAGTTACGTTCGATCATGGGTGTCCCTCGGAAACGGAGCGCCGGTCCCTCGCCCCTCGTCAGGCGCGCCAGGACCGGCGGAGATAGATAGGTCGGCGGTTGCGGTCGCCTAGACGCGGCGGCGCTTGGGCGGACGGCAACCGTTGTGCGGCATCGGCGTGACGTCGCGGATGGTGGTGATGGTCAGGCCGACCGACTGCAGGGCGCGCAGGGCCGACTCACGGCCGGAGCCGGGACCCGAGACGTTGACTTCCAGCGTCTTGACGCCGTGTTCCTGGGCCTTCTTGCCCGCGTCTTCGGCGGCCATCTGGGCGGCGTAGGGGGTCGATTTGCGCGAACCCTTGAAGCCCATGTGGCCGGCCGACGACCACGAGATCGCGTTGCCCTGGGCATCGGTGATCGTGATCATGGTGTTGTTGAAGGACGCATTCACGTGGGCGACGCCCGAGGTGATGTTCTTGCGCTCGCGCTTCTTTACGCGACCCGGTTCCTTGGCCATGTGTCTGTCTTACTTCTTCTTGCCGGCGATCGGCTTGGCGGGACCCTTGCGGGTGCGGGCGTTGGTGTGGGTGCGCTGGCCGCGGACCGGCAGGCCCTTGCGGTGACGCAGGCCGCGGTAGCAGGCCAGGTCCATCAGACGCTTGATGTTCATGGACGTCTCGCGGCGCAGGTCGCCCTCGACGGTGTGATCGCGGTCGATGGTCTCGCGGATCTGCAGCACTTCAGCGTCGGTCAGCTGATTCACCCGGCGGGCGGCCTCGATGCCGACCTTGGAGGTGATTTCCCTGGCGGCGTGGGCGCCGATGCCATGGATGTACTGCAGCGCGATCTCCACGCGCTTGTTGGTCGGGATGTTGACACCAGCGATACGGGCCACGAAGCTCTCCAGATACGCGTTGGCGGACGCAACAAACGCTCCGGTCAACAGACCAGGAGCGTCGACGCCCTTCGCGGAAGCGCGCCTTATACAGGGGATTCCCGCCGCGTCAACGCCCGGCTGGCGTCAGCGCGGCTGGCGCGGGCCTTGCGGGCCGAACAGGACCCCGAACACGGCCTCGGCCCCCGCGACCGGACGGCCGCCTTCGGTGGGGGGCGTCGCGCGGAAATAGCCCACCGTCTGCAGCGCCGCCGCCCCGAAGCCTTCGCCCGACGGCGTCTCGCGCACCACCCGGCAGTTCTCCAGCCGGGTGTCGAGCCG
>CALSBO010000070.1:0-15559 GCA_943373195.1 Brevundimonas vancanneytii
CACGCCCTCGTCGCCCCCTTCGACGGCGTGGTCGGCGAGATCGGCGTCTCGGTCGGCGATCAGGTCAGCGACGGGACGGTGTTGGCGGTGATCAAGGCCAGTATTTCATAAATCCGCTCATCCCCGCGAACGCGGGGACCCAGATCTTTGGGCGATCCGGCGGTGCCGGGTGACCGGCCGGCGGTCCCGCGCACCCTGCCTTACGAAAGTACTGGGTCCCCGCGTTCGCGGGGATGAGCGGATCAGTTATGACCGACCAACCCCACGCCCCCCACCGGCGTCGTCACCTGCGCATCCCCGAAGGTCGCGATCATCGGCATGCCCTTGCGGATCGCCTCGCGCACCTCCGGCACCTGCAGCGACGCCCGGTGCGCCGCCTCGTCGGTCCACACCTCGGTGACCCAGATCGTGTCCGCGTCGGCCGGGTCGTGGGCGACCACATAGCTGAGACAGCCGGGCATCCGGCCCAACCCCTCCAGCAGGATCGCCGTCAGGGCGTCGCGCTGGCCCGGCGTCGCCGTCATCTTGCCGATCAGTCCGTACATGGTCGCTTCCCCCGTCTGCCCCCGCGCCGGAGCGGTCAGGCCCAGGCTCGCCAGCCCGGCCGCACCCGCCATCACTGTTCGCCGGTCGATGCACACGGCGAACAAACTACGCCTCTCCCGCCGCGAAGTCTCCCGCTCGCCGCGCGGATGGTGCTAATCCCGCCCCATGTCGTCCCTCCACATGATCAAGCTCTGCGTCGGCGTCGCCAGGGTCGAGACGCTGGAGCGCCGCGCGGCCAGGGGTGAATGGCTGACCGTCCACACCCGGATGACGCCCAAACGCGCGGCCGAGCTGGAGGACGGCGGCTCCCTCTACTGGGTGATGAAGGGTTCGGTCACCTGCCGGATGCCGATCCTCGACATCGCGACCAAGGGCGAAGGCAAGGCCTCGATGTGCCACATCAAGCTCTCGCCGAACGTCGTCCGCACCGCCCCCCAGGCCCGCCGCCCCTTCCAGGGCTGGCGCTATCTGGAGCCCAAGGACGCCCCCATGGACCTGTCCTCCCTCGACGCCGGCGAGGTGCCGGAGGATTTGGCCAAGCGGCTCAGGGAGATGGGAGCCTGGTAGGGATGAGGGATGAGGGATGAGGGACTAGGGATTAGGGCAGGATGCTGCGACCATCCCGCCCGCACGTCTTCGATTCCCTCATCCCTCATCCCTAATCCCTATTCCCTATTCCCTATTCCCTATTCCCTAATCCCTAATCCCTAGAACCTAGACCCTCACCCCCCCAATGCCCGCCCCCCGCTCAGACCGCCTGCAAGACGCCCTGCACCGCATCTTCGAGGGCGGGAAGAACACGCGCGCCAGCTGGTTCGCCCTGACGGGCGGCGAGACCCTGTTCGCCGAGGGGTCTGAAGCCGACACCCTTTATCTGCTGCGCAGCGGCCGTCTGGGCGTGTTCCGCCGCGATCCCGCCGAGGACCGCCCGCCCCAGTTCGTCGGCGTCATCCGGCCCGGAGAGCCCGCCGGCGAAATGGCCATGCTGGCCGGCACGCATCACACCGCCGACGTCGTCGCCCTGCGCGACAGCGAGGTTCTGGCCCTGCCGCGCGACGCCTTCTTCGAGGCCGCCCGCACCGAACCGGATCTGATGGTCGAACTGTCCCGGCTTATGATCCAGCGCGCCCGCGACCGGCGGTCGGGCGGCGGCGAGCCCAGCGTGTTCGGCTTCATCTCGGCCCGGCCCCGGCCCATTCGCGCCTTCGTCGAACGCATCGCCGCCGCCATCGAGGCCGACGGCTTCACCTGCCAGGTCATCGACCATTCCGCCCTCGCCTCGGCCGCCGAATGGTTCAGCCGGGTCGAGGACGCCCACGACTTCGTCCTCTATGTCGCCGAGATCGACGAACCGGCCTGGGCCGCCCTGTGCGCGCGTCAGGTCGACCGGGTGTTCATCGTCGGCGCCGGCCTGATGGCCCCGCCCAACCGGCCCATGCCCCACGCCGGGGTGCTGGACGCCCAGCGCCGCACCGACCTGATCCTGCTGCGCGACCCGCGCATGGCCCGCCCGGCCAACACCGCCGTCTGGATCGACGCCATCCAGCCCGGCCGCTGGTTCCAGGCCGTCGAGGGCGATCAGGCCGACGCGGACCGCATGGCCCGGGTGATCACCGGATCGGCCGTCGGCGTGGTCATGTCGGGCGGCGGGGCGCGGGCCTATTCGCACATCGGCGCCCTGCGGGCCCTCAACGAAGCCGGGGTGCCCATCGACTTCGTCGGCGGCTCCTCCATGGGGGCGGTGATCGCCGCCGGCCCGGCCATGGGCTGGACCCAGGAAGAGCTTGAGCAGCGCATCCGCAAGGCCTTCGTCGAAAGCGATCCGCTGTCGGACATCACCTTTCCCATGCTGGCCATGGTGCGGGCCAGGAAAGTCGAGCGGCTGTTGCAGGACGCCTATGGCGAGATGGACCTGTGCGACCTGTCGCGCCCCTTCTTCGCCGTCTCCACCAACCTGACCAGCGGCAAGATCGAGGTGCATCGCCGGGGTCTGATGCGCCGCGCCATGCGGGCCTCGATCGCCATTCCCGGCCTCCTGCCCCCCATCGTCATCGACGGCCAGGTGCTGGTCGACGGCGCGGTGCTCAGGAACCTGCCCACCGAGGTCATGCGCCAGATGCACGGCGGGCCGATCATCGGCGTCGACATGTCCGAGGCGCGGGGCGTCGATCCGGCCCTGATCGAGCATCCGCCGTCGATCTGGCGGCTGATCGCCACCGGGGCCTGGCGCCGGGGGCCGCCCATCGTCTCGATCCTGATGCGCTCGGCCACCCTGACCACGGACGCGGACATCGAAAGCTCGCGCGCGGCCACCGACGTCCTGATCCAGCCGACGCCGGACGGGCTGGACATCCGCGACTGGAAGGGGTTCGACCTGGGCGTCGCCGCCGGGTATCGCGCCGCCCAGGCCGCGCTGGAGGCGCTGGACGGCCCGGTCACCGGCCTGCGCCGCCGCCGCTCGGTCAGCGACGTCGCGCTGCCAGGAACAGGCGCGGGAACGGCAACAGGGTCACGCCGTCCGGACGTGGTGGAAAGGCTTCGCGAAGCCGCGCGCCGAGGGCGGAAAGATAGTCCGTCCGCATAGCCGGATCGTCCAGCGCCGCCAGACAGGGCCGCAGCGCCGTCCCCTTCATCCACTCCAGCACCGCATCGGGCCCGGTCAGGGCGTGCAGATAGGTGGTCGCCCAGATGTCGATCCCGTCGCACGCCTCGGCCAGCAGGTCGTAATAGGCTTCGGGCGGCAACAGCGGCGCGATGGTCTGGATCTGCGCCAGCGACGCGGCCCACGGCCCCTCGGCCGCCACCTCCCGCATCAATGTGTGATGCCGCGTCTCATGCGCCATCGGCATCTGGACCGCCAGCACGCCTCCCGGCGCCAGCGCCCCGGCCAGCCGCCGCAGCAGTCCGGCATGGTCGGCCAGCCAGTGCAGCGAGGCGTTGGCGAGGATCAGATCCGCCGGCGCGCCCGGCCGCCAGTCCGCGATATCGCCCTGCCGCCAGTCCACATCGGCGCTCAGCGCGCGCGCCCGGCCCAGCATCTCGCCGCTGGAGTCCAGCCCGTGCACCCTGGCTCCGGGATGCCGCCGCTTCAGCAGCGCCGCGTGCTGGCCGGCGCCGCAGCCCAGGTCCCAGATCTCGCGCGGCTCCAGATCCGCGGGCAGGCGCAGCAGCAGGTCCAGCGCCGCCCGGTCGCGCTCGGCCTCGAAGCGGCTGTACTGTTCGGGGTCCCAGGGGTCAGTACCCATTTCTTCCAGATCTTCCCGTCATCCTCGGGCTTGTCCCGAGGACCCATTTGTCCGTAGCCGGGACGGTGGAAACCTCGCACGCCGTCAAAGCCTGACCAACGGGGAGGGAGTCGATCACGCGGAACGATGGGTCCTCGGGACAAGCCCGAGGATGACGGGGAATTCTGGGAGATGGTACCGCCTCTCAGGCTTGAACTGAGGACCTCCGGTTCCACAAACCGGCGCTCTAACCAACTGAGCTAAGGCGGCGCGCTCTCGCGAGCGGCGTGTCTAGCGGGGTCCGGGGCGGCGATCAAGACGGGTTCTAGGTTCTAGCTTTTAGGGGTTAGGTTTTAGCGTCCGCACTCAATCGCGATCCAATGCAGTCAAGGACTTGTTTTTCCGCTCATCCCCGCGAACGCGGGGACCCAGTGCTTTCGTGAGGCAGACTGCGTCGGATCGCCTTTGAACCCCCATGGCCACGCCTGAGCGCCCAAAGAACTGGGTCCCCGCGTTCGCGGGGATGAGCGGTATTGGGTGCGGACCCTCGCCCCTTCCCCGAACGAAAACGCCCCGGAGGCGGACCTCCGGGGCGTTGTCGTTTGTCGTGTCCGTCGGATCACTCCGGCGGGGGCGGGCGGAACCGCGCATTGTACTCCACCCGGGCGCCGACGGCGGCGCCGTCGACCGTGCCCGGCGTGACCCGCGAGCGGCGGGCCGCGGCCAAGGCGGAAGACGCGAAGCCCAGGCCCGGCGGATCTTCCGAGAGCGCCCGGCAGTCCGACAGGCTGCCGTTCGGCTGCAGGGCGCAGCTGACGCGAACGGTGGCGATCCCGTCGAAACCGCGAGCGGCGGCGCGTTCGGGATACTCCGGATCGACGCGACGGCCCCAGCTCGGGTTCGTCACGACCGACGGCCGCGGCGGAGCCGGGGGGGCCGGAGGCGGGGGCGGTCCGGGAATGATGACCGGAGGCCCCTTGTACTCGACACGGTCTTCCTTCTTCACCGGCTCGATCGGCAGCGTCACCGGAGGCGGCGGCGCGTTCGGAACGATGGCCGGCGGACGCACCTGCAGCTTCGGCGGCGGCGGCGTGTCCGGCGGAGGCGGCGGCGGCGGCGGAGGCGGCGGGGGGATCGGCTCGATGATCTCCACGTCGACCGCGTCGTCCGAGTAGTTGATCTCGCGCAGTTTGAACTGGGCGTTGATGAAGTAGAAGGCCAGGATCGCGAACAGGATGCTGACCACCAGGACGCTGACCAGAAGCACGCCCGGGGGAACCCCGAACAGACCCTTGGCCTTGGGCGCGTCGTATCTGGAACGGTGATATTCGATGTCTGTCATGATCTCACCGTTTGCTACTGCACGTCCGTATCTTCACCGACCAGGGCAACGCTGTAGAAGCCGTTGTCCTGCAGCGAATTCATGACCTGCATGAAGTCGCCGTAGCGGGTGCTCTTGTCCGCCCGGATGAAGATGCGCTCCTTGGAGGGATCGCGTCGACCGATCTGCGCCGTCAACTCTGAACCGATCTGGTCCAGCTCGAGGGCGCCGTCGCCGAGATACGCCTGCCCGTCGCCTGTGATCGAGATGTAGATCGGCGTGGGCGGGTTGGGAGCGAGCGGAGCGACGGCACGCGGCAGTTTCACCTCAACGGATGGAGCGGCAAGAGGGGCCGCCACCATGAAGATGATGAGCAGAACCAGCATGATGTCCACGAAGGGCGTGACATTGATCTCGCTGTTCTGCTCAACGGTGTATTTACCGCCGCCGCCGCCGGAAAGTTTGGCGGCCATCGAGCTTACGCTCCCTTGTCGAGGTTACGCGAGATGGCGTTGGTCAGCTCGGCCGAGAAGCCGTCCGAACGGGTGCCGTACGCCGAGATGCGGGTATTGAAATAGTTGTAGAAGATAACCGCCGGGATGGCCGCGAACAGGCCGATGCCGGTGGCCAGCAGCGCCTCGGCGATACCGGGGGCGACGACGGCCAGGTTGGTGGTGTTGGTGTTCGCGATGCCGATGAACGAGTTCATGATCCCGTAAACGGTGCCGAACAGACCGATGAACGGACCGGTCGAACCCACCGAGGCGAGGAACTGCTGGCCGCCCGAGAGGCGCTTGGCCAGACCGGCCTGCACGGCTGCGACGGCGTGCTGGGCGCGCATCAGGGCCGAGTCGGCATGGTCGCCGGTGACCGAGAGGCCCGCCTGACGCGACAGTTCGATTTCGTCGGTGGCCGCGGCGGCCATGTCGGCCAGCGGGTTGCCGTCGAACTCGTCCGCCGTCGCCACGCGGCGCATGTCGGCGATGGTGCGGGCCTGGCGGAACGATTCCAGGAACTGGTCGGTGCGGCGGTTCAGGGCGCCGAACTCGAAGATCTTGATGAGCAGCAGGACCCAGGAGAAGACCGAGGCCAGGATCAGGCCGACCATCACGACCTTAACGACCGGGTCGGCTGCCATGAACATGGAGGCCGGGGTCAGCTTGCCGTGGGCGGGCGCGGCCGGCTCGGCGGCGGCGTCTGCGGCCGGGGCGGCTTCGGGAGCGGCCGTGGTCGCGGCGGCGTCAGCGGCCGGAGCGGCTGCGGCGGCCGGGTCGGCGGCGGGGGCATCCTGCGCGAGAACCGGCGTGCCGGCCATAAGGACGCCGGCGGCGGCCATGGCCAGGAGGATGTTGGTTTTCTTAATATCGAACATAGTTCGCCAGTTCCTGCTGTTTGGTCTGACTTGTGGAACCCAAAGGAAACGGCCGCAGACAACGACCGCCCCCCGATGAAATTCTCGTCCGCGGATGCCAGGGTTAAGGAACCCCGGTCCTTGGAACGCCTCCTGACGCTTCCGGTTGCCGAATGGCCCCCGGGGCGGCGCCGACAGTTCGGGGAAACCGTTTTCCCCACCCCTGTCAACTGCCCGCAAAGGAACGCGGTCAAGCTCCTTTGGCGAACGCATACCAGAGCGTCAAGTGCGGGACGGCGCTTTTCCCCTCGCGGGGGAGCCCACGCCTCCGATGCCGAAGATTCCGGGCGAAAGCGACATTTTCATGATGGGCCCGCGCGATGTCCCACGATCGGGAAAAGGCGATGGTGCCTGGGGGCGGATTCGAACCACCGACACGCGGATTTTCAATCCGCTGCTCTACCAACTGAGCTACCCAGGCGCACGCGTCGCGGCGCGGAGGCGGCGTCTATAGGCGAGCGGTCCGGGGGTGTCCAGCCGTCAGATCAGTCTTCGTTCGGCTCGTCGGTCGAGGCGTCGTCTGCGCTGTCCGGAATGGCGTATCCGCCGCTGAACCAGCGCTGCAGATCGACATCGGCGCAGCGCCTGGAACAGAAGGGCTTGTATCGGGCGTCCGCCGGGTGACGGCGGCAGATCGGACAGGTCGCCATGGTCATTCCGCCTCGATTAAGTGGTCGCTGATCCCCAGGCCGTCGTCAGCCCTCAGATGGGCGCGCGGTCCCAGCCGCGCCACCAGAGGAGCGGCCAGAGCCGCCACATCAGGGGCCGCCCGCGCCGTGATCCGGGGTGCGGCGGTATCGGACAACAGGGCGAACCTCAACGCGCGAACGACGTCCTGCGCCCTCTGCCGCGCGCGCCGCCGCCCGTCCGGGCCGTTCAGAACCTCTTCCAGCGGGGTCAACCGCCACGGCAGGGCCAGTTGCAGCACGCCGAACCGGTTGACCGGCCCGAACACCACGTCCGGATCGCCGCCGAACGCCTGTCTCGCCGCCGTCAGCACGGCGTCGCCGTCCTGTCCCGTCCCGATCAGATCGACGGCGACCAGACCGCCCCAGCGTTTCAGCCGGATCATCCGCGCCGCCGCGAACAGCCCCCGCCGATTCGCCCGCGTCCGCGCCGCCGCGCCGAAGGCGACGCCGGGGGCCGGCGCCAGGTCCAGATCGACGGCGATCAGGGCGCGGGTGCGCTCGACCATCACATCCAGACCCGTGTCGGGGAACCGTTCGCCGGACGCGGCCGCCTCGTCCTCGGCGTCCTGCGCGGCCTGGATCGCGGTCAGGCCGGTCACGGGCTCCACGCCCGGCGCCAAACGCCCCAGCGTCTCCGCCACCGTCGGGCCAGGCGACAGCAGGCGCGGCGCGCCCTCCCCCGCCCCGATCAGCCGCAGCGTCGGCCCCTTGCCCCGGCGCGGTTCGGCCGAGACCTCGACCTCGACCTTCTGGCCCTGAGCGAGCGGGTCCTGCCCCCGGAACGGCAGGAAGCCGGGTCCGACCCCGTCGCCCAGGTCGACGAACCCGCCCTTCAGCCCCGGATGAACCTCGGCGATCCGCCCGACGCAGCGCGCGCCCAGCCGGTGCTCGGGGACATCATCCTCGCGCTGGATCAGCAGATGCTCAAACCGGCCGTCCCGGGCGACCATGCCCCGGACCTCGCCCGGCGTGTCGTCCAGGAAGACCTCGACGGTCACGGGAACCGGCTCATGGGCGCCAGCCCGCGCCGTTCAGCAGATTGACCGTCTCGAACAGCGGCAGGCCCATGACGGCGGGATAGCTGCCGACCAGCCGGGTCACAAAGGCCCCGGCCCGGCCCTGGATGCCGTACGCCCCCGCCTTGCCGCGCCATTCGCCCGAGGCGACATAGGCGGCGATCTCGGCCTCGGACAGGACCTTGAACGACACCCGTGTGTCGACCACCCGCTGCGTCGTGCGTCCCGCCGCGGTCACGGCCACCCCGGTGAAGACGCGGTGGTTGCGGCCCGACAGCAGTTTCAGGAACCGCGCCGCCTCGGCCTCGTCGGCGGCCTTTTCCAGCAGCCGGCGGCCCACGGCCACCACCGTATCGGCGGCCAGCACCACCGCGTCGGGCGCCCCGGCGGCCACGGCCTCGGCCTTCGATACAGCCAGCCGCGCGGCCAGGCGCGACGGCGTCTCGTCCTTCAGCGGGGTCTCGTCGATGTCGGCGGGGTCGATGCGGTCGGGCGTGATCCCGACCAGCGCCAGCAGTTCGATGCGGCGCGGGCTGGCCGAAGCCAACACGAGTTCAGGACGCGACAAGCGCCCGCCCTTACTTGAAGCGATAGGTGATGCGGCCCTTGGTCAGGTCATAGGGCGTCATCTCAACCAGGACCTTGTCGCCGGCCAGCACGCGGATGCGGTTCTTGCGCATCTTGCCCGCGGTGTGGGCGATGATCTCGTGGTCGTTCCCCTCGAGCAGCACGCGGAACGTCGCATTCGGCAGCAGTTCGCTGACGACGCCGGGAAACTCGAGCAGTTCTTCCTTAGCCATGCGGCCTCTCGCGCCCTGAAAATATGAGTCCGAGCGCGCGCCGGGCGAAAGCGTGCGTCGTTAAGGAGCGGGCGTATGCCCGAAAACGGCGGGATAGTCGAGGTGTAGGGGCGAGGGTCGAGGGGCGAGGGTCGAGGGTGATTGATGGCGGGATGGTTGGCGGTTGGGTCTGACGGCTGGCCGAACGCGGGTGAGTGCCCCTCGACCCTCGACCCTCGACCCTCGACCCTATCCCCTCCGGTACAACGCCGTCACCAGCGTGAAGAGCCGCCGCGCCGTCTCGTGGTCGATGGCGATCTTGCCGTCCAACCGGGCCTTGAGCAGTTCGGCGCCTTCGTTGTGCAGGCCGCGGCGGCCCATGTCGACGGCCTCGATCTGGGCCGGGGACGTGCCGCGCAGGGCCTCGTAATAGCTGTCGCAGATCAGGATGTAGTCGCGGATCACCGCCTTCAGCGGCGTCAGCGACAGGCCATGGGCGCGCGAATGGTCCGGCCCCTCGACGTCGAACACCAGTTTGGCGTCCACCAGCGACAGCCGCAACCGATAGGGACCGCCCGCGGCGCCGACGGGTTCGAACCTGTTCTTCTCGACCAGGTCGAAGATCGCCACCCGCCGCTCGTGGTCGATCTCGGCCGTCGCCGCCGGCAGGGTGGCGGCGTCCAGTTCGACCGAAGCAAGGCGATGATCGCTCATGCCGGCTCCGCCGGCTGGTCGAGGTGGGTCGGGGCCAGTTTGGCGGGCCAGCGTTCCGACAGGTCGGTCAGCACCGCGTCCAGACATTCCACGTCGATCCTCAGGTCGCCGCCGCCGGCGAACATCAGGATCACCCGCCCGCCCGGCGTCTCGCCCGGCGCGAAATCCATGGCCAGCAGCTCCAGCGCGCTCTCGGGCAGGCGCGGCAGGCGGCGGCTCTTGACCGCCGTCACATCGCCGAACTGCATGGCCGCCATCACCCGCGTGCCGCCGCATTCCCAGCAGAACCGGCTCAGCTTCAGCGTCACCCGCCGCGCCGTCGGCTCCCAGACGATATCGACCGGCCGCAGGATGGCGTCCTGCAGGGCGGCCGAGATGATGTGCAGGTCGTCGGCGTCCTCGGCCAGCAGGCGCAGCGGTTCGACCGGCGCGCGCTCCGCCGTGTCGGCCGCCCCGTCCTTGCGGACCTCAGTGGTCATGCGTCTCGCCCTTGATGCGCCGAATCCCGGCGCCGCAGGCGCTCAGCTTCTCTTCCAGCCGCTCGAAACCGCGGTCCAGATGATAGACCCGCCCGACCGTGGTCTCGCCCGTCGCCACCAGGCCCGCGATCACCAGGCTGACCGAGGCGCGCAGGTCCGTGGCCATGACCGGGGCGCCGTGCAGGACCTCGACCCCCTTCACCACCGCCTCGCCGGCGTGGACGTGGATGTCGGCCCCCAGCCGCGCCAGTTCGGGCGCGTGCATGAACCGGTTCTCGAAAATGTTCTCGTGGATGACGCTGTCGCCCTCGGCCGTGGTCATCAGGGCCATGAACTGGGCCTGCAGGTCGGTGGCGAAGCCCGGATAGACCTCGGTCGCCACATTGACCGCCTTCAACCGCCGGCTTGGATCGCGCCTGACCACAACGCCGTCGGCGGTCGGCGTCACCTCGACCCCCGCCTCGATCATCTTGTCGCTCAGGGCCGACATCAGCTCGGGCCGCGTCTTGGTCAGCCGCACCTCGCCCCCGGCCATGGCCGCGGCCACGGCATAGGAGCCCATTTCGATCCGGTCGGGAATCACCGACCAGTCGGTCCCGCCCAGCGACGAGACGCCGGTGACGGTCAGCACATCGGTGTCGATCCCCTCGACCCTGGCGCCCATGGCGGTCAGGCAGCGGGCCAGGTCGCCGATCTCGGGCTCGCGCGCGGCCTTCCTCAACACCGTCGTCCCCTCGGCCAGCACCGCGGCCAGCATGGCGTGCTCGGTCGCCCCCACCGAGACGAAAGGAAACTCGATCTCGGCGCCCTTGAGGCCCCTGGGCGCGCGGGCGATGACATAGCCCTCATCCAGCTCGATCTCGGCCCCCATGGCCGTCAGCGCCTGCAGATGCAGGTCGACCGGCCGCGCCCCGATGGTGCAGCCGCCCGGCAGCGAAACCTTGGCCTCGCCGGTGCGCGCCAGCAACGGCCCCAGCACATTGAACGAGGCCCGCATCTGCCGGACCAGGTCATAGGGGGCGAAGGTGGAGGTCAGGCGGGCGGCGTGAAACAGCGTCTCCTGCCCGTCCGCGCCGTCGCGCTCGGTCACCTCGACGCCGAGCTCCTGCAGCAGACGGCCGAGAAACCTTGTATCGGCGAGGCGCGGCATGTTGGTCAGCAACAGCGGCTGATCGGTCAGGATCGCGGCGGCCATCAGCTTGAGGGCGGAGTTTTTGGCGCCGCTGATCGGAATGGTTCCGTTCAGACGGGCGCCGCCGGTGATGGCGATGCTGTCCATGTCGTCTCTTGCGGCCCCGTGCAGGGCGCAAGGGGGGATCGGCTATCTAGCGCGGACGCCTATCGTTGCGAAAGGCCGCCCGACCGTCCGGTCGATGACATTCAGTTGCTCGGTTTTGCGGACTTGCCGGGACGCGCCGCCGCCTTGCGCCGTTTCAGATTGTCCCGCAGCGCCGTGGCCAGCCGCTGCGCCCGCTCTGTCGCCGGCGTTTTCGGCGCCGCCAGCGGGTCCGGCAGGGTCGCCGGCAGTTCGGGCTGGAGGTTGGTGGTCTTGGACTCATCCATGATGCGATGAGAGCCCGCCCCGAACTTTTCCGCAAGCATCGGAAATCGGGGCTTCCCCCTTTGTCCCCGGTTGGCTATAGGGCCGCTTCCTCAGATCAGGCCGCCGTAGCTCAGTGGTAGAGCGCATCCTTGGTAAGGCTGAGGTCGTGGGTTCGATTCCCCCCGGCGGCACCATCTGAATTCTCGCGGGGTCTGGCTTTTTTTGGTCAGGCCCCGTTTGCTCTTTTTAAGCCTTGGAAGTTCGTTGCTGTCGCGCGACGACCCGCAGAGCGATAGCGGCCCGGCGTGCAGAGGCTTGCGCCGTCCCAAGGACTCAACCCTGTCGCCAGTTCAATAGCCGGTGTTCACAACAATTCGTGGGCAGGTCGAAATCTGGGAAAGCGCCGAGGACATTCTCACCGCAAGCTGCATTTGTTCATCGGTAGACATCGGGATCGAGGCTTCGACCTCTTGCAAGGGCATATGTGAGGGCAAACTTTCGACCGTGACAGATGAATCGCCCGTAGATGCCTGATAGTTGGCGTAGATTACCCAGAGCCCATTTCGCACACTGCTGATCGCGTTGTTGTAAAGCCTGTCCAGCTGCGGGACCTGTTGACGATCGGCCATCGTCGGAAATGCCTGTTCGTATTCGATCAGAGGCGGAAGCTGCGCAACAATGCAGGCTGTTTGATTGACAGCGGACAGCCACGGCGTCGGCCCCCTTGGCTGGTCGATCGCAAGATACTGCCGCAACGCCGAACCCCCAAAACCCGCGGCAATGGCAAGATCGCTTCGCCAGTTCATGCCAATGGCGATGAGAGACCCGGTGCTGAGCAGCAGCGCGCTCAGCTCACCACTGCGCCTCTTCGACCTCGAGTGGGTGGCTTCAACCAGGTAATGTTCGATAAGCGCCGCACTCACGCGCTCCGCGTCAGCCGCAGTACGAACCTCGCCCGATATCGCCCCGCTCGTCTCGACGAGAGCAGCGGCCACGTCCCTCGCGTCCCCGGCGCCCCTCGATGTGGCGCAGCCCGTCGAGACAACCGCCAGCACGCCGACAACACATAGCCGCAGAATTTTCATCTACCCTCTTTGCATGTGCGGTTGTCGTTATACAACGTTAACATTTGCAATGTAAAGGAGACGACATGCTAATCCCTGCACTAATGGTTGTGGCGCTCACGCTGCAAGATCCCACTGAAATGCAGACCATTGACGAACCGCCGCTTGACCCCGCAGGTGCCCTCCCGTTCGATGATCAAATCGCCTACCAAGTCGATCCGGCTCCGCCGGAGCCCGATCCCGAGTTTACCGTTCGCCCGGGCACGCGATACACTTCTACCCCTACTGGAGGTGGCAATGTCAGGTTCACGCTGACGCACACTTCGCGCGTTACGATCAGATTTATTGGCTTCGCCCAGTCCGGTATTCTGGGGCCGGGAACTTCGTTCGAGGGCCGCGATCGCAATGGAAACGGCATTCCCGACAGGCTGGAAATGAGGGAAATTGACATCGGCCCGCTATAGACCGGAGGAAAGCCATGTTCAGGAACGTAAGTCCTTCCCGTCTGAGAGTCATCGGCGTCGCCTTGTGTCTGGCCGGTTCCGGCCTGCTGCTCGGCGGCTACCTCCTCTTTGACTGGTACGGGTTCCCGCTTGCACTGACAGGCTTGCTGGGTTGGCTAAATATCGTTGGCTACGCAGCGATCGGGTTGGCTGTGATCGGGGCCGTCCTGTTGCTAGCGTCCTTCGTCGCGCGAAGACGTTAGCGCCTCCCCGGCAAGATCAGGGTCGTGGGTTCGAAATGCCCTCGGTGCCGCCATCTGTGAGACGCGTTTGGGCGGAGCTTGTTCGAGCTCCGCCCTTTTCCGTTCCGAATCTCAACGCCGATCACTCCGTGTCGGCCCGATTCGGCTCGATCCGCGGAAAACGTCGCGGAGGACCGTCGGGCCGCATGATCCGGGCCTCGTACTCAGCGGCCGCATTGGGCTGATAGCCGGGAAAGGCGTAGCCGCTGTCGCCGTAATACGGATGATCGTAGCCGTAGCCGCCGTAGCGATAGCCGTTCTCGACCTGGCGGTAGCTGAGGTTCAACCGACCGTTCTCGCCGACCGGCAGGGAGACCGCCGCGCCATAATCGCGATAGCCGCCGGTGCCGATGCCGAAACTGACCTCGCCGTGCATCTTGCGGTCGTCGGCCAGCCGGTCCGCCGTCTCGGTCCAGGGCCGGTCGGCGGTGGAGCGGGCAGCCAGCCAGCGGCCGATCTGCTGGTCGGTGGACAGGCCGTGCGGGGCGGCGGCCTGCGGCGCGCCCGCCCCGGTCGGCGTCAGCGGCTCGGCGGCCGGGTCCAGATCGACGGCCGTGGCGGGGGCGGTGGCGACGACCCCGTCCGGCTCCGACGCCAGAAGCGCCGCGGCCATCATCAATGCGGATACAGCCATGCGCCCAACTCCACTCGTAGGGACACTCTAGCCTCAAATGAGGCCAAGGTCAGGCCGTTTCATGAGTGGGCATAAGTGGGGGCATTATAGCATAAGTGGGGACACACACCACTTATTCAAAGTGCGTCGCCCCGCCCCAGCGGGTCCGGCAATCGCCCGCCCTCGGGCACGAAGCTGAGGGCCACGGAGTTGATGCAGTAGCGCAGGCCGCCCGGCCCCGGTCCGTCGGGGAATACGTGGCCCTGATGGCTGTCGCAGCGGGCGCAGCGGGTCTCGGTGCGGCTCATGCCGTACGACCGGTCGGCGACGACCCGGACGTGCGCCGGGTCGACCGGCTCGGTGAAACTGGGCCAGCCGGTGCCGCTCTCGAACTTGGTTCGGCTGCGGAACAGCGGCAGGCCGCATCCGCGGCAGCAGAACACCCCGGCCCGCTTTTCGCCCAGAAGGGTCCCGCAGAACGGCGCCTCGGTGCCGTGCGCCAGCAGCACCCGCTTCTCCTCGGCCGTCAGGTCCGCCTCCAGCGCCTCGCGCTGGCTGTCGCTGGGCGGGGTCAGGTCGAAGCCGGACGGGGAGCGAAGGCCGGTGTCTGTCATGAGCCTCAAATAGGAAGGGCCGGGCGAGGGTTCCACCCCTCTCCCTCCCCTTCATGGGGAGGGATGTCGGCGCGAAGCGACGACCGGGTGGGGCGCGTCTGGCATTCCCCACCCGGTCGCTGCGCGACCACCCTCCCCATGAAGGGGAGGGAGACCGTCTGTCCTACTGGAACAGCGTCCCCACCCACGCCCGCACCGCCGTCTCGTCGGCGGGGTTGCCGGTGTAGGTCAGGCCCTGCGCCGGCGTATACGGCTGGTTGTCGGCGCGGGGGCGCGAGGTCCAGGCCTTGTGGCCGTAGCTGAGGTCCGAATAGTTCGACGGCAGGCGCTCAACCGTCGGCTCCACGAAGATCGAGTCGGTCGCCGTGGTCGAGCCCGCGATGCGCACGTTCGGCAGTTTGGACAGCAGGTCCAGCGTGTCCAGGCAGCCGCCCGAACAGCCCGCATCGACCAGCACCACCACCGGGCCCTGCACCGGGTTCGCGGCGCCGGTGTCCGGCACGGCGGGACGGCCGGCCAGGGTGAAGGTCGGCTGGCCCGCGGCCAGGGCGGCGTCGAACGCGGCCACGATCTCGCGGGTCTGTTCGATCACGAACATGGATTCCTGCACGAAATACGGATCGGCCTCCATCCGGCCCAGGGCCGCGGCGTACCAGTCGCGGTTGCCGCGCGTGGCGCGATAGGTGATGTCGCCGGCGGCCGGCTGGCGGCTGACGGTGAATTCCGGCGTCCAGATGCGGTTGGCCATGCCGTAGCCGCGCGCGGTCGAGGAGTTCTCGCCCGAGCCCGAGGCGGCGCGCA
>CALSBO010000071.1:0-15405 GCA_943373195.1 Brevundimonas vancanneytii
GGGCGTGCCGGTCAGATTGGGCAGATGGTCCTCTTCCCAGGCGCGGCGCGGCAGCGGCTGGTCGGTCGGCAGTTCGTCATAGGTATAGTGCAGCCAGCCATGCCAGTCCGGCGGCACCTTCGAGGCGTCGGCATAGCCGTTGTAGATCACCCAGCGGCGGCGGCGGCCGTCATAGCTCGACGTGTCGCGCGACAGAAAATAGCGGTTGCCGAACTCGTCCGTCCCCACATGCTCGCCACGCTTGGCGATGGTGAAGAAGGTGCCGATGGTGGCGCCGCTGGTCCAGCCGAAGATCCTGCCTGGCACGTCGGAAAATCCACTCACGCTCGGTCGTCCGGCGGGGGCCGGCGACGCGGTCGGCATCATAGAAAGCGGCGGCCCCGGCGTCCAGCGTTCCGCGCCGCGTCAGAACCTCAACATCTTGGGGGTAACCACGCCCCCACCCGCCAGATTTATTGCCGCCGGGCACGCCGGGCCGCTAGTCTGGCCGAAAGCCACGTCGAGTCCGCCGCATGCGCTTTCCCTTCGCCTCGCACGCCGCCGCGATGCACCGCCCCGTCCGCGAGATCGAGCGCGCCGACCGCGTGGTCGCCGTTCGCGCGCCGGAAGGCTGGACCGATGTCCAGATCGAGGCCTGGCTGGATTGGGCGGACGCGGAACGTCTCGTGGCGGACAGCGATGATCCGCTGGCCGAGATGGCCGCCGCCTATGCCCGGCGGCTTTCGACAGAGGACGCTGAGGCGCTGGCCGCGACCCTGATGCTGGGGCTCGTCTCGCCCGCGCGGACGGTCGCGAGCGCCGCCGGAGTGATCAATCTGTCCGAACCCGGCGCCAGACGGCGGCTCGAGGCCGGGACGGCTTCGCGACGGACCCTACGGCTGGCGGCGGGCGCGGTCGAGGCCGCCGCGGCGGCGCTGGAACGCGTGGCCGACGCGGTATCCCGCTGCGAGGGCTCCGCCGCCGACTGCGCCGACCCGGATCGGAACCCGGCCCTCGCCCGCGCGGCCCTGGCCGCCCGCCGCGCCGGAGCGGCCGACGCAGACATCATCCGCGCCATGCAGGGCGAGCGATTCGATGTCGAGCCCCAGCCGGTTCCATCCATGCCGCCGTATCTGGCTTTGGCCGACCGGGCCTTGATCACCTCCGGCGCTCCCGAAGCCCTGACGGCGGCCGAGGCCGCGCTGGACGGCGATCTGATCCTGACCTTCGACCGTGACACGGCCGAGGTGGTCGAGGCGGTCGCGCCCGGCCCGGCGGCCCTGCTCTCCCTGCCCGCGCTGGCGCAACTGGCGGGCGGCGGGTTCGACGCGGCGCTGGCGGACCTCGTCTCACTCTGGACGCGGGCGTTCGCGACCGACGGCGACCCCGGTGTCGCCGTGGGACTGGGCGGCCTCGCCGATGTGGTTCTCGGCGGCCCGATCGAGAGCGTCCCTGCCCGCGTCCGCGCGCTGGCCGAGGCTGTGCGCTCCGCCGCCGGCGATGCCGTGACCACCCTCTTCGTCGACGATGCCGAAGCCGCCCTCAGGCTCGGCCTGTCCCCGCTTTCGGCCGTCGAGATGTGGCAGACCGCCGACGGCGGCGTGGCCCGGCGGCTGCGACCCGCGCTGGCCGCCGCGCTCGCGCGCGGCGGTGGCGATGTCGAAGCCGCGGAACGATGCCTCTTCGGCCGCCGGACCCTGGTCGAAGCCCCCGGCGTCGACCACACGGCCCTGCGAGCCCGCGGGTTCACGGATGTGGAGCTGGAAGCGCTGGAACTGGCCCTGGCCCAAGTCGATTCGCTCGCCGACGCCTTCCGCCCGCCGGTCCTGGACGCCGGTTTCCTGCGCGACGTTCTGGGCGTCGAACAGGCCGACGATCCGCTGCCGCAGCTGGGATTCTCGGCCGCCGACATCGCCCACGCCGAGGCATGGGCCTTAGGACATGCCGATCTGACCGGCTGGGATGCGCCGGAAGGTCTGACCGCCGTCCTGTCGGACCCCGCCGCCTTCGAAGCGGCGCTCCGCGCCGAGCTGGAAGCCTCCAGCGCCGCGCCCGACACCGCGCCGACGATCATCGACTGGCGAACGACCGCCTCCGAGGCCGCGCACCTTTTGGCCGACGCCGCCCGCGAGGGCCGCCGGGCGATCCGACTGAAACGCGCCGTCCCGCCCGCCGGACCTCTGCTCGACCTGCCCGAGCCCGAAGCCGTCCCCCGCGCGCGCCGCTGGGAACCCGAGGCCCGGGCGGTCGAGCGGGTTGTCGAGAAGGTCGTCGAGCGCGACCGCACCCGCCGCAAACTGCCGGATCGCCGCAAGGGCTATATCCAGAAGGCCGCCGTCGGCGGCCACAAGGTCTATATCCACACCGGCGAATACGAGGACGGCGAACTCGGCGAAATCTTCATCGACATGCACAAGGAAGGCGCCGCCTTCCGCTCGCTGATGAACAATTTCGCCATCGCGATCTCGATCGGCCTCCAGTACGGCGTGCCGCTGGACGAGTTCGTCGACGCCTTCGTCTTCACCCGGTTTGAGCCGGCGGGGCCGGTCACGGGCAATGATTCGATCCGGTCGGCGACCTCGATCCTCGACTATATCTTCCGCGAACTGGGCGTCTCCTACCTGGACCGCCACGAACTGGCGAATGCCGAACCCGACCCGCTCAGCGCCAATGGTCTGGGACGGCTGGATGGCGACGGCGACGCGCCCGAGGCCGTCCCGGCCGCCCGCTTCATCTCCAAGGGCTTCGCCCGCGGCGCGGCGCCGGACAATCTCGTCGTCCTGCCGTTCGGCCAGAAGCGGGAGGCGCCGACTCCATCCCCGATCGCCACCGAAGCCGTCGCCTGTCCGGCCTGCGGCGACTTCTCGCTGCAACACCGCGGCGCGGGCTGGATCTGCGACACCTGCGGCGCGGCGCCGTCGATGCAGGGATAGTCAACGAATTGGCGGCATCATGCGTGCCGTCGGGCCCCGCCTGACGCCGAAACCGGAGCCTGTCGCGCCATGAAGCCGATCCTGACCGCCGCCATCGCCGCCGCCCTGGCCGCCGCCGCCCTGCCCGCCTTCGCGCAGAACGCCGGGCAGATCGCGCGGGTGCGGGCCGGGAACAGCTGCCCCGGCTGCAATCTTTTCCAGGCGGCGCTGTCGGGGCTCGAGGCGCGCGGGTTGAACCTGTCCCGGACGCGTCTGCGCCAGGCCGACCTGAGCCTGGTGGTGATGAACCGGACCCGCTTCACCAATGCCGACCTGCGCGACGTCGAGGCCTATGGCGGGGTGTTCTCCAGCTCCAACTTCTCGGGCGCCAATCTGACCAACGCCAGCTTCGTCGGCGCCCATCTGGACGGCGCGGCCTTTTCGGGCGCGACCCTGGCCGGGGTCAATTTTTCGGGCGCCTCGCTGCGCCGCGCCACCGGCCTGACCCAGTCCCGGTTGAACCAGGCCTGCGGCGATGAGGCGACCCAACTCCCAGGCGGCCTGTCGATTCCCCGCTGCTAGACCGCCCCGGACCTTACGGCGAATTAAGTAGGGTTTGCCGGTGTTTGAAGTCATGACAGGGGCGTGAAACAGATCGCCCCGCCCCTGTTCCGTCGCCTCTCGACCGCCGGCCTCGCGCTGGGCGCCGCCATGGCCGCCCTTGCCGCGGCGGGACCGGCCAGCGCCGAGATCCAGCTGCAGTTCCAGTATCAGGACCGCGACGTGGCCCGGATGGTGTCGCTGGGCGGGACCTGCCATCGGTGCGAACTGTCGGGGCGCGACCTGACCGGCGCGGCCTTCACCGGGGCGGTCTTCACCAACGCCACCCTGGTCGGCGCCAATCTGCGCGGCGCGGAGCTGGTCGGATCGAATTTCTCGGGCAGCGACTTCAGCCGCGCCGACCTGTCGGGCGCCGAGATGGTGGGCGCGGACTTCACCGGAGCCAATTTCACGGGCGCGGACCTGACCGGGGCCGAAGCCATGGGGGCGACCCTGGTCCGGGTCAGGCTGGCGGGCGCCGACCTTTCGGGGGCGGTTCTGAACGGGGCCAATATGAACGGGGCGAGCCTGACGGGCGCGGATCTGAGCGGCGCCGAGGTCAATGCCGCCACCCTGGCCAATGTCCATGCCCGCTCGGCCGACTTCGCCGGGGCCGAGATCACCGCTTCGAACCTGTCGAACGGCGACTTCCGGGGCGTCGACTTCACCGGCGCCACGCTGAACGGCGCGCGTCTGACCGGCGGCCGGTTCGGCGGCGCCGACTTCGAAGACGCCTCCATGAACCGCACCGACATCCGGGGAACAGACCTGTCCGGGGTCAGCAACCTGACCCAGAGCCAGGTCAGCCGCGCCTGCGGCGACGCCGCGACCCGCCTGCCGGGCCGGTTGACCGTCCGGGTCTGCCGCGGCGTCAGCGCGATGCGGATCGCGCCGCCGGCCCCGCCCGCGCCGCCGGTCCCGCCGCGTTCGCGGAACCTCGTCGTCGCCAGCGCCGACCGCTGATCCCTTTCGTCAGCCCTTGAGAGGCAGGGCCGCACGGATGTGCAGTTCCTTGTACTGACGCTCGGCCGCGTCCGAAGGCGCGCTCATCAGCAAATCCTGGCCCTGCTGGTTCAGCGGGAAGGCGATGACCTCGCGGATGGCGACCTGGTTGGCCAGCAGCATGACGATGCGGTCGATGCCCGGCGCCAGGCCGCCGTGCGGCGGCGCGCCATAGCGGAAGGCGTTGAGCATGCCGCCGAACTGGTCCTCGACCACCGAGGCGTCGTAACCGGCGATCTCGAAGGCCTTGAGCATGATGTCGGCCTTGTGATTCCGGATCGCGCCCGAGCACAGCTCATAGCCGTTGCAGACGATGTCATACTGGTAGGCGAGGATGTCGAGCGGGTCCTTGGACGTCAGCGCCTCCATCTCGCCTTGCGGCATCGAGAAGGGGTTGTGCGAGAAGTCGACCTTCTTCTCTTCCTCGGACCATTCGAACATCGGGAAGTCGACGATCCAGCAGAAGCGGAATTCGTCATCGGAGATCAGGTTCAGGTCCTGACCCAGCTTGGTGCGCGCATTGCCCGCGAACTTGTGGAAGACGGCGGGGTCGCCGGCGGCGAAGAAGGCGGCGTCGCCCTGCCCCATGCCCAGCGCCTTCATCAGGCCGTCGGTCGCCTCGGCGCCGAGGTTCTTGGCGATCGGGCCGCCCCACGCGCCCTGATCTTCGGACCAGAAGATGTAGCCGAGACCCGGCTGGCCCTCGCCCTGGGCCCAGGAATTCATGCGATCGCAGAAGGCCCGCGAACCGCCCTTGGGCGCGGGGATGGCCCAGACGGCGTTCTTCGCATCGCCCGCCAAGATCTTGTTGAACAGGCCGAACCCGCCGTCGCGGAAATGCGCCGAGACGTCCTGCATCTCGATCGGGTTGCGCAGGTCCGGCTTGTCCGAGCCGTATTTGGCGATCGATTCCCGGTAAGGGATGCGGACAAAGGGATAGGGATCGACGCGCTTGCCGTCGGCGAACTCCTCGAACACGCCGTGCATGACGGGCTCGATGGCGGCGAAGACGTCCTCCTGGGTGACGAAGCTCATCTCCACGTCGAGTTGATAGAACTCCAGCGACCGGTCGGCGCGCAGGTCCTCGTCGCGGAAACAGGGCGCGATCTGGAAATAGCGGTCGAAGCCCGAGACCATCAGCAGCTGTTTGAACTGCTGCGGCGCCTGCGGCAGGGCGTAGAATTTGCCGGGATGCAGACGCGACGGGACCAGGAAGTCGCGCGCGCCCTCGGGCGAGGAGGCCGTCAGGATCGGCGTCTGATATTCGAGGAACCCCTGGCCGACCATGCGCTGGCGGATCGAGGAGATCACGCGCGAACGCAGGACGATGTTCTTGTGCAGGGTCTCGCGGCGCAGGTCGAGATAGCGGTGCTTGAGGCGGATGTCCTCGGGATATTCGGGCTCCCCGAAGACCGGCAGCGGCAGTTCGGCGGCCTCGGACAGGACCTCGACGGCCTTGACGCGGATCTCGATCTCGCCGGTCGGCAGGCCGGCGTTCTTCGTCTCGGCGGAGCGGGCGACGACCTCTCCGTCGATCTTGATGACGCTCTCGGCGCGCAGGCGCTCGACGACCTCGAAGCCCGGCGTCTCGGGGTGCAGGACCAGCTGGGTCAGGCCGTAGTGGTCGCGCAGATCGATGAACAGCAGGCCGCCGTGGTCGCGCTTGCGGTGCACCCAGCCGGACAGCCGGACGTTGGCGCCGGCATCGGTCGAACGGAGGGCGCCGCAGGTGTGGGAGCGGTAGGCGTGCATGGTCGGTTCGTCTTGGATTACAGGCCGCAAGGGGCGCAATTCGGGAGGCCGGAAGGGCGCATCATCGCCCCTGAAAGTCAAGGTTTGCGGGCCTCGCCGGGGTCAAAAGGCGCCACCCGCCCGAAAATGCCGAAAAGCTGTCCTGTCGATACATTCACCCCTCCGCCGGCTGTTGATTGGCCAAGGCTAGCGGAAGCAGACGCCAGAAACGGACGCAGGCGGGATTTCGGCTGCGTCCCGGACGGCATTGAGGGGCGGGAATACAGGTTCGCGGGTCGGCAGGGGCCGGAAGATCGGGGGTGACAAGGAAGAGCGCACATCCACAGCCGCGTGACCTTGTCCACCGCCGGGGGAGGAACCTCGGGCCGGGTCTGCTATGAGGGGGGCCGATGACCGCCCGCCCCTCGCCCGCCGACCAGATGCGACTGCCGTTGCAACGCGACCTGCCCGACGGGGCCGAAGGCTTCGTCGTGTCGGGCTGCAACCGGGCCGCCGTCGAGGCGCTGGCCGACTGGCCCAGTCCGATCGGCGGGGCGATGGCGATCTGCGGACCCGAGGGTTGCGGCAAGAGTCGGCTGGCCCAGGCCTGGGCCGAGCGGGTCGGGGCGGTGGCGTTGCACGGGGCCGAGGCGGCGCTGATCAATCCGATGGAGCTGGACGGCCGGCCGGTGCTGCTGGACCGGGCCATGGACGCCGACGACGAGACCCTGTTCCACCTGATCAACCTGGCCCAGGCCCCCGGCGGGGCGCTGCTGCTGGTCTCGCGCCCGGCGCCGACGGCCTGGTCGGTGGACCTGCCCGACCTGCGCTCGCGGCTGGACGCCGTCATCAGCGTCCCGATGGAGGCGCCCGACGACGCGGTCCTGTCGGCCATGCTGGAGGCCCGGTTCGCCGAGCGCGGCATCCGCCCCCAGAAGGACGTCATCCCCTATCTGCTGCGGCGAATCGACCGGTCGGCGGCGGCCGCCGCGGCTGTGGTCGAACGGCTGGACGCCCTGCACAGGCCGGTGACCCGGGCGCTGGCGCGGGAGGCGGTCGAGGGCACGGAGCAGAGCGGGGAGTTGTTTGGATAGGGCCGCGAGCCCCCTCCACCACGCTTCGCGCGGTCCCCCTCCCCCGATGGGGGAGGAATGCGACCGTCACAGTCCTCCCCCATCGGGGGAGGTGGATCGTCGGCGTAGCCGGCGAGACGGAGGGGGCCGGCGCTACAACCCCAGCTTCGCCTTCAGGATGTCGTTGACCGCGGCCGGGTTGGCCTTGCCGCCGGTGGCCTTCATGACCTGGCCGACGAACCAACCGAGGGACTGGGGTTTTTCGGCGACGCCGGCGGCCTTGTCGGGGTTGGCGGCGATGATCTCGTCGATGGCCTTTTCGATGGCGCCGGTGTCGGTGACCTGTTTCAGGCCGTGCTTCTCGACGACCTCGGCCGGCGAACCTTCGCCGTTCCAGACGTAGTCGAAGACCTCCTTGGCGATCTTCGACGAGATGACGTTTGTCTCGATCAGCTCGACCAGCTGGGCGACATGGGCGGCCGGGACCGGGCTCTGGTCGAAGTCGAGATTGTCGGCCGCGAGGCGGGCCGACAGCTCGTTGGTCACCCAGTTGGACACCAGCTTGGCGTCACGACCTTTTGCGGCGGCTTCGAAATAGTCGGCCTTGGCCTGTTCGGAGATCAGGACCACGGCGTCGTATTGCGACAGGCCGTAGTCGGCCATCAGCCGGCGGCGCTTCTGGTCCGGGAGCTCCGGCAGCGAGGCCTTGATGCCGTCGATCCAGGCCTGCTCCAGCTCGAGCGGCAGCAGGTCGGGGTCGGGGAAATAGCGATAGTCCATCGCCTCTTCCTTGGAGCGCATCGAGCGGGTCTCGCCGGCGGTCGGGTCGTAAAGCCGGGTCTCCTGCGTGACCTTGCCGCCGTCCTCTAGGATCTCGATCTGGCGCCGGGCCTCATAGTTGATGGCCTGGGAGATGAAGCGGAACGAATTGACGTTCTTGATCTCGCAGCGCGTGCCCAGATGGCTGAAGTCGCCGGTCGCCTTGTATTTGGCGTACTGGCCCTCGCGGCAGACCGAGACGTTGACGTCGGCGCGCAGATTGCCCTTCTCCATGTCGCCGTCGCAGGCGCCCAGATAGATCAGGATGGTGCGGATCTTCTTGACGTAGGCGACCGCCTCTTCCGGCGAGCGGATGTCGGGCCGGGAGACGATCTCCATCAGGGCGGTGCCGGCGCGGTTCAGGTCGACGTAGGACTCGGTCGGCGACAGGTCGTGGATGAGCTTGCCCGCGTCCTGCTCCAGATGCAGGCGTTCGATGCCGACGTTGAAGAAGCTGCCGTCCTCGGCCTCGACCTCGACGACGCCCTCGCCGACGATGGGGAAATAGAGCTGGCTGATCTGATAGCCGGTCGGCAGATCGGGGTAGAAATAGTTCTTGCGGTCGAACTGGCTGCGCTTGTTGATCTGCGCATTGAGGCCCAGGCCGGTGCGGACGGCCTGTTCGACGCAATATTTGTTGAGCGTCGGCAGCATGCCGGGGAAGCCGGCGTCGACGAGGCTTACCTGCTCATTGGGGCCGGCGCCGAAGCCGACGGCGGCGCCCGAGAACAGCTTTGCCTTCGACGCCACCTGGGCGTGGATCTCCAGCCCCATGACGATTTCCCACGGGCCGGTGCGGCCCTGGATGAGTTTGGAGGGGGTGGTGGTGTCGGTCATGGTCGGTATCTAGGACGGCGCGCCGTCGGCGTGAAGGATTTTCACGTCGCCCCTTAATTGGGAAGGAAGAGTCTGCCCGCCGGTCCCAGGGAGCCGTGGAATGCCGACTGGTTCTGGAGCAGATGCTTATGGACGCGGGTATGCGACCATGGTCAGACGAAGGCGCAGGGCTGCGCCAGTCAACTCCGCGCGCGGGAAGACATTGCTTGAGGAAGCCGATGAGCGTGTTCCGTGACCGAAGGGTCTTACTCGGAAGATCGGGCGGGACCGCCCTGTTTCCCAAGCCAGTGCGGACGGCGCTCGTGATCGTTATCGCCTGGATCGGCGTCGCGGCAATCCTGTCCCTGCAAGGCTACCTCACCAGTCTCTCCAGCGGATCGCCCCAGCCATGGGGGAGCTCGTTCCGCTACAGCATGGCGATCGCCTCCGTCTGGGCGGTCCTTACCCCGCTCATCCTTGACGCGGTCGGGAGCGCCCGCTGGGGCGGGAGCGTCCAACGCCGTTTATCCATCCTGCTGTTGGGGTTCGCAACGGCATCCGTGATGCATGTCGCCCTGTTCAGCCTCGCGTACTGGCCGGTTTACGGAGCGGGGCAGCACGAGACGCCGTGGGGCATGGGTCAACATATGTTGGTGCGGAACGTCGGCCTGAACGCGCTGTTCTATGGTGGCCTTGTCGTAGTCGGATGGCGGCGGAAAACGCCCCCTCCAGCGGCCGCGCCGCTCAAGTTCCTCAAAGTTCGCCGCAGAGGCGCGATCCATCTCCTGCCGCTGGACACGGTGAAGTGGATTCGCGCTGCGGGAAACTACGCCGAAGCCGTGACCGACAAAGGGCTCCTGCTGGTGGATGAGTCGCTCGCTGACCTGGAAAAACGTCTTCCGGCGAACCAGTACGCGCGGGTGCACAGGGCCGCCATCGTCAGACTTGATTTCATCGGGGAGGTGCGCAGCCGAGGTCACGGCGACGCCGATCTGGTACTACGCTGCGGCGATGTCGTTCGGCTGAGCCGTCGATACCGCAAGAACCTGGCGGCGATCTCGCAGCCTGACCCGCTGGCCCGCTCCGGGGTCCCGCTTGCCCCATCGACATAGCCGGCGCACGGGGCGACGTGCATCCTGGCGACATGATCAGCACCCTCATCCGCCTCACCATCGCCCTGGCGCTTTGCGCCTCAGCCGGCGCCGCTTCGGCACAGACCCCCAACGGGCTTGCCCCCGACGCGGTGATCATCCTCGCGCCGCTGCACGGCTTGCACGAACAGGAGCCCGCCTTCTCCTATGAAGACCTGCGCGGAATACTCGAAGCCGCCGATCCGGACGTCCTGCTGGTCGAGACCCGGCCCGACGAGTTGTCCGGCCGTACCGAAACGCCCGGCCGCCCCGAATATCCGGCGGTGGTCTGGCCGTGGCTGGAACCGCGAACCATCTTGGTGGAAGCCATGGAGCCGGGTGGCGAGATCTTCGCCGCGATGACCCAGGCGACCGGCGCGAAATACGCCCGCTTCAACACAGAGCAACCGGCCGCCTCCGCGCGAACGCAGGCCCTGCGCCGCTCTCTGACCCTGGCGCTCCTGCAACACTGGCGGCACCCCGCCGACGTCCACGACGCGCTGACCCGCGACCTGATGCAGGCGGCGGTCCTGAGCGAGAGAGCGCTCGGCGGACCCGGCGACGACGACGGTCAGGCGGCCTGGGACGGCTACATGATCGCCCGCGCGCGGGAGGTGATCGCGCAAAACCCGGGCCGGCGGATCATCGTGCTCGCGAGCTATCGCAACCTGCGGGCGTTCCAGGAAGGGCTGGCTGGCGAAAGACGGCTGACCGACGCCGAGTCGTGGCTTCGGACTCTGCCCTTTCCGAATGCAGAAGGGCGAAGCGCCGACGAATCCTAAATCCTCACCACCACTTCTCCGGCTTCGCCACAAACCCCGCCGCATCCTCCAGCGCGCTGGCCACCTGGAACACGGTCGCCTCGTCCAGCGCCTTGCCGATGACCTGGAGGCCCAGCGGCAGGCCGCCCTTGTCGACGCCAGCGGGCACGGAAATGCCCGGCAGGCCGGCGAGGTTGGCGGTGACGGTGAAGATGTCGTTCAGATACATCCGCAGCGGGTCGATCTGCTTGTCGCCCAGGGCGAAGGCGGCCGACGGAGTCGATGGAGTCACGATGGCGTCGACCTTGTCCCAGACGGCGTCGAAATCCATGGCGATGCGGCGGCGGACCTTGAGCGCCCGGACATAGTAGGCGTCATAGAATCCGGCCGACAGGACATAGGCCCCGATGGTCAGGCGGCGCTGGACCTCCTTGCCGAAGCCCTCGGCGCGGCTCGTCTCGTAGAGGTCGGTCAGGCTGGTCGTACCCTCGGCGCGGTGGCCGAAGCGCATGCCGTCGTAGCGGGCCAGGTTGGACGAGGCCTCGGCCGGGGCGATGATGTAATAGGCCGGCAGGGCGTATTTTGTGTGCGGCAGGCTGATGGGCACGATCTCGCAGCCGGCGGCCTTGAGCCATGCGATGCCCTGATCCCACAGCGCCTGAATCTCGGCGGGCATGCCGTCGACGACATATTCCCTGGGCACGCCGATGCGCAGGCCCTTGACCGACTTGCCGAGGGATTGCGTCCAGTCGGGCGTCTCAACGTCGAGACTGGTGGAGTCCTTCGGGTCGAAGGAGCACATGGAGCGCAGCAGGATGGCGGCGTCCTCGACCGTCTTCGTGATCGGCCCGGCCTGATCCAGCGAACTGGCGAAGGCGACCATGCCGAAGCGGCTGGCCCGGCCGTAGGTGGGCTTGACCCCGACGGTGCCGGTGAAGGCGGCGGGCTGGCGGATCGAGCCGCCGGTGTCCGAGGCGGTGGCGGCCAGACACAGGTCGCCGGCGACGGCCGAGGCCGAGCCGCCGGAGGAGCCGCCCGGGGTCAGGTCGGCGTTGGAAGCCGTCGACTTCCACGGATTGACCACCGGACCGAAGGCCGAGGTCTCGTTGGACGAGCCCATGGCGAACTCGTCCATGTTGAGCTTGCCCAGCATGACCGCGCCGTCGCGCCACAGGTTCGAGGTGACGGTGGACTCATAGGGCGGAACGAAGCCGCGCAGCATGTTGGAGCCGGCCGTGGTCTGGACGCCGTCGGTGCAGAACAGGTCCTTGATCCCCAGCGGCGCGCCTTCCAGCGCCCCGCCCTCGCCTTTCGCCAGTTTGGCGTCGGAGGCGCGGGCCATGGCGAGGGCCTTGTCCGTGGTCTGGACGACGAAGGCGTTCAGGCGCGGATTGGCGGCGCCGATACTGGCGACGAAGGCGCGGGTGATCTCCTCGGATGAGAAGGATTTGGCTTTCAAGCCGTCCAGCGCCGCTTTCAGGGTGAGTCTGGTGAGGTCAGACATCGCGGCGGCTCACGACAACTCCCGTCATCCTCGGGCTTGTCCCGAGGATCCATTCATCAGCCGCACGAGCGGTGGTCGACATGATCCGTCCGTGGTCCGCCACGATGGGTCCTCGGGACAAGCCCGAGGATGACGGAGTAAAGTGGGAGGCCATCACTCGACCACCTTGGGCACGACGAAGAAGCCGTCGGCGGAGCGCGGGGCGTTGCCGAGCACATCGGCGACCTTGTCCCCGTCGGTGACCACGTCGTCGCGCAGGCGCAGGGGCTGGGCGACATTGGAGGTCATGGGCTCGACGCCCGCGACATCGACCTCGTTCAGCTGTTCGATCCAGGCGAGGATGCCGTTCAGCTCGGCGGCGAGCGGCTCCAGCCGGTCTTCCGGGGTCTTGATGCGGGCGAGGTGCGCCACCCGGCGCACGGTCGCGGCGTCGATGGCCATGCGGCCCTCCAATGCGAAACCAGAACCGGCGGGATTAGCCGCGCGGAGCCGGTTTCACAAGGATTCTGACTTCACTGCGCGGGTGTAACCGTCACCGTGGCCGGAACCGAACCGTCGGTCGCGACCGCCCAGCCGACGATGACGCGCCGGGTGCGGCTGCCGATATTGCCCGAGGCCTCGTCCATCGTGCTCTCGTCGAGCTCCAGATCGACCCGCCCGGGCGATTCCGAGAGGACGCGGTAGTCGAGGAAATCGCCGAGGCGGAAAACGCGCCAGCCCTCGGCCGGGGAGTCGAAGAAGGCGACGTGGGTGTAGAGGCCGTTCATGGCCGGATCGCCGCCCGCGGTGCCGAACAGTTTGACGGTGCGCTCGCCCTGGCGCGTCAGCGGGGTCAGTTCGACCACCGAGGCGGCCCATTGCTGGTTCGGTTCGGCGTCGGGCTGGACGGTCGCGGCCGGACCGGCGGCGGTCAGGGGTGCGGCGGCAGGCCCGGGCGCGGCCCGTTCGGCGGCGGGCACCGCCTCCTTGCGGCTCTCGACCTGGGCGTCGCAGGCGGTCAGGCCGACGAGGGCGGCCAGGAAGGTGACAGGTTTCATCGGAGGCTCCCCTGACAACGGCGCCCCAGCTTGCACTTTGACAGGGCGGCTCGCCAGTCCTACCGCCAAGCCGTGACAGTTCTATCGCTCGAAGACCTCGCCGCCTCGACGCCGCCCGGCACCTGCTGGCTGGGGCTGGATCTGGGCGAAAAGACCATCGGCGTGGCGGTCAGCGACACCACCCGGATGATCGCCAGCCCGCTGTCGCTGGTGCGCAAGACCAAATTCACCGACGACGCCCAGGCCGTGCTCAAGCTGATGGACGGGCGCAAGGCCTCGGGGCTGGTGATCGGCCTGCCGCTGAACATGGACGGGTCCGAGGGGCCGCGCGCGCAGTCGTGCCGGGCCTTCGCCCGCAATCTGCAGCGCATCCGCGCCGTGCCCTGCGCCTTCCAGGACGAGCGGCTGTCGACCAGCGCGGTCGAGCGGTTCCTGATCGAGGAGCTGGACCTCAACCGCAAGCGCCGCGCCAATGTGATCGACCGCACCGCCGCCGCCTGGATCTTGCAGGGCGCGCTGGATCGGCTGCGCATATGAGCGCCCTGCTCACCGGCGTCGTGCCGGTCTTCGCCATGATCGCGCTGGGCTGGGTGCTGAAATGGCGGGCTTTCCTGACCGACGACGGCTGGCGGGCGGTCGAGCGGCTGACCTATTTCGCCTTCTATCCGGCCTTTCTGATCCCGGCGGTGTGGCGCGCGGACTTCGCCGGCGGCGCGGCCGGCCCGGTGGCGATGGCCACGGTGGCGGTGGCCCTGACGGTGGCCCTGCTGACGGTGCTGGCCAAGCCGCTGCTGCGGATCAGCGATCCGGCCTTCACCAGCGTGTTTCAGGGGGTGATCCGCTGGAACGGCTTTGTCTTCCTGCCGGTGGCGGGGGCGGTGTTCGGCGAGGCGGGGCTGGGCGTGGCGGCGGTGGCCTTCGGGGTGCTGGCCCCGGCCCTGAACGTGGTCTGCGTGCTGGTGCTGGCGCGGTGGGGCGCGGGTCAGGGCGGCGGCTGGCGGCTGGCGCTGTCGTCATTGCTCCGCAATCCGATCATCTGGGCCTGCGGCATAGGCGCGGCGCTCAATCTGACGGGCGCGCCCAAGCCCGACCTCGTCATGGGGGTGTTCGACCTGATGGGGCCGGGCGCCATCGCTCTGGGGCTTATCACGGCGGGCGCGGGCCTGAGCTTCCGCTACGCCGCCTCGCGGCCGCTGCTGATGCTGGCGGTGACCGTCATCAAGCTGATCGTCCTGCCGGTGGGGATGTACTGGCTGACCGGGGTGCTGGGCGGGGACCGGATGGCGCAGGGACTGGCCCTGCTGGCGGGCGCCTCGCCGGGCGCGGCGGCCTCCTATGTCATGGCGCGGCAGATGGGCGGGGACGCGCCGCTGATGGCGGGCGTGGTGGCCCTGACCACGGTGGTCAGCGCCTTCACCATCCCGATCCTGCTGGCGGCGTTCGGCTATATCTGAGGCGGCGGCTTCCGTTCCGGCGCGCCCGGCCCTATAGGCGGGCCTCGATGAGCCAGCCCGCAGCCCTCACCGATCTGATTCTCGAGCGGCTGGCGCCGTTTCCGCGCAGCCATTTCCTGTCCGCCGGCGATCTGAACGCCGCGACCACCCCGCCGCTGCTGGACCTGGCCGACGCCTTCGTCGACTTCAACCGGCAATCGTCCAAGTCGCTCGACCTAATGCGCGGCCGAACGGTCATGAACCTGTTCTTCGAGAACTCGACGCGGACCAGCGCCTCATTCGAGATCGCGGCCAAGCGGCTGGGGGCCGATGTGACGGCGCTGAGCCCGCGCACCTCGTCGACCGCCAAGGGCGAGACCCTGATCGACACGGCGGCGACGCTGAACGCCATGAAACCGGACGTGCTGGTGGTGCGCCACGGGGCCTCGGGCGCGGCGGCCCTGCTGTCGCAGAAGGTCGGCTGCGCCGTGGTCAACGCGGGCGACGGGCGGCACGAACACCCGACCCAGGCCCTGCTGGACCTGCTGAGCCTGCGCCGGGCGTTCGGGGATGTGGGCGGGCTGAGCGTCGCCATCTGCGGCGACATC
>CALSBO010000072.1:0-15288 GCA_943373195.1 Brevundimonas vancanneytii
GCGGTGCCGCCCATGCCGGTCACGACGGCATTGAACTTGGTCTTGATGGTCGAGCCCAGGGCGGTCACGGCCGAGATGATGACGACGGCGATCAGGGCCGCGATCAGGCCATACTCGATGGCGGTGGCGCCCGACTCGTCGGACATGAAGTTGGAAACGAACTTGGTCATCGGATTTTCCTTGGGACAGAGGTGAAGCGAGCTACTGAAACGGGGGGAGCCGGTAGCCCGCTTGACCCCCAAACGCAGGACTGTTTTCGTCGATATCGGTTAAAGCCGCGTAGGCGGGCGTGGTTACTTGCCGATTTACTCTAAAAAGTTCTCATGTCGCCGGTCGGGGATCGCGTCCCCGCCAAGGCAAAGGGGCCGGGGCGTCGCCGCCCCGGCCCCTCGCCGGTTTCAGACGTTCGTCGGAGCCTTAGGCGCCGGCGGTGCCGCCCATGCCGGTCACGACGGCATTGAACTTGGTCTTGATGGTCGAGCCCAGGGCCGTGACGGCCGAGATAATGACGACGGCGATGAGGGCGGCGATGAGGCCGTACTCGATAGCCGTGGCGCCCGACTCGTCGGACATGAAGTTGGAAACGAACTTGGTCATGGCTGAAATCCTTCTGTGTTCCAAGCGAGCGATCGTTGACACCAACAGGGCCATCGGCGCTTGCCCGCTTGACCCCTCTTGCACGGTCATCATGCCCGGCGCGGATTAAGGGCGAGTAAAACGACGGTACACGACTGCGATTTCTTTATTGACGTTGCGTTTACTATGATACCCGGCATCGGTTTCTCGATTTCAGACTTTGTTGAGGTTTGCGGGTCAGTGTTCATCGACGCTCACGCGCGCGCCCGTTCAATGGAAGTCGACGCCATGACCCGATCCGCCTCCCCCGCCCGCCTCGCCGCCGTCCTGGCCTCGGCCACAGTGCTGTTCGCGCCGGCCATCGGTACGGCCCAGTCCGCCAGCATGAACGTCGAGATCGACCAGGCGCAGCGCGTCCAGCTGCGCGGTCCCGCCGGCTCGGTCATCGTCGGCAATCCCGCCATCGCCGATGTGACGGTGGTGGATTCCAACACCCTGTACATCACCGGCAAGGGTTATGGCGTCACCGAGGTGGTGGCCGTCGATCAGATCGGCCGCACGGTGTTCCAGAGCCAGGTGATCGTCACCGACGGCGCCGGTTCGGGCCGGGTCCGCGTCTGGCGCGCCGGACAGGCGACCGAGATGGCCTGTGCCGCGTCCTGCTCGCCGACCGGGCGCAGCAGCGGCCCCGAAGCGCCGACACCGTAAGGAAATTCCGCCCGTGACCCCGCGCTTCGCAGGTCGGACACGGAAGCGGGCGCGTCCCGGCTTCATTCGTGAGCTGCTGCGCGCGTCCGACGGTTCGGCCGCGGTCGAGTTCGGCATGGTCGCCCTGCCCTTCATCCTGATGGTGTTCGCCATCCTGGAGCTGGGTCTGGTCTTCGTGACCGATTCCGTCCTGGAGAACGCGACCATCGAGACCGGCCGGCTGGTGCGCACCGGCCGGGCCAGCGCCCAGTCGATGACGGCGGGGCAGTTCAAGACGACCCTGTGCGGCAAGATGAGCATCTTCGCGCCCGACTGCGCCGCCCGCGCCACGGTCGATGTGCGCGAGATCCCGCAGTTCGCCACCATCCCGCCCGATCCCATGGCCGGCGGCACGTTCGACAACGGCGTCCTGACCTATACCAACGGCGATCCGGGGGACCTGATCCTGGTGCGGGTCTGGTATCGGCAGCCGCTGCTGACGACCTTCCTGGCCCAGGGGCTGTCGCGCATGAATGACGGGGCCGCCATGCTGACGGCGACCACCGCCTTCCGGAATGAACCGGCATGATGCGGCGCGGCCTTTTCACACGTCTGGCAGGCGATGAGCGCGGCGTCTCGGCGGTCGAGTTCGCCATGCTGGCGCCGGTGCTGATCGCCTTCTATTTCGGCATGGCCGAGTTCTGCCAGGGCTATATGGCCCAGAAGCGGATGGGCCACGTCTCGGCCATGGTCGCCGACCTGGTCGCCCAGGAAGAGACGGTCGCCACCGCCAATCTGGACGACATCTTCGACATCGGCGGCCTGATCATGAAGCCGTTCGCGACCACCAACCTGAAACAGCGGGTCAGCAGCGTCACCCGCACCTCGGGGGTGGCGCGGGTCGACTGGAGCCGCGGCGACGGCATGACCGCGCGGACGGTCAACTCGACCATCACCTTGCCCACTGACCTGATAGCGAACGGCGAAAGCGTGATCGTGTCGGAGGCGACCTATGACTATGACTCGCCCGTCGACTATCTGATGCCGGCGGTCACGCAGTTCTCGCACATTTACTATCTGCGGCCGCGAACCGTCGACAAGACGCTCTGCTCCAACTGCTAGCGGCCGGTCAGGGCTTCGCGCAGGGCCGTGATCTTGGCGTCGGTTTCCGCCAGTTCGGCCGCCGGCTCGCTGTCCGCCACGATGCCGGCGCCGGCGAGGGTGCGGAAGCGCCACAAGCCGTCCGATCGCTCGAACGAAGCGGTGCGGATCAGCACCGAGGCGGTCAACCGGCCGTCGTCCTCGATATGGAAAAGGCTGCCGCACCAGGGGCCGCGCGGCGGCTCGTGCCCGGCGATCACCTTCATGGCCTGATGCTTGGGCGCGCCGGTGATCGAGCCGGGCGGGAAGGTCGCCTCCAGTAGGTCCGCCGGTCCGGCGCCCGGACGCGCCAGACCCGTGACCGTCGAGACCAGATGATGGACGGTCGGATGGCTTTCGACCTCGAACAGGGCCTGCGCCGCCACCGAGCCGGGCGAGGCGACGCGGGACAGGTCGTTGCGCATCAGGTCCACGATCATCAGATTTTCGGCCCGGTCCTTGGCGCTGGCCTCGAGCTCGGCGGCGAGGGCGGCGTCGCGGGCGGGGTCGGCGTGGCGCGGCCGGGTGCCTTTGATCGGACGGGTCTCGATCCGGCGGCTGTCCGGATCGAAGGTCAGGAACAGCTCGGGCGAGTTGGAGACCAGCGCCCGATCGCCCAGCCGCCAGAATGCGCCGTAGGCCGAGGTCCGGTCGGCGAGCCGCAGCATGACGTCGAACGGATCGGCGCCGGGGTGCAGGGCGCCGGACCAGGCGCGAGCGATATTGGCCTGAAACAGCTCTCCGGCGGCGATCCGTTCGACGACGTCGGCGACCGCGTCGAGATAGGCGGCCGAAGGGGCCTCGGGCGTGAAGCCGTCAGCGGGGGCGGCGGGGCAGGCCGGTTCGGCGGCGGCGGCCAGCCAGGCCTCGGCACGGTCGGCGGCGGCGCTGGCGGACGCGGGATCGTCGCCCCGGCCGATGAGGCGCACCGAGCCCTCGAGATGATCGAACGCCAGCATGGCGGGATAGCGGGCCAGCATCAGGTCGGGCCAGACGGGATCGCGCGGACCGGTCGCGACGCGGGCTCCGGCGTCATAGGCGAGCAGGCCGACCACGCCGGTCGCGAAGTCCGGGTCCCTCAGAACGTCGAGCGCGCCGTTCGGTCCGATCGGGCCGGTGTGGATGCGGTCCGGCTCGGCCGCGACGAAGGACCATCGACCCAGGGCGCCGCCGTCCGAGAGCAGGGCCAGCGGCCCCTCGAGATGGCGCAGGCCCTGGGCGACCGCCAGCGGTTCCCGCCAGGGCCGGACGCGCGTTTCGACGGAACGCCCCGCGCCGGTCACCGCGCCAGCCGTTCGCCGATCCGGTCGCGCAGGGCCGCGTCGACGCCGAGCGCCTGTTCCAGATAGGCGTCGGTCGAGCCGTAGCGGGCGGCCATCTCGGTCAGGGCGGTGTCGAGATACATCGCCTCGACGCCGAGAAAGGCGACGACGGCGTCATGGGCGGCGGCCCGGCCGGTCATGGCCTGGAGCTGGCGGGCGATGCCCGGGGCGCGGCGCTCCAGATCGACGGCGGTGTTGGTCAGCAGATAGTCGGCGACCATGTCGTCGGGATGGACGCCCAGCAGATGGTGGGTCAGGGCGGCCAGCATGCCGGTGCGGTCCTTGCCCGCCGCGCAGTGAATCAGGACCGGACCGTCCGCGTCGCCGAGGGCGCGGAAATAACGGGCGAACAGGTCCAGGTGGGACGGTTCGAACGGCAGGCGCCGATAGGTGCCGGTCATGAAGCGGCGGCCCGAATCCGGGGTCAGGTCGGCGGACTTCAGGAAGGTCAGGTGCGGGGCCTCGCCGCCGTCGTCATGGTCGGTCTCGATCACCACGCCGGTGAAGCCCGCAGGCCGTTTCGAGGGCTGGTCGCGGCGCTCGGAGGGGCGACGCAGATCGACCACGGTTGCGACGCCCAGGGCGCCGAGCCGATCCAGGTCCGCCTCGCTGACCCGGGCGTGATGACCGGACCGGAACAGCCGACCCGGCGCGACCCGACGTCCCGCGGCCGTGGCGTAGTCGCCGTAGTCGCGGAAATTGTCGAGGGCGTCGAAGCGGTGAATGCGGCCGGTCATGCCGCCTGTCTAGACGACCGTTCCGGCGCGGGCCACCGCCCCCCGATCATGCCTTTCCGACGAGACCCTGCATGGCGTCGAGATAGGCGACGAAGGCCTTGCGACCGACCGGCGTCATCGCTGCTTCGGTCAGGGGTTTGCGGCCCTCGAACCGTTTGGTCACGGCGACGAAGCCGGCGTCCTCGAGCTTGCGCAGATGCACCGACAGATTGCCGTCCGTGGTCTGCAGCCGCGCCTTCAGGGTGTTGAAGTCGGCAGACTCCACGCCCGACAGCACAGCCATGATGCCGAGCCGCACCCGCCCGTGGATGACATCATCGATCCGGTTGATGTCGAACGCGTCCGTCATCAGATCAGGCCCGTGTCTGGCGCATCAGGAACCAGCCCGGCACGGCCATCAGCAGGAACAGGGCGCCGGCATAGGCCAGGTACTGGTCCGCCGAGCCGGTGAGGGCGGCGAGCAGCGGCGCCGCGGCGAACGAGCCGATGGCCAGGGTCCACAGGGCTTTCGAACGCTGCATGGCGGCCGAGACCGCCCAGCCGCTGCCGTAGAAGACCATGATCATCGACGGCATCAGGGCCAGGGCGACCAGGGCGGCCTCCTCTCCCAGCCGCCAGGCCAGGACGGCCATGGAGGCGGCCAGGGCGAAGATGCCCCAGCCGACGGAGGCCCAGGCGGTGCCCGAGGCGCGGTTGGCGGAGGTCTGCACGCCGCCCGCCCGCTTCATGCGGACCAGGGTGACAATCAACAGGACGAAGAACAGGGCCGTGGCGGCGAGCCAGATGACATTGACGGCGTCCATGTCGAACCCGCCGAATCCCCGGGCCACGGCCCAGTGGGCGAGGCTGCCGGAGCCGTAGATCAGGCCGGCGCCGAACAGGATGGAGGCGCCCTGCATCGGCGTCTCGGCCCCCTCCTCGGCGAGGCGGCGCATCCAGGCGATGTCGGCGGCGGGGTCTTCGGTGTTCTCGGTCATGGGGTCAGTCTCCTCAGAGTCGGCGGCCATTGGCCAGCCACAGGCCCGGCAACAGGGCCGCGAGTGCAAGGGTGATCGCCTGGATCAGGGACTGATCCGGGGTTCCGAACAACAGGGCGGCCGCCGCGGCGCCGGCGAGGGCGACCAGGAAGAGCGCGCCCATGTTGCGGGTCCCGGTGCGGATGGCCGCGACGGCCCAGCCGACGGCGTACAGGATCAGACCCGCGACGGCGGCCCAGCGCATCAGGCCCCAGTCGCCCGTCTGATACGAGACGGCGGCGAGCGCCGCTGCGGCGGCGAGATGGGCCAGGACGAAAATCCTCGACCAGCCGGCGACCCGCCGCCCGGCCTCGCCGCCGGTCCGGCGCAGCTGGACCAGGCCGGTCAGGAAGGCGGCGACGGCCACGGCCCAGTTGACGCCCAGCAGGGCGGGATGAAGATCGAGCGCGCCGCCTAGGATGCCCCATTGAACGAGGTTGGCGGTTCCGAAGGTCAGGCCGGCCAGCAGCAGAACGCGGCCCGCGCAGACGGCGACGGTCGGTTCCGAACGCGACGTGTCGAAGGTGAAGGCGGCGGCGGTCATGAGCGGATCTCCCGATGTCCACTCACCAGATGCCATAGTAACTTTGTATTGTAAAGTACTTGATTGCGAGCCGGCGTCGCGAGCGGGAGGCATGGCGGAGCGCCCGGGCCTTCGCCCGGAGAAGAGTATTTGAGTACCGTTTCGACGAAGACGAGACGCTCCGCGCGGACGGTTATCCGGAAGCTTGCGTCGGGTGGCCGTGTTCGGGCCTTACCGCAGCGCCTCCGGCGGGCAGGTCGGGCGACGACCCGATCCCTGGAACGGCCTGAGTATCCCCCTCGGCCCTCCACCCCGGCCAGCAAGCCCTCAGGAGGCCGCCGGAACCGGTCCGGCCTCCCTGCTTGCACAGCGAGACCCCGCTCCATCCGGTCCCGCCGCCGCTTCGGTTCGCCGGCCGAGCGAGCCTCCCATTGCGACGGGACGAGGGGACTCTAACCGGCGGGCTTGCCGTGAAAGGCTGATGACGCTGTATTTTTGGGAAGGCGGGCGAAGTCAAAGGCTTGGCGGCGCGGGATATGTCAGCAATCGGGGAATGGGCGGCAGCATCCCGTCTCCTCCCTGTCGCGGAGCGATGGGGAGGGGGACCATCCGAAGGATGGTGGAGGGGCGCCGATCCGCGCTCCCTGCTCGCCCGATCGCATGCGATCAGGCTCCACCCCTCCACCACGCTGCGCGTGGTCCCCCTCCCCATCCTTCGGACGGGGAGGAGACGGCACCCCTTGCCCGCCTCCCCGCGCCGGGAGACAAGCCCCCATGACCATGAGTTTCCAACGCATCGGCTATGAGGTCCGCGAGGTCTGCAACGGCGTGGAGATGGCCGCGATCGAGGCGGCGGTCGCGCGCACCGGCCTGGGGCCGGGCGCGGAGGCGATCGACATCGGTTCGGGTAATGGCAAGGTCGCCATCCAACTGGCCGAGCGGTTCGGCCTTGCGATCACGGCCGTGGAGTACGACCCGGTGATGGCCGAGCTGGCGCGGCGCCGGATCGAGGGGGCGGGCGTGGCGGACCGGATCGGCCTGGCCGTCGCCGGCGCGGCCGAGGTGCTGGCCCGGCGCGGACCGGTCGATCTGATCACGGCCCTGGGGACCACCAACATCACCGGCGAGGGACGGCCGACGCCCGAGGCGGGCTTTGTCGCCCTGCGCCGCGCGCTGAAGCCGGGCGGCTGGCTGCTGTGGGGCGATGTCGTCTGGCTGAAGGAACCGCCGGAGCCGCTGCGCCAGATCGCCGAATACACCAATCTGTACACGGACGATGCGGGTTGGCGGGCGGCGGCGATCGCCGCCGGGTTCGAGGTCGTGGACGGACGGATTTCGCCCCCGGAGGTGTTCGAGGCCTATCCCCTGGACTGCGTCGCCGCCGCACGGGCCTGGCTGGACGCCAACCCCGAGGCGCCCGAGGCCGGGTCGATCCGGTTCAACGCCGACCGCGTTCAGGCCATCACGGAGTTCGGCCGCGGCTATATCGGCTTCGGCCTCTATCTGCTGCGCCGTCCGGACTGAGCGTCAGGCCGTGCGGATGACGCCGCCCGAGGCCGCGACCGGCCAGGGCGTCAGCCGGGCGCCCGCGCAGGGGCCGCCGACGCAGGCGCCCGACAGCGGCTCGAACACCGCCCCATGCCAGCCGCACAGGATCAGCGATCCATCCGGAATCAGATAGCGATCCAGCTCGATCGCCAGCGGAAAGCCTTGGTGCGGGCAGCGGTCGACATAGCCGGCGACCTGACCGGCCTTGCGCACGACGAAGCCGTGAAAGAAGGCCTCGCCGATCTGCAGCACGAAGCCGCGCGAGCCGGGATCGGCGATGTCATCCTCGGCGCACAGGGCCACGCCGGGCGGCGTGGTCCAGACGCGTTTGCGTTCGCTGATCGGCGGGGTCTCGTCCATTGCGGTCGTCAGTGCCGTTCGGCCTTGAGCGGGCGGGAGAGCAGGTTGTCGATCACGGCCTCGACCGTGGTCTCGCCGGTCAGCAGGGCCGCGACCGCCAGCGAGATCGGCATGTCGACGCCCATCTTCGCGGCCAGTTCCCGCACCGCCGGCGCGCTCTCATAGCCCTCAGCCACCGATCGCTTGCCCGCCAGCGCCTGTTCGACCGTCTGGCCCTGTCCCAGCGCCAGGCCCAGGCTCATGTTGCGCGACTGGGGGCTGGAGCAGGTCAGCACCAGATCGCCGAGGCCGCACAGGCCCGCCACCGTCTCGGCCTGACCGCCCAGAGCGACGCCCATCCGGGTCATTTCGGCGAAACCGCGGGTGATCAGGGCGGCGTGGGCGCTGCGGCCCAGACCGCGGCCCTCGGCCATGCCGCAGGCGATGGCCAGCACATTCTTGATCGCCCCGCCGACCTCGGCGCCGATCAGGTCGGTCGCCAGATAGGGCCGGAAGCCGGGTGCCGACAGGGTCCACATCAACTCTTCGCCCAAGGCCTCGTCGGCGCAGGCCAGGGTGACGGCCGAGGGCAGGCCGCGCGCCACCTCGCCCGCGAAACTGGGGCCGGACAGGACCGCCGCCGGAGCGTCCGGCAGGGTCTCGGCCAAGACCTCGGTCATCAGTTTGAGCGAGCCGCGCTCGATGCCCTTGGAGCAGAGAATGACCGGAACCCCGGCGCGATGATGGGGCGCGAAGGCGGCCAGGGTCGAGCGCATATGCTGGGCCGGAGGCACGGCCAGGATCAGGTGGCAGCCCGCCAGATCGGCCAGGTCGGCGGTGACCGAGACATGATCGTCCAGCACGATGCCGGGCAGGAAGGCCTCATTGATGCGGCGGGCGCGGACGCTGTCGACCACCTCGGGCTCGCGCGCCTGCAACAGGACGTCCAGGCCCGCCCGGCCGACGACCTGGGCCAGGGCCGTGCCCCAGGCGCCGGCGCCGATCACGCCCGCGGTCTTGAACTGCATGGTCATTCCCTCAAGCCTTGGCGCCCTTGCGGCCCGGCGCGTGCGTCGGGTCGTGGAGCGCGCTGTATTCGTCCAGCGGCCAGCGCGGCCGGGCGGCGGTGTCGATGTCGGACACCCAGCCCTTGCGCAGCCGTTCGGCCCCCGCCAGCGCGATCATCGCCGCATTGTCGGTGCAATAGGCCATGGGCGGGGCGAGGAAAGCGAATCCGTTTTTGTCGGCCGTCGCCTGCAACGTCGCGCGAACGGTGCGGTTCGCCGCGACGCCGCCGGCCACGACGAAGAGTCCCTTGTTTTGCCCTACCGCCTCGCCCGCGGGGCGAGGCTGCTTGAGGGCGTGGGATTCCGCCCAGGCCTTGAGCGCCCGGTCCGACCGTTCGCCGAGCTGGCGGGCGATGGCGGACTGGACCGCAACGGCCAGATCGGCGCGCTGTTGATCCGTCTCGCAGGTCTGGGCCAGGCGGGCGGCGGCGGTCTTCAGGCCCGAAAAGGAGAAGTCGCAGTCCTTGCGGCCCAGCAAGGCGCGCGGCAGGTCGAAGCGGGAGCCGTCGCCGGTCTCGGCCAGTTTCTCCAGCGCGGGGCCGCCGGGGTAGCCGAGCCCCAGGGCCTTGGCGATCTTGTCGAAGGCCTCGCCGGCCGCGTCGTCGATGGTCGTGCCCAGCCGGGTCATGTCGCCGACGCCGCGCACCTCCAGCAGCTGGCAGTGGCCGCCCGAGACCAGCAACAGCAGGAAGGGATAGTCGGCCCGCCCGCCCAGCCGCGCCGAGACGGCGTGGCCTTCCAGATGATTGACCGCGATCAGCGGCAGGCCGCGGGCCAGGGCGACGGCCTTGCCGAAGCCGAGGCCGACCATGACGCCGCCGACCAGGCCCGGCCCGGCGGTGGCGGCGACGCCGTCCAGACCGTCATAGCCCAGACCCGCCTCGTCCATGGCGCGGCGGACGACGCCGTCGATCATCTCGACATGGCTGCGGGCCGCGATTTCGGGCACGACGCCGCCATAGGCCGCATGGTCGTCGATCTGGCTGTGCACCACCGAGGACAGGACGGTCGCCTCGCCGTCGGCCGACAGCCGCACCACCGAGGCGGCGGTCTCGTCGCAGCTGGTCTCGAGGCCGAGGACCGTCAGGGTCGCGTCGGTTGCCCGGCTCCCTTCGCTGCTATAGTCGGCGGACCTCTCCATCGGGTCGAGGTAGCGACCCCGACCCCCTCACGCAACGATTCTGGGCGCAACCTATCTCATGGCCCCTCTCGTCCGCATCGGCACGCGCCGCTCGAAACTGGCCCTGACCCAGTCGGGCATGATGCAGCGCGCCATCGGCCGGGCCCTGGGCGTGGCCGACGGCGATCTGATGGACGCCGTGCCGCTGGTCGAGATCGTCACCACGGGCGACCGGGTGCAGGATCGCCGGCTGATGGAGATCGGCGGCAAGGCGCTGTTCACCAGGGAGATCGAGGAGGCCTTGCTGGAGGGTCGCGTCGATGTGGCGGTGCATTCGATGAAGGACGTGCCGGCCGACCAGCCGGGCGGCCTGTGCATCGCCGCCACGCCGCCGCGCGAGGACGCCCGCGACGCCTTCGTCAGCGAGACCGTCGCCTGCTTCGCGGACCTGCCCCAAGGCGCGCGGCTGGGCACCGCCTCGCTGCGGCGCCAAGCCCAGGCTCTGGCGCTGCGGCCCGACCTCAACATCGAAATGCTGCGCGGCAATGTGGACACCCGGTTGCGCAAACTGGCCGAGGGGACGTTCGACGCCATCCTGCTGGCCACGGCGGGGCTGAACCGGCTGGGCTTCGAGGGCGCGATCCGCGAGAGGCTGTCGCCGGACGACTTCCTGCCGGCGCCGGGTCAGGGGGCGCTGGCCCTGCAGACCCGGACCGACGACGCGGGCGCGGCCTGGGCGGCGATGCTGAACGATCCCATGACCGCCCTGGCCGTGGCAGCCGAGCGGGGCGCGATGACGGCGCTGGAGGGGTCGTGCCGGACGGCTGTCGGGGCGCATGCCGTCGTCTCGGAAGGCCGCCTCAGGCTGACCACGGAGATGCTGGCCCCCGACGGATCGGCCCGCTGGCGGCGCGCGGGCGAGATGGGCGACGTCGAGGCGGACGACGCGATGGACCGCGCGCGCGCGCTGGGCCTGCGGCTGGGCGCCGAGGTTCACGACGCCGCCGGCGACCAGCGGGTTCGGCCCTGACGGCGATCCGCCGGGTCTGGGTCACGCGCGCCGAGCCGGGCGCGTCGCGCACCGCCGACCGTCTGGCCGCTCTCGGCTTCGAGCCGGTCGTCGCGCCGTTGCTGGCGATCCGGCCGATCCCGCAAGCCCCGCCCGACCTGGGCGGCGTCGCCGCCCTGGCCTTCACCAGCCGCAACGGCGTCGCGGCCTTCGCGGCCCTGAGCCCCGACCGGTCCCGGCCGGTGTTCGCGGTCGGCGACGCCACGGCGGAGGCGGCGCGGGCGGCGGGCTTCGACCGGGTGCGGTCCGCGAACGGCGATCTGGACCGGCTGGCCGCCTTGCTGATCGCCGAGGGGCCGCCGGCCGGGCCGCTGCTGGTCCCCGGCGCGCGGGAGCCGGCGGGCGATCTGCCGGCCCTGCTGCGGGGCCGCAGGGAGGCCCGGGCCCTGCCCGTCTATGAGGCGGTCGAAACCGGGGCGGCCGCGCCCGGCCGGTTCGACGCGGTTCTGGTCCATTCGGCGCGGGCCGGGCGGGCGCTGGAGGCGCTGGGACCGTTCGCGGGCGAGGCGGCGGTCGCCCTGTCGGCGGCGGCGGCAGAGCCTCTGGGCGAGCGGTCCGGCCTCGAAATCCGCCTCGCCGCCACGCCCGATGAAACCGCCCTGTTCGCGGCGCTTGGCAATCCCGAGCGCCACGTATAAAGAGCCCCTCTCGCGCGGGCCGAGCCGTCCGCTGCGCCAAGGCCGCCTTAGCTCAGCCGGTAGAGCATCGCATTCGTAATGCGGGGGTCAGGTGTTCGAGTCACCTAGGCGGCACCATCTTTTCCCAACCCTTCGCGGACCGACGGTTGATCTGGACGGTCCGTCCGGAACGTCCTAGTCAGACCGCTCTCTCGGAGCGGTCGATGACACAGCGGCTCAGCGCGCGACAGGAAGAATGTCTGAGGCTGACGGCCTTCCTGACCGACAAGGAAATCGCCGCGCAGCTGGGTCTGTCCGAGGCCACGGTCAAGAAGCACGTGCACGAGGCCTGCCGCCGTCTGGGCGTCAACCGGCGCAAGGCGGCGCTCGCGCTCCTGGAACGAAACGTACCAGACCAGAAAGACCCCATAGCCACGCCCGCGCCGTCCAGCTTGTCTGGGCGCGCAGTCAGGGAGTCAGACGATGGCTACGCGGAAACAGACCCTTCCCCACTGGACCTGGGACGATCTGGAGGCGGCGCTGGAGGGATTCAGTCCCCTGGGGCCGAACGACCCGGTGCGAGCCCATCTGATGCGGGGCCTGGCGGACGACGCGGAGAAGGCGAACCCGCGCGAACTGCTGCAGCAGGTGCTGAGCGCGGGCTGGGTGATGGCCCAGGTGGGGGCGCAGAGCGCCGGTTCGGATACCGGCCGCCGCCAGGCCATTGGGGCGTCCGTCTCCTGATCATCACGGCCCTGGTGGTCGTCTGCGCCCTGATGCTGAAGGGCGTCGCCGACATGGTCCTGGACTATGCGTCGCAGGCCCAGGCGATCGGCAAGCTGGTCGCGCCGCCGGCCTGAGCCAGCACAAGGAGCGCGCGTAGATGACGCCCTTTGTCCTGTTGTATCTCGTCACCAGTCTGGCGGTGCTGGCGATCGCCTGGACGCGGGGCGGTCATCCGGAACGGCTGGGCGTTCTGATCTTCCTGATCGGCTGGATGGTTTCGCTGCCATTGAACGACGTCCGCATCGGCGGGCTTCGTGTGGGCGTGGTCCTCGCGGATACCGGCTGCCTGGCGGCCTTTCTGTGGTTGGCCCTGAAGCGTGAGCGATGGTGGCCGCTGGGGGTCTGCGCCTGCATGGTGCTGATCCTGGCCGTTCATCTGTCTTCGGTCCTGATGCCGGGGGTGACGGCCCTGGGCGAAACCAGCGCCCAGTTGGGACTGGGGATGCTGGCGGTTCTGATCCAGGGCGCGGGCGTGTTCGAGCGCTGGCTGGCGGGCGAGGCGCCGGCCAGCGCCCAGGCAATATGGAAGCGAACGCGCTCAGCGTCTTGAACATATAAACATATCTTTATATGTCTGGCGGCCATCCCGCGCGTCCGGAGCCGAGCCTTGTCCCGATCGTCCTTCCAGTTCACCTCCGAAAGCGTCTCCGAAGGGCATCCCGACAAGGTCGCGGACCAGATCTCCGACGCCATCGTCGACCTGTTCCTGTCCAAGGACCCCGAGGCCCGCGTGGCCTGCGAGACCCTCACCACGACCAATTTCGTGGTGGTGGCCGGCGAGATCCGCGGCGAGGGCATCATGACCCCGGACGGTGAATGGGCGTCGGGGGTGAAGGACGAGATCGAGGCCGCGGTCCGCAAGGTTGTGCGCGACATCGGCTATGAGCAGGACGGTTTCCACTGGCAACGGTTCGAGTTCATCAATCGTCTGCACGGCCAGTCGCGCGACATCGCGGTCGGCGTCGACGCCGCTGGAAACAAGGACGAGGGCGCGGGCGACCAGGGGATCATGTTCGGCTACGCCTCGAACGAGACGCCCGAGCTGATGCCGGCGACGCTTCAATACAGCCACCGCATCCTGAAACGTCTGGCCGAGGTCCGCCACGGCGGCGACAAACGGCTGGAGCCCGACGCCAAGAGCCAGGTGACGATCCAGTACGAGGACGGCAAGCCGGTGCGGGCCGCCTCGATCGTGCTGTCGACCCAGCACGCCCCGGGCCTGTCCTCGACCGAGGTCGCGGACATCGTGAAGCCCTACATTCTGGAGGTGCTGCCCGAGGGGTTCACCGACGAGAATACGGTCTGGCACATCAATCCGACCGGCATCTTCGAGATCGGCGGGCCCGACGGGGACGCCGGGGTGACCGGCCGCAAGATCATCGTCGACACCTATGGCGGCGCGGCTCCGCACGGCGGCGGCGCCTTTTCGGGCAAGGACCCGACCAAGGTCGACCGCTCGGCCGCCTATGCCTGCCGCTACCTGGCCAAGAATGTGGTCGCCGCCGGTCTGGCCGACCGCTGCACCATCCAGATCAGCTACGCCATCGGCGTGGCCGAGCCGCAGTCGATCCATGTCGATCTGCACCGGACGGGCAAGATCGACGAGGCGGTTCTCGAGCAAAAGCTGCTGGGCCTGATCGGCGGCGGGACGCCGCGCGGCATCCGCGAACACCTCGGGCTCAACAAGTCGATCTACGCCCGCACCGCCGCCTACGGCCATTTCGGCCGCGAACCGGACGCCGACGGCGGCTTCAGCTGGGAGAAGACGGATCTGGTCGAGAAGCTGAAGGCGCTGATCCAGGGATAAGGGTCGAGGGTCGAGGGAGAAGGGGTCCGGCGCTGACTCCCGGAACGCCGCATCTGCCTTCCCTCACCCCTCGACCCTCGACCCTCGCCCCTCTACACCCCGCCCCATGCCCTCGTCCGACGACCTCGCCCACCGCCCGCTCCGCTCGTTCGGCCGCATCAAGTCGCGGGCCATCAAGCCGCGGCAGGCGGCCCTGTTCGACACCCTGCTTCCGTCCATCGCCCTGCCCGATCCGAAGGCCGGGCCGATCGATCCCGAGGCGCTGATGTCCGAAGCGAAAGCGGTGTGGCTGGAGATCGGCTTCGGGGGCGGCGAGCATCTGGCCGAACAGGCGAGCCGCCATCCTGACACGCTGATGATCGGCTGCGAGCCGTTCCTGAACGGCGTCGCCTCGGCGCTTCGCCACATCGACGAGCGCGAGCTGAAGAATGTCCGCCTGCACGCCGACGACGCGCGCGATGTGATGACCGCCCTACCCGACGGCTCGCTGGACCGGGTGATGATCCTGTTCCCCGACCCGTGGCACAAGGCGCGGCACAACAAGCGGCGGCTGGTGCAGGACGAGACCGCGGCCGAGATCGCCCGCCTGCTCAAGCCCGGCGGTCGGCTGCGATTCGTCACCGACTGGAAGGACTATGCCGACTGGGCGCTGGATCGGTTCGAGCGGACGCCAGGTCTGGTCTGGCAGGCGGAAGAGGCCGACGACTGGCGCACCGCCCCGGCGGATCACGTCGTCACCCGCTATGAGGAAAAGAAGCTGGGCGACACGGCCCCGATCTTTCTGGATTTCGTGCGCGAAGCGTAGCAGAAGGTTGGTCTGCAAAAAGGACTGACCCCATGAGCCTGGCCACCGAAACCGTCACGCCCGCCATCTTCCTGCGGGGGCTGAACGTCCTCTCGGGCCTGATCGACAAGGCCGTCGAATCCGGTCTGG
>CALSBO010000073.1:0-14058 GCA_943373195.1 Brevundimonas vancanneytii
TCCCCGCCCCGGGCGTCAAGCACGGCCGCGTCGTGGCCCTCAGCGACGACATCGCCCGGTCCATGAGCGCCCGCGCCTGCCGCATCTCGGTCGTGCCGGGCCGCAACGCCATCGGCATCGAACTGCCCAATGTGAAGCGCGAGACGGTCTATCTGCGCGACCTGCTGGCGTCGGGCGAATACGACAAGCCCGCCCATCTGCTGCCGCTGGCCCTGGGCGAGACCATCGGCGGCGAGCCCTATGTCGCCGATCTGGCGCGCATGCCCCACCTGCTGATCGCCGGCACCACCGGCTCGGGCAAGTCGGTCGGGGTCAACGCCATGATCCTGTCGATCCTCTACCGCCACAGCCCGGCCGAATGCCGCTTCATCATGATCGACCCCAAGATGCTGGAGCTCAGCGTCTATGACGGCATCCCGCACCTGCTGGCCCCGGTCGTCACCGATCCGAAGAAGGCGGTCGTCGCGCTGAAATGGACCGTGCGCGAGATGGAGGACCGCTATCGGCGGATGTCCAAGCTGGGCGTGCGCAATATCGCCTCGTACAACGAGCGCGCCCGCGAGGCCGTGGCCAGGGGCGAGCATTTCGAACGCACGGTCCAGACCGGTTTCGACGACCAGGGCCGCCCGGTCTATGAATCCGAGAAGATCCGGCCCGAACCCCTGCCCTTCCTCGTCGTCGTCATGGACGAGATGGCCGACCTGATGCTGGTCGCCGGCAAGGACGTCGAGGGGGCGGTGCAGCGTCTGGCCCAGATGGCCCGCGCCGCCGGCATCCATCTGATCATGGCCACCCAGCGCCCCTCGGTCGACGTCATCACCGGCACGATCAAGGCGAATTTCCCGACCCGGATTTCCTTCCAGGTCACCTCCAAGATCGACAGCCGCACCATCCTGGGCGAGCAGGGCGGCGAACAGCTGCTGGGTCAGGGCGACATGCTCTACATGGCCGGCGGCGGCCGCATCACCCGCCTGCACGGCCCGTTCGTGACCGATCAGGAGGTCGATGAGGTCTGCAGACACCTGCGCAGCCAGGGCGAGCCCGACTATCTGGACCTGATCACCGACGATCCGGACGGCGACGGCGAAGCAGCCTTCGATGACGAGGGCGGCGGCGGCTCGGGCGACGACCTCTATGATCGCGCGGTGGCCGTGGTCACCCGCGACCGCAAGGCCTCGACCAGCTACATCCAGCGCCGCCTGCAGATCGGCTACAACCGCGCCGCCTCCCTGATCGAACGGATGGAGCAGGAAGGCGTGGTCAGCCCCGCCAACCACGCCGGCAAGCGCGACATCCTGGCCGGCCCGCCGCCGATGTAGCGGGCAACGTCGGCGTCACTGCTGCGTTTGGGACCCGTCGTCATCGCCTCCAAGCTGAACGAGGCTTCATCCGAAGGTCGGAATATGGTCAGGCTCGTGTCATGCCCGCGCCGTTCCTCGATTGCATGACGGCATGATCAACAACCATCCCGAACGGGAGAAGACCCCATGACCGTCTCACGCCGCGCCTTCGCGCTCGGAACCGCCGCCATCGCGGCCGTCGCCGCCCTGCCCGCCGCCGCCCAGAGCGCGCTGTCGGCCGAGGACCGCGCCGTGCTGGCCCAGGCCCAGGCCTATCTGCAGGGCCTGACCTCGGCCCAGGGCAATTTCGTCGAGACCTCGGGCGCCCAGCGCCGCGAAGGCCGCTTCTACCTGCAACGCCCCGGCAAGATGCGGTTCGAATACACCAACCCGGCCGGCCTGCTGGTCGTCTCGGACGGCTCCAACGTCAAACGCTACGACCCGCGCCTGAACGTCTTCCGCCAGGTGCCGCTGGGCGCCACGCCGTTGTCGACCTTCCTGGCCCGCAACGTCCGCTTCGATCAGGGCGTGCGCATCGATCGGGTCACCCGCATGGACTCCGGCGCCTTCGCCATCATCGCCCGCGACGCACGCCGGCCCAACGAGGGCTCGGTCATCCTGTCCTTCGCCGGCAATCCGGTCCGCCTGCACGAATGGACCATCCGCGACGCCCAGGGCGGCAGCACCCGGACCCAGCTGACTTCGCTGACGCCCGCGCCCAACCTGGCCGCCAGCCTGTTCCAGCTGCGCGATCCCACCCGGCGGCCGCGCCGGAACTGATTTCGCCTGAGGCGCGAACCTCAGTTTGACATTTTTCGCCGACCGTGGCACTTTAATCACAGGTCGGCGGGAGCCGATCTGACCCGCTACGGATTTCATCCCCTTCCCGGCGGCGAGAGAGACGAACCTTCCAGCGCCCGGTCCGAATGGATCGGGCGCATTTTTGTTGGGCCGCGGTCGTCGGCCCTTCGGGACCTCCCGACCCGACGCGGCCTGGCGCTTTCGCGCATGCCGCGCGCTCAAGCAGTGAGCGACCGCGTCGCGAGCGCGAGCGCCCCAAAAACCATGCAGCCTTTTGACCGCGCGCCCACTAGGATTCGGCGATGCTTCGCATCGCCACCTGGAACATCAACTCCGTCCGTCTGCGCATCGACCAGGTCGCGCGCTTCGTCTCCGAAAGCGGGATCGACGTCCTGTGCCTGCAGGAGATCAAATGCCTGGAAGACCAGTTCCCCCGGGCGGCGTTCGAGGCCATGGGGATGCCCTACCTCAAGATCGGCGGACAGAAGGGCTGGCACGGCGTCGCCATCGCCAGCCGCAGGCCGATCGCCGAGGCCCCGGCGCTCGATGTCTGCCGTGAAGGCCACGCCCGCTGCGTCGGGGTGAGGGTCGACGGGATCGAGGTGCAGAATTTCTACATCCCCGCCGGGGGCGACGTGGCCGACCGGGCCCTGAACCCGAAATTCGATCACAAGATGGATTTCTACGAGCGCCTCACCGCCGAGATGTCAGGCCGCGACAGGCAGCGGCCGCTGGTGCTGGCGGGCGATTTCAACATCGCGCCGGGCGAAAACGACGTCTGGAACCACCGCTACATGTCGAAGATCGTCAGCCACACGCCGGTCGAGGTCGAGACCCTGCGCCGGCTTCAGGCCGCGGGCGGGTTCGCCGATGTGGTGCGCGACCAGATCCCCGAGCCGACCAAACTGGCCAGCTGGTGGAGCTATCGCGCCGCTGACTTCCGCAGGTCCAATCGCGGCCTGCGCCTCGACCACCTGTGGACCTCGCCCGGCCTGACCCCGGCGGTGAAGCCCGGCAGCGCCCGCATCCACGACACGGTCCGCGAATGGACCCAGCCCAGCGACCACGCGCCGGTGACGATGGATCTGGCGGTCTAATTCGGCGTGACGGCGTCCGGGTTGGGCTCCAGCCAGGAAGCCGCTGCCTGATGGCCGAGCGACGCCGCGCGCTGCATCCACGCCCGGCTCTGCTTGCGGTCGTCGGGATCGCAACGCCCGTCCGGACCGCACGATATTCCGTAGTACTGGGCAAGCCTGAAGGCAGCTTCGGCGTCTCCGGCGTTGGCCGACACCTCCAGAGCCCGGCGTTGATCAGGCCGCAAATTGAACACCACGCCGCTGTCGGTCGAGGGCGCCGGCGTATCGACGTTTTCCTCTGCTGGCTCGGCCACGCACGAAACCACGCCAAGGAAGGCCAGCGCAGGGATCACCGGCCTGAATCTCACGGCTGCAGCCGGTATCCGCCCGCGTCGGTCAGCAGCAGCCGCGCCTGGCCGGGCTCGGGCTCGATCTTCTGGCGCAGGCGGTAGATATGGGTTTCCAGGGTGTGGGTGGTGACCCCGGCGTTATAGCCCCAGACCTCGGTCAGCAGCTCCTCGCGCGACACGGCCTTGGCCCCGGCGCGGTAGAGATATTTGAGGATGCTGGTTTCCTTCTCCGTCAGCCGCACCTTCCGGGCCTTGTCGTCGACCAGGACCTTGGCCGCCGGGCGGAACTCATAGGGGCCGATGCGGAAGACCGCGTCTTCGGACTGTTCGTGGCTGCGCAAATGGGCGCGAATGCGGGCCAGCAGGACGGCGAAGCGGAAGGGCTTGGTGACATAGTCATTGGCCCCCGACTCCAGCCCCAGGACGGTGTCGGAATCCGAGGTCTGGCCCGTCAGCATGATGATCGGGGTGGAAACCCCGTCCTTGCGCAGCAGGCGACAGGCCTCGCGCCCGTCCATGTCGGGCAGGTCGACATCGAGCAGGATCAGGTCGGCGCGGACCTCGCGGCCCATGCGCACGCCCTCGGCCGCCGTCGCGGCCTGAACCGGCCGGAAGGCTTCATGCAGGGCCAGCTGTTCCGCCAGGGCCTCGCGCAGGTCGTCGTCGTCGTCGATGATCAGAATGGTCTTGGGCGTGGGCATGGGTACCAGAATGGCGGGCGTCGGCCGTTCCGCCAAGGGTTCGGCGGCAAGCGGAGCGGTTTTCAGTCACTAGAGGGCGTTTCGGGGCCCTTTCGTTCCCCAAACAGCGACGAACCGACCCGGACATGGGTGGCGCCGAAGCGGATCGCGGTCTCGAAATCCCCGCTCATCCCCATCGACAGGACCTCAAGACCGTGCCGCCGCGCCAGCTTGCGCAGCAGGGCGAAATGCGGCCCCGCCGCCTCGTCGGCGGGGGGAATGCACATCAGCCCCTCGACCATCAGCCCCGCGGACCCGGCCAGGGCGATCAGATCGCCCGCCTCTTTCGGCAGGACCCCGGCCTTCTGCGGCTCGGCGCCCGTATTGACCTGAACCAGCACCCGGACCGACCGGCCCGCCCTGGCGCCCGCGACGGCCAGGGCTTGGACCAGTTTGGGGCGGTCCAGGGTTTCAATCACATCGAACAGGGCGACGGCGTCGGCGGCCTTGTTGGACTGCAGCGGCCCGATCAGCCGCAGTTCCAGCCCCTCGCGGCGTCCGGCCCAGTGGCTTTGCGCCTCCTGCACCCGGTTTTCACCGAAAACGCGCTGGCCGGCGGCGAGCGCGGCGGCGATCGCTTCGGGCGGCTGGGTCTTGGTCACAGCGGTCAGGGTCACGCCGTCGGGCGTTCGGCCGGACGCGCGGCAGGCCTCGACGATGCGGCGGCGGATCAGCTCCAGCCGCGCGGCGACGGCGCTGGACGGCTGGGCGGGTTCGGGAGAAGAGGGGGTCATGAACCGGGCGGACGCCGAAATCCTGTGGGAAGCCGCCAGCGTCCTCGCACGGGACGCCGCCAAAGTCAGCCGGGCGACCGGAAAGGCGCCGCCGAACCTTCCGCCGCTTCTGTTCTTCACCGACCCGGACCGGACGCCCCGACCGTGGGAGACGGCGGCGCGGCTTCCGGCCGGTTCGGGCGTGGTGTTCCGGCATTTCGGCCGGGCGGACGCCCGCGAGACGGCGCTGCGGCTGCGCGAGGCGACGCGGGCCCGCGACGGCCTGCTGCTGATCGGGCTGGATGGAGACCTGGCCGAAGCGATCGGGGCTGACGGGGTCCACCTGCCCGAGCGGGCGCTGGATCAGGCGGCGGGGATCGCGGCGGCCCGTCCGGACTGGCGGATCACGGGCGCGGCGCATTCCAGGGTGGCGCTGGGCGCCCCCGGACTGGACGCCTTGGTGCTGTCTCCGGTCTTCGCGGCGGGCGGCGCGTCGTCCGGCAGGCCGCCGCTGGGTCTGGAGGGTTTCAAGGGCCTGGTCGACGCCTCACCCCGCCCCGTCTATGCCCTCGGCGGCATCGACGCCGCCGGCGCCCGCGGCCTTATCGGCTCGGGCGCATACGGAATTGCGGGCGTCTCGGCGATCCAGACGGCGTTCGGCCCGGACTGATCCAGCCCTAGAAGCGGAAGATCGATTCCAGCCGGAAGCGCGGCGCGGCGCGGCGATCGGTCTGGGGCGCGCGGGCCGGATCGCTCTCGGGCTCGGCCAGACCGGCGGTGGCGCCGACGCGCAGACGTGGGTTGACCCGGTAATAGGCCCCCGCCTCGACGTCGCCGAGGTTGCTGTCGCGGCCCACGGGCTGGCTGAGGTTCAGGTCCAGGCCCCAACGGCCGCGCTCGGTGAACCGCAGACGCGACGAACCGGGCTGTGCCGCCGCGGCGCGAGCGGCGTGGGCTTCGGTCAGGGAGACGGCGGGGACGCCGGCGCGGGACGGCGCGGTCTGGGCCGAGGCGATGTCGGACACGGCCAGGAGCATGAGCCCGACAGCCAGTCCGGCGATCAAACCGCCCGTCTTGCGCGTCATTCGGCGCATATCCTGCCCTTCATTCACGACGGAGCCCCGTCGCGATCACCAGCAAGTAGACACCGCTGGTCAGCCCGGTCAATAAAACGGCGCCGCTGGCGCCGGGTTCCCCGCGACTCTGGAAGACTCCTGTGGCGCGAGCGTCACGTGATTTCGGCGCCGCGCCCCGGTCCCGCCGCATTGACGCCGCCGATGGCCGTGCCGAATGCGTCTTCGCCTTGTCATAGCCCCTTTTCGCCGTGTTATAGAGCAGCGCTTCGGTTCGGCCCGTGTTCGGGAGAGCCAGCGCGTGCGTTGGAACCGGTCCGCTGCACGACATGATCGTATGGAGAAGTCTCGATGGTGCTGGTTCGCGGCGCAGCGGTCGCCCTGATCGCCTCGGGTCTGATGTTGGGCGCCTGCGGCAGCCTTCCCAGCCTGCCCGGCATGGGCGGAAACGACGACGCGGCGTCGGCCCAGACCGGCATCGGCGTCAACGCCTATCTGTGGCGCGCGACGCTGGACACGCTCAGCTTCATGCCTCTGGCCAATGCCGATCCCTGGGGCGGGGTCATCAACTACGGCTGGTACATCGACCCCCAGACGCCGAACGAGCGATTCAAGGCGACCGTCTTCATCCTGGACCGCCGGCTGCGCGCCGACGCCCTGAACGTCAGCATCACCAAACAGGTCATGCGCCCCGGCTGCACGCCCAATCCCGCCGACCGGGACGCCGACGCCGACACGGCCGGGTGCTGGACGGGCGCCCGCGTCGCGGCCCAGACCGAGACCGATCTGGAGAACGCCATCCTGACCAAGGCGCGCCAGCTCAACCTCGCCAACGCCGGCTGATCGCTCCCCCTATCGCCTAGCCTCCGTCGGGCCTGTTCCTGAAGGAGCAGCCTGAAAGACTCCCGTGGCCAAGACTCCGGTTCGCTACGAACCCAAGACCGCCGAACCCCGGCAGCAGGCCCGCTGGGCCGCCGCCGACGCCTTCCGCATGCCGACGCAAGGCACGGGCCGGCCGAAATACTATGTGCTGGAGATGTTCCCCTATCCGTCGGGGGCCATCCACATGGGTCACGCCCGCAACTATGTCATGGGCGACGTGGTGGCGCGGTCGAAACGGGCCCAGGGTTTCGACGTCCTGCATCCGATGGGCTGGGACGCTTTCGGCCTGCCCGCCGAGAACGCCGCCATCGAGCGCGGCGTCCATCCCGGCGACTGGACCTGGTCCAATATCGCGGCCATGCGCGACCAGCTGAAACTGCTGGGTCTGTCGCTGGACTGGTCGCGCGAGTTCGCCACCTGCGACCCGGCCTACTACGGCAAACAACAGGCCTGGTTCCTGGAGTTGCTGAAGCGCGGCCTGGTCTATCGCAAGGATTCGGTGGTCAACTGGGACCCGGTCGACAACACCGTCCTGGCCAACGAACAGGTCGTCGACGGCCGCGGCTGGCGCTCGGGCGCGCCGGTCGAGAAGCGCAAGCTGAATCAGTGGTTCCTGCGCATCACCGACTATGCCGACGACCTGATCGAAGGTTTGAAGGAACTCGAAGGCCGCTGGCCCGACAAGGTCCGGCTGATGCAGGAGAACTGGATCGGCAAGAGCCGCGGCGCGACCGTCTGGTGGGAGATCGCCGAGGCCCCGGCCTTCCTGCCTGCCTCGCCAGCAGGAGAGCCCAGCCACGCGCGCGATCCGGTCGAGGTCTACACCACCCGGCCAGACACCCTGTTCGGCGCCGGCTTCCTGGCGCTCGCACCCGACCATCCGCTGACCCGGGCGGTGGCCGCTCATCGGCCCGAGGTGGCGGCCTTTGTCGAGGCCTGCGCCCGGCAGGGGACCAGCGAGGCCGATATCGAGAAGGCGGAGAAGCGGGGTGTTGATCTGGGCATGCGCGTCCGTCATCCGTTCGACCCCGAACGGACCGTGCCGGTCTGGGCCGCGAATTTCGTTCTGTCGACCTACGGCTCCGGCGCCATCTTCGGCTGCCCCGCCCACGACCAGCGCGATCTGGACTTCGCCCGAAAATACGCCCTGCCCGTGGTCCCGGTGGTGAGACCTGATGGTTCTGGTGATGATTTTGACGTAAAAACAGAGTCTTATGTCGGGCCGGGGCGGATGTTCAACTCCGGTTTCATGGACGGGATGGAGGTCGAGGCGGCCAAGGCCGCGGCCATCTCCCGGCTCGAGGCCGCCGGCCAGGGCGAGGGCGCGACCCTCTATCGCCTGCGCGACTGGGGCGTCAGCCGCCAGCGTTACTGGGGATGTCCCATCCCCGTGATCCATTGCGCCAAATGTGGCCCGGGGGGCGTGCCCGCCGACCAGCTGCCCGTCGAATTGCCGAAGGACGTGACCTTCGACACGCCGGGCAATCCGCTGGACCGCCACCCCACATGGAAGCACGTCGCCTGTCCGTCGTGCGGCGGCGAGGCGGTGCGCGAGACCGACACCCTGGACACCTTCGTGGACTCCAGCTGGTATTTCGCCCGCTTCACCGACCCGACGGCGGCCGATCCGATCTCGAAGGCGGCCGCCGACAAATGGCTGCCGGTCGATCAGTATATCGGCGGGGTCGAGCACGCGGTGCTGCACCTGCTCTACGCCCGCTTCATCTCGCGCGCCCTCAGCGACGCCGGGCTGATGAACGTGCGCGAGCCGTTCGCGGGCCTGTTCACCCAGGGGATGGTGGTCCACGAGACCTACCGACGCGCCGACGGCGCCTGGGTCGAGCCGACCGACGTCGAGCTGACCAACGAGGCCGGCGAACGCTCTGCCCGCCAGCTCTCGACCGGCGAGGCCCTGGTCATCGGCGACATCGAGAAGATGTCGAAATCGAAGAAGAACGTGGTCGCGCCGCAGGAGATCGTCGACACTTACGGCGTCGACGCGGGGCGGCTGTTCGTCCTCAGCGACAGTCCGCCGGAGCGCGACGTGCAATGGACGCCGGGCGGGGTGGAGGGCGCGGCCCGCTTCGTCCAGCGCGTCTGGACCGAGGTCGACGGGTTAGAGCCGGGCGCGCCGGGCGACGAGACCGCAAACGCCTCGCTGATCCGCGAGACGCACAAGGCGATCAAGGCGGTGTCCGAAGGCGTGGCCGGGTTCCGCTTCAACTCGGCCATCGCCAAACTCTACGCCTTCGTCGCCACCGTGCGCGATCACGCGGCGGCCGGCGGCGAAGCCCGGCGGCAGGCCCTGTCGGCCCTGGTCCGTTTGGTCGCCCCCTTCACCCCCCATCTGGCCGAGGAGTGCTGGACGCGGCTCGGCGAAGAGGGGATGGTGCTGGACGCGCCCTGGCCGGAGTTCGATCCGGCGCTGGCGGCCGACGACGAGGTGACCCTGCCCATCCAGGTCAACGGCAAACGCCGCGGTGAGATCCGCGTCGCCCGCGGGCTGGAGCCGGCCGAGGTCGAGTCCATCGTCCTGGCCGACCCGGACGTCCAGGCGCGGCTGGAGGGTCAGACCGTGAGGAAGATCGTGGTGGTCAAGGATCGCATCGTCAATCTGGTGGTCGGCTGATGCGGGCCCTCGCCCTGATCGCCGTTCTGGGACTGGCCGGCTGCGGCTTCACCCCGCTGTACGGCGACACCGGCGTCGGCTCGTCCCTGTCGCGCATCGCCGTGACCACTCAGGACGATCGCCTCGGCTACCGGGTGCGCGAACAGCTCGAGGACGCGCTCGGCCGGGACGGCGCGCAGGCTCCGCTGTGGCGGCTGGAGACGGCGCTGGAACAGTCCCGCCGTCCGCTCGGCCGACGCATCGACGACACCGCCACCCGCTACGAGCTGACCGTGCGCGGCGCCTGGACCCTGACCCCGGCGAACGGAGGCCCCGCCGTCACGGGCGTCGAGACCGTCACCACCACCTATGCCGCCGCCGACCAGCCCTTCGCCGCCATCGCCGCCCAGCAGGACGGCGAGGAGCGCGCCGCCGCCGAACTGGCCCGGCTGATCCGGCTCGACCTGATGCGGGCGCTGTCAGAGCAGTGACGACCGCCCGATGATTCTGGCCAAACGCCCCGAGGTCGACCGCTTCCTCAAGTCGCCGGACCGGGGCGTTCGCGCCGCCGTGATCCACGGCAAGGACCGGTCGGGCGTCGGCGAGCGCGCCGAAATCCTGTGCAGGGCGATCACCCCCGACCTCAACGACCCCTTCAATGTCACCGTCCTGACCGACAGCGACATCGACGGGGACGAGGGCCGGCTCGAGGAGGCGCTGACGGCGCTGTCGATGATCGGCGGGCGGCGGCTGGTCAGGGTGCGGCTCGGCTCGGAGAAGACCTCGATCGACAAGCTGCTGGCCTCGGCGCTCAAGGTCCATGCCGAAGGCGGCTTCAATCCCGACGCCATGCTGGTGATCGAGGCCGGGGCCCTGGGCCGCGACTCCGCGCTGCGCAAGGCGGCCGAGAGCGCGCGGGGCGCGGTCGGCATCGCCTGTTACGAGGACGAGACCGGCGATGTGGCGCGGATGACGCGCGAGGCCCTGGCGGCGGACAAGGTCGGCCTGACCGGCGACGCGCTGGACCGGTTCGTCAGCCGTCTGCCCCGCGAGCGCGGCCTGATGCGCCAGGAGATCGAACGGCTGGCCCTCTACATCGGCCCCGGTTCGGGCAAGATCATCGATGTGGAGGAACTGGAGCGGCACCTGGGAGTAGAGGCCGACGCCTCGCTGCAGGACGCGGCGCTTCAGGCCTTCGGCGGACGGCCCGCGCCGGCGCAGGCGGGGCTGCGGCGCGCCCTCGCCGAAGGGGAATCGCCTGTCATGGCGGTGAGACAGGCCTCGATCCATCTGGGCAGGCTACGACGCATAAACGTGCTCCAGGCCAACGGCGCGGGAGCCAAGGAAGCCGCCAAGGCCGCCGGCGTCTTCTGGAAACAGGAGGCCGAAATGCTGCGTCAGGCCCGCAGCTGGCGGCTTGAGGACCTCGACCGGGTGCTGGACAGCGTCAATACGGCCGATGTGGCGACCAAGACCACCGGCTCGCCGGACCAGCTGATCGCCGAACGTCTGCTGCTGGAGATTTCCGCCCGGGCGCGACGGTTGGGACTCTAACCCGTCTCCTCCCTGTCGGCGAAGCCGATGGGGAGGGGGACCATCCGGGCCACTTAGCCTGGATGGTGGAGGGGTGGAAGCCCGTGAGTGCGGTCCGGCGCCCCTCCACCGCTTCGCGGTCCCCTCCCCACTGCGTGGGGAGGAGACAGCCTGCTCTAGCCGCGTTTCGACGCCTTGCGGAAGGCGGGTTTGTTCGCGGCGGCGCTCTGTTTGGCCATGGACTTTTCGGCGTGCTGGGCCGGCTTGAAGCCGCCCGTGGCCGGGGCTCCGGCGGCGCGTTTCTTGGCGGCCAGCGCCTTCTTCATCGCGTCGGCGGTCGGATTGGAGGACGTTTGGGTCATGCGGCCACCTTGCCATCCCTGCGCCGCGCAAGCCAGACCGTCGCCCCGCCGCGGTCCGGATCGTCGGCTGCGTGCCGGACCGGATCGAAGCCGGCGGCGTCCAGCCCGGCCCGGTTCTCCTCCAGCGGCAGACCACCGTGATAGAGGGCTCGCCGCGCCACTCGCCGATCGCCTCGCCATGCCGCGGGCGAACATCGGCGCCTCGCCCGCCGCCACATGCCGGGCAATAGACGCCGAGCGTTTCCGGCTGGTCCCTCAGCCGCGCATCAACCGGCGGCACAGGTCGTCCAGCTGTTCCAGTGTGCCGTAGCGGAGGGTCAGCTCGCCCTTGCCGCCGCGGTCGGCGAGCTGGACCTTGAGGCCCAGGACGTCGGCCAGATCCTGCTCCAGGGCGGCGATGTCGGCGGACCCCTCGCCGGCCGCCGACGGCGCGGCCGACCGACCGGCCTTCGGTCCCTCGGCCGCGCGCCGGGCCAGGGCCTCGGCCTGACGGACGTTCAGTCCGTCATCGACGATCTGCTGAGCCAGGGAGGCCGGGTTGGGGGCCGTGATCAGGGCGCGGGCGTGGCCGGCGCTCATCTTGCCGTGCCGGACGAACCACAACACCTCTTCCGGCAGTTGCAGCAGACGCAGGGTGTTGGCGACGTGGCTGCGGCTCTTGCCGACCACCCCGGCGACAGCGTCCTGAGTGCGGCCGAACCGCTCCATCAGCATCCGGTAAGCGTCGGCCTCTTCCAGCGGATTGAGGTCGGTGCGCTGAACGTTCTCGATGATCGCGACCTCGAACACGGCCACATCGTCCATCTCCTTGACGATGATCGGGGCTTCGGTCAGCCGCGCCAACTGGGCCGCGCGCCAACGGCGTTCACCGGCGATGATCTGCCAGATCCCGTCCTCCTTCGGATGGGCGCGGACGAGGATGGGCTGCAGCACCCCCTTGTCGCGGATCGAGGCGGCCAGTTCCTCCAGATCGCCGCGGTCGAAGATCTTGCGCGGCTGGTCCGGATTGGGCTTGAGGCTCTCGATCGGCGCCATGGCGACGCCCATGGGCGCGGGCGCGCCGTCGACCGGGGCGCTTTCGGCCACCTGTTCTCCGAGAAGGGCGGAAAGACCCCGACCGAGGCCGCGCTGACGTTCGCTCAACTGATTGGTTCCGTTCTTCTGTTGGATCTCACGCGGCCTGTAGCCTGCGGGTCTTCTCGCGCGCCACCACCTCGCGGGCGAGCTGGAGATAGGCCTGGCTGCCGGCGCATTTCAGGTCGTAGATCAGGGCCGGTTTGCCGAAGGACGGAGCCTCGGCGACGCGGACGTTGCGGGGGATCACCGCCTCATAGACCTTGTCGCCGAAATGGCTGCGCACGTCCGCGGCGACCTGGCCGGACAGGGCGCTGCGGCGATCGTACATGGTCAGGACCAGGCCCTGGATCTCCAGCGTCGGATTCAGGCTCTGGCGGACCATGTCGATGGTCTTCATCAGTTGGGTCAGCCCCTCGAGCGCGAAGAACTCGCACTGCAGCGGCACCAGAACGGCGTCGGCGGCGGCCATGGCGTTGAGAGTCAGCAGGTTCAGCGACGGCGGGCAGTCGATCAGCACATAGTCGTACCGGGTCTGACCGTCCGCCCCCTGTCCGGCCAGGGCGTCGCGCAGGCGGAAGGAGCGGCGATCAGCTTGGCTCAGTTCGATCTCTACGCCCGACATGTCGGCGTCGGCCGGAACGATGTGCAGCCCCGGCACCGTGGTCTGGACGGCGGATTCATCGACCGAACGCCCGTCCACCATGACGTCATAGATGGTGACCCGCCGTGTTTCACGTGGAACACCCAGACCGGTGGAGGCATTGCCCTGCGGGTCCATGTCCACGATCAGCACCTTCTCGCCGATCGCGGCCAGGGCCGTGCCGAGGTTGATCGCCGTGGTGGTCTTGCCCACCCCGCCCTTCTGATTGGAAACCGCGAGGACGCGAGTCTTACCGGCTTTGAACACGTCGGAGGCTCCGGACGGAAACGATACGGCCGCGCGGATCGCTGCGCGAGACGGAGAGGTCGCTGTCGAACTGCCAGACCTTGCGGGCTTCGATCAACTCAGCCTCGGCTTTTTCCCCCTTGAGAAACAGCCCCTGTGCGCCGCGCTGTAGATAAGGCTGTGCATAGCCCAGCAGCCGCTCCATCGGGGCCAGGGCGCGGGCGGTGACGACATCGACCTTGATCCGCTGGTCTTCGGCCCGGCCGTTGACCACGGTGGCCCGGAGCGACAGGCCGTCGACCACCTCCTGCAGGAAGCGGCAGCGCTTGCCCAGACTGTCCACCAGCCAGACATGGCTTTCGGCCCGGTCCTTGAGCAGGATGGCGAGCACCAGGCCGGGGAAGCCGGCCCCAGCCCCGAGATCGGCCCAGGTCTTTGCATTGGGCGCGACGTCCAGCAGCTGCGCGGAATCGAAGATATGGCGGTTCCAGACGTCCGGCAGGGTGTCGGGGCCGATCAGATTCATCACGGCGTTGGCCGCCGTCAGCCGCTCGATCAGGGTTTCGAGGTCCGCCATCTGCGCCGGCGTCGCGGCCCACAGGGTCTGGAATTCGGAC
>CALSBO010000074.1:0-14056 GCA_943373195.1 Brevundimonas vancanneytii
CTCGGGGCGTATCGGGCTTGACCGCCTGGGATCGGTCCTACCTCTCGGCTCTGTACAGCTCGCCCTCGCGCCGCCGGACCGTCGGCGGCCAGGCCAACGCCGTCGCCTCGATCATGAACCGCACCGCGACCGCCGAACCGGACGAGTGACCCAAGCGGCGCCGGGATGAGCTCAGCTGGTTCTCACCTCCGGGGCGTCAAGGCCGATCCCTGCTGGGCCATGGCCGGGCCGAAGCCCAGCAGGGCCATCGCCGCCGTCGTCGCAAGAAGAAGCCGCATCGTTCCGCCCCCGGTTTGAAGCGGGAACAATGGTCTTGCGGCGGCCGGCTGGCGCCGGCGATCCGCGTCGGGCATCCTGCTTGAGCTGGATGCTATCATGCGCTATCATTTTGTATATGGCGCAGCTTCTTGTCCGCAATGTCTCCGAAGATGTGGTTCAGGCCCTCAAGGCCCGCGCGGCCGCGAATGGCCGCAGCGTCGAAGCCGAGCACCGGCTCATTCTCGACGATGTCCTGGGCGCGCAGCGCGGCGAACGGGTCGCCGAATGGATGCAGGGCGTCAAGGCCTTTCAGGCGTCGCTGGGTGAGCGAACTTTCGAGGATTCAACCGCCATGCTCCGCGAGTTGCGGGACAGTCGTTGACCCTGATCGTCGATGCGTCGGTTGCGCTCAAATGGGTGCTGAGACAGCCGGATTCCCAGCTCGCCTGGTCGATACCGCAGCGGTTTTCGCTAAGCGCGCCAGCGTTCTGGAGACTGGAGTCCGCCAGCGTGCTCTGGAAATTCCACCGGAAACGTCTGTTGACCGACGCCGAGCTCACGGTCGCGTTCGTGCGGCTGGATCAGGCCCCGGTCGACGCCGACGACGCGGCGACCGATGTGGGGCAGGCGCTGGACCTCGCCTCCGAGCTCGGTCATCCCGTCTATGATTGTCTGTATCTCGCTGTGGCTTTGCGGCGCGACGCGACCGTCGTGACGGCCGACGGCGGGTTCGCGGAGGCGGCAAGCCGAAATCCGATCTATCGCGACCGGGTCCGGCTATTGGAATCGTTCGCGGGATGACCGGCGCGCCCGAGACCGAACCCCGCCTGACCTCCCTCGCCCACGGCGGCGGCTGTGGCTGCAAGCTGGCGCCGGCGGTGCTGCGCGACATCCTCAAGGGCATGCCGGCCGCGGCGCCGTTCGCCAATCTGATGGTCGGGACCGAGACCTCGGACGACGCCGCGGTCTGGCGCCTGAACGAGCATCAGGCGCTGGTGGCGACAACGGACTTCTTCATGCCGGTGGTGGACGACCCGTTCCACTTCGGACAGATCGCGGCGACCAACGCCCTGTCGGACGTCTACGCCATGGGCGGGACGCCGATCCTGGCCCTCGCCCTCGTCGGCATGCCGGTGAACGTGCTGTCGACAAGAACCATCGGTCGCATCCTGCAGGGCGGGGCCTCGGTCTGCGCGGCCGCGGGGATACCGGTCGCGGGCGGTCATTCGATCGACAGCGTGGAACCGATCTACGGTCTCGTCGCCCTCGGCCTCGTCCATCCCGATCAGGTGCTGACCAACCGGGGCGCGCAGCCGGGGGACGTCCTGTTGCTGACCAAGAGCCTCGGCGTCGGCGTGCTCAGCGCTGCCTTCAAGCAGGACCGGCTGAGCAAGGAGGGCTACCGAACCCTGAAGGAGACGACCACCCGGCTGAACAGCTTCGGCGCAAAGCTGGCGGGACGACCCGGGGTGCACGCGGTCACGGACGTGACCGGCTTCGGCCTGTTGGGCCATGCGCTGGAGATGGCGCGGGGCGCCGGCGCCACGGTCGAGATCACCGCCGACCCCCCGATGCTGGCGGGAGTCCGGGACCTGCTGAAAGAGGGCGTCCGCACCGGCGCCTCGGCGCGCAACTGGGAAAGCTACGGCGGCGAGGTCGATTTGCCGAACGGCCTTGAGGGGTGGCGCCGCGACCTGCTGACCGATCCCCAGACGTCGGGCGGCCTGCTGATCGCCGCGGCCGAGGCCGAGGTTTCAGCATTGGGGGCGGCGGCCCGGCTCGACGGCACGCGCGTCCAGGTCGTCGGCCGGGTGATCGAGGGCCCGCCCCGCGTCCGCGTCGCTCGATGATCCGGCGCACCGTCGATCTGACGCCGGGCGCCCGCGACGCCTTCGACTCCATCATCGACGTGCGCAGCCCCGCCGAGTTCGCGCTGGACCACATTCCCGGGGCGATCAACCTGCCGGTGCTGGACGACGCCCAGCGGGCGGCCGTCGGGACGGAATACGTCCAGGGCTCCAAATTCCTCGCCCGCCGCAGCGGCGCCGCCCTGGTCGCGCGCAACATCGCCGCGCATCTGGACGGGCCGCTGGCCGACCGCGGCGGCGGCTTCAAGCCGCTGGTCTATTGCTGGCGCGGCGGGCAGCGGTCGGGGGCCATGGTCACGGTGATGGACCAGATCGGCTGGCCTGTGACGGTGCTGGACGGCGGCTACCAGACCTGGCGGCGACAGGTGGCGGCGGCGCTCTACGAGACGCCCATCCCGCATCGACTGGTGCTGCTGGACGGCCCGACGGGTTCGGGCAAGACCGCCCTGCTGACGGCGCTGGCCGAACAGGGCGCGCAGACGCTGGACCTGGAGGCGCTGGCGGCCCACCGCGGCTCGCTGTTCGGGGCTCAGCCGGGGGGGCAGCCGTCGCAGAAGGCCTTCGAGACCCGGCTGCACGACGCCCTGTCGCGCCTCGATCCGGACCGTCCGGTGGTGGCCGAGGCCGAGTCGAGCAAGATCGGCGCGCGGGTCATTCCGCCGTCGCTTTGGGCCGCCATGGCCGCCGCGCCCGTGATCGAACTGGCCGCGCCCATGGCGGCGCGGGTGGCCCATATCGTCGAACACTATGCCGACATCGCCGCCGACCCGGCCGCCCTCGACCACGCCCTGACCCGCCTGCCGCGGCACCACGCCAAGGCGACCATCACCGCCTGGCGCGACAAGGCCGCGCGCGGCGAGATCGCGGACCTGGCCGCGGACCTGATCGAGGCCCATTACGACCCCGCCTACCGGCGCACGGGCGAAGTCCGGGACCGGCCGGTGATGGAGCGGGTGGCGCTGGCCGACCTGACCTCCGCCGGACTGGCCGTGGCGGCGCGCGCCGTCATCGCCGCCCTCGACGCCCGCAGCGACCCGGCCTAGCTTGGCCGGATGACCCAGTCCCGCACCGCCGCCCTGTTCTCATCGCTCAGTCTGTGGGTGCTGGTCGCCCTGGTCGGAGGCCTGGCCGCCGGCGCGGCGGCGGAGCAGTACGGCATTCCCGGCGGGACCGGGACGGTGGCCCTGATCGAGGGGTTGGGCCAGCTGTGGCTCAACGCCCTGCGCATGACCATCATTCCGCTGGTGTTCAGTCTGCTGGTCACCGGCATCGCCTCCATCGCCGACGCGGCCGCGACCGGGCGGCTGGCGCTCCGGGCCATGGTCGTCTTCGGCCTGCTGCTGGTCGGCGCGACGATCTACGGCGTCCTGGCCTCGCTGGGCCTGCACGCGATCTGGCCGATCGACCCGGAGGGCGGGCGGCTGCTGCTGGCCGGGGCCGCCGGCGACGAGGCGGTGCGTCAGACCATCGGCGGCGGCGGCCTGTCGGCCTTTCTCACCAGCCTGGCCCCGGCCAATCCGATCCGGGCGGCGGCGGAGGACGCCATCCTCGGGGTCGTCGTCTTCGCCATCGTCTTCGGCTTCGCCACGACCCGGTTGACGGCCGACCTGCGCCGCCCGCTGACCGTCTTCTTCGAGGCCGTGTCCCAGACCATGATCGTCATCGTCCACTGGGTTCTGCTCGCCGCGCCGGTGGGGGTCTTCGCCCTGTCGCTGGGGGTCGGTCTGCGGGCCGGTCTGGGGGCGGCGGGGGTGCTGGGCCACTACATCGCCATCGTCTCCCTGGCCCTGATCGGCCTGATCCTGATCACCTATGTCGTGGCCGTGGTGTTCGGCCGCATCGGCCTGGGCCGGTTCGCGCGCGCCGCCGCCCCGGCGCAGGTGGTGGCCTTCTCGACCCAGTCCTCCCTGGCCTGTCTGCCGGTGATGGTCGAGCGGGCGATCGACCGGCTGGGCGTCTCGGCGCCGACGGCCGGACTGGTTCTGCCGCTGGCGGTGGCGATCTTCCGCATCACCTCGACGGTCGCCAACCTGGCCGTCTGTATCTATCTCGCCCACCTGTACGGCATCCCGATGAGCCCCGGCGTGCTGTTCGCCGGCGCCGTCACCGCCCTGGCCATCAGCGTCGGCACCGTCGGCCTGCCGGGTCAGGTGTCCTTCTTCGCCTCTATCGCCCCCATCGCCCTGGCCATGGGCCTGCCGCTCGAGGTCCTGCCCCTGCTGCTGGCGGTCGAGGTCGTCCCCGACATCTTCCGCACCATCGGCAACGTCACCGCCGACCTGGCGGCGGCGCGGATCGTCGAGGGGCGGGACGACGCTGCGGAGGCAGAGGCAGCTTAGAACGAAACCTTGTCATCCCGGCCGGAGCGAAGCGGAGAGCCGGGACGGCAGGCGCACATCTCTCGGGGCTCCGGGAAGCCTTGGCTTACCCGGAGCGAGGGTCGGGGCGCGGCGGGGGCAATCCGGGGCCGTCGCCCGGCTCAGCCTACGGCCGTCCGGGCGGTTGAGATGGGGGTCCGCCTCGTCCCGGCTCTCCGCTTCGCGTCGGCCGGGATGACAACAGAGCGCGCCCCCACTCATCGGACCGCCAGCAGACGCGAGACTTCCGCCCGGTCGGCAACCGACAGGTCGAGACGAGCCGCCTCGCGGAACTTCTCACGCGCGGCGTCGGCCCGCCCTTGGGCCGCCAGCGCCTTGCCCCACGCGAGGTGCAGCCCACCCCAGCGCGGGGCGCGCTCGGCGGCGGCGCGGTACTTGCGGACCGCGCCCCGGTGGTCCCCTTGAACCGCCAGGGCGTCGCCCCAGAACTTCTGCGGATCGGCCCAGCGCGGGCCCTTTTCATGCGCCAGTCGGAACTCGGCGATCGCGCCGGGGGCGTCTCCGCGCGCCAGCAGGGCCTGACCCCTTTCGGCATGGGCGAAGGGCAGGGAGGGCGCCTGACGGATCGCCTCGGCGAACCAGCGGTCGGCGGTACGGCGGTCGCCCGCCATCTCGGCGATCCGCGCCCGCTCGCGAACGCAGAGGTAACAGTCCAACGGGGTGGCGGCGATCAGCGTCTGGGCACCGGCCAGGTCGCCGGTCCGGGCCAGGGCGTGGGCCAGCAAGGGCTGGATCAGGGTCGTTCGCCAGCCCGCGTCGCGAGGCTCGAACTGTTCCGCCGCCGAAGCGTCGGCCGCTTCAAGCACTTGCACCGCGTCACGCCACCGCCCTTGATCGGCGGCCAGGGTCGCGAACGGAAGCACGACGTTGTTCCTGCTGACGTTGGCCACGGCGAAGTACGCCGCGTCGTCGGCTAGTTCGAGCCGCTGGAGGATGCGGAGTCCGCCGGAACCGTCGTGCGCCCGGATCAGGTTCAAGGCCCGACTGACTGCGTCGTCGCGGCCCTCCGCGCTTCTGGGAGCGACCGCCTGTGCCCTCGCGTTGACCTCGGCTGCGTCCATATAGGCGCCGGTTCCGGCGAGGGCGGAGGCCCGGGCATTGAGCGGCACCCTTCGGCGAACGGCGGGGCTCAGGTCGCCCAGATTGCGCCAGATGGTCTTCGCCCGATGCACCCGTACTGTCTGGGCGCTCTCGGCGTGCCCAAGACTGTCGTGCCGGCTCGCCAGACTGGCCTGCATGTACGGATGTTCCGGATCGATCTCCAGCCCGGCTTCGATGTAGGGGATGTTGCCTCGCGCCGAGGCGTAGGCTCGCAAACCGAGCCCGTTGTAGGCCCAGGCGCGATCCGCCTTCGATGGACCGGTCGTCAGGGCCATCAGGATCGCAGTCTGCCGGACATGCACGGCGTCGCGTTCCGGCCCGTCCGGCAGCCGGCGGCTAAGGCCGCTGAGGTAGACGGCGTAGCGATAGGGCTGGGTCTGTTCATAGACCCGCTCGGCCGCCTGGCGGATCAGGGCGTCCAGATCGTCGGCGGGGCCGGTCACGGGCGCGATGGGGTCGGCACCCGTGCGTACGACCAGGGTCAGGCCTTGCGGCCCTTGGCTTACGCCGCCGGTCATGAGGGTCTCATGACCCAGCCGGCGGGTCAGGAAGCGCCAGGCGTCGTCCAGCGACACCCCGCCGGCCTCGACCCCGACCGCGATCTTGTCGCTCCAGTCGTTGCGATAGCTGGAGGCGGCGCGGCCTGAATCGGTGGCGGCGTCCAGCCGGTTCAGCTCGTCCTGCAACAGCGAGGCGACGGCCGTGCCGTCCAGGCCCCGCTCGGCCAAGGCCGGCGGGACGGTGAAGGGCTGGATCACGAGGCCGCTGGCCCGACTGGCATTCCACACGACGAGGCCGGCCGAGAACACGATCAAGCCGACGAAGGCCATGATCGCCAGCTCGCGCACCGCCTGACGCCGCGCCTGGGCGATCTGGGCGCGGATCAGGCGGCGATGCTCGACCAGCACCTGACGCGCCGGGCTGTCGGGCGCGGCGTCGCGCGCCTCGGCCGCCATGGCCAGTTCGACGGGATCGGGGGTGGTCGGGGCGGGCGCCGCCTTGCGGCGGCGGCGTTGACGCGCGGCGGTTTCGTCACTCATGGTCCACCCGCCCCCGGAAACGAGAACGACGGTCGCTCAATCGCGGCGCGAGGTCAAACCTTGGCGGCGTAATCCTGGATCGGCCGCACATCCAGCTCGCCGGCCTTGATCGCCCCGATGGCCTGGGCCGCGGCCAGCGCGCCCGCAGTGGTCGTATAGTAGGGGATCTTCATCATCAGGGCGGTGCGGCGAAGACTGAAGCTGTCCTGCAGCGACTGTTTGCCCTCGGTGGTGTTGATCACGACCTGGACCTCGCCGTTCTTCATGGCGTCGACGATGTGCGGCCGGCCCTCCAACACCTTCTTGACGAAGGCAACCTGGAGCCCCTGTTCGTTCAGGTAGGTGTGGGTGCCGCCGGTGGCCATCACGGTGAAACCCTCGGCCAGCAGGGTCTTCACCGCCTCGACGATGAAGGGTTTGTCGCCGTCCTTGACCGACACGAACGCGCAGCCTGCGACCGGCAAGGTCGTCCCGCCGCCGATCTGGGACTTGGCGAAGGCGCGGGCGAAGGCGGGGGCCATGTCGGCCTCGCCCTCGCGCTTCCAGTCCAGACCCATGACCTCGCCGGTCGAGCGCATCTCAGGGCCCAGGATGGTGTCGACGCCGGCGAAACGGGCGAACGGGAAGACCGCTTCCTTGACCGCGATATGGTCGTACGGCTTGCCCTTCAGGCCGAAGGATTTCAGCGGCACGCCGGCCATGACCTTGGCGGCGATGGCGGCGATCGGCTGGCCGATGGTCTTGGCCACGAAGGGTGCCGTGCGGCTGGCGCGCGGGTTGACCTCCAGCACGAAGATGCGCGGGTTCTCGCTGTGCGGCTCCTCGATGGCGAACTGGACGTTCATCAGGCCGCGCACCTTCAGGGCGCGCGCCATGGCCTCGGTCTGGCGCTTCAGCTCCTGCACGATCCCGGCCGACAGCGAGAAGGGCGGCATCGAACAGGCGCTGTCGCCGGAGTGGACCCCGGCCTCCTCGATATGCTCCAGAACGCCGGCGACGAAGACCGTCTCGTCGTCGCACAGGGCGTCGACGTCCACCTCGGTGGCGCGGTTCAGATAGTGGTCGATCAGCACCGGGTCGTCGCCCGACACCCGCATGGCCTCGCCGACATAGCGGTCCAGCTGCTCGCGGTCGTGCACGATGACCATGCCGCGTCCGCCCAGCACATAGGAGGGGCGCAGGACGACGGGATAGCCGACCTCGTCCGCCTTCCGCGCGGCTTCCTCGGCGCTGCGGGCCAGGCCGTTGGGCGGCTGCATCAGGCCGATGTCGTGCAGCATGACCTGGAACCGTTCGCGGTCCTCGGCCAGGTCGATGGAGTCCAGCGACGTGCCCAGGATCGGCACGCCGTCCGCGTGCAGCGCATGGGCCAGCTTCAGCGGCGTCTGGCCGCCGAACTGGACGACCACGCCGATCAGATCGCCCGTCGCCCGCTCGACCTCGATCAGCTCCAGCACGTCCTCGGCGGTCAGCGGCTCGAAATACAGGCGGTCGGAGGTGTCATAGTCGGTCGAGACGGTCTCGGGATTGCAGTTGACCATGATCGACTCGACGCCGATGTCGGCGAAGGCGAAGGCCGCGTGACAGCAGCAGTAATCGAACTCGATGCCTTGCCCGATGCGGTTGGGCCCGCCGCCCAGGATGATCGCCTTCTTGCGGTCCGTCGGCGCGGACTCGCACTGCGGGACCTGGCCCAGGGCGCCGGTCTCATAGGTCGAATACATATAGGCCGTGGCCGAGGCGAACTCGGCGGCGCAGGTGTCGATGCGCTTGAACACGGGGCGGACGTTCAGGGCGCGGCGGGCCTTGCGCACGGCGGCTTCGGTTGTGCCGGTCAGCTGGGCCAGACGGGCGTCCGAGAAGCCCTTGGACTTCAAGCGACGGAACTCGCGGCGATACCCCTCCACCGCTTCGCGGTCCCCCTCCCCATTGGCATGGGGAGGAGACGGGGCGGCTGCGGCCGTCTCCTCCCTGTCGCGAAGCGATGGGGAGGGGGACCCCGAAGGGGTGGAGGGGTCAAGGCCGGGCAATCCTTTCACCCGGATATGCCCTTCTTCCCGCACAATGTCGGCGATCTGGCGCAGGAACCACGGCTCGTAGGAGCAGGCGGCGTTGACCTCCTCGACCGACAGGCCGTGGCGGAAGGCCTGGGCGATGACCAGGATGCGGTCGGGCGTCGGCTGGCCCAGAGCGCGGACCACGGCGGCGCGGGCGCCGGCCTCGTCCTCGACGTCGACGACGCCGTCGATCTCGATCTCGTTGAAGCCGGTCAGGCCGGTCTCCAGCCCGCGCAGGGCCTTCTGCATCGACTCCTGGAAGGTCCGGCCGATGGCCATGACCTCGCCGACCGACTTCATCGAGGTCGACAGGGTCGCCTCGGCGCCGGGGTATTTCTCGAAGGCGAAGCGCGGGATTTTGGTGACCACATAGTCGATCGACGGCTCGAACGAGGCCGGCGTGACCTGGGTGATGTCGTTGGTCAGTTCATCGAGCGTGTAGCCGACGGCCAGACGCGCGGCGACCTTGGCGATGGGGAAGCCTGTGGCCTTGGAGGCCAGCGCGGACGAGCGCGACACGCGCGGGTTCATCTCGATCACGACCATTCGGCCGTCGGCGGGATTGATGGCCCACTGCACGTTCGATCCGCCGGTCTCGACGCCGATCTCGCGCAGGACGTTGATCGAGCCCGTGCGCATCCGCTGATATTCCTTGTCGGTCAGCGTCAGGGCGGGGGCGACGGTGATGCTGTCGCCCGTGTGCACCCCCATCGGGTCGATGTTCTCGATGGAGCAGATGATGATGCAGTTGTCCGCCTTGTCGCGGACGACCTCCATTTCGTATTCCTTCCAGCCCAGAACGCTTTCCTCGACCAGCACCTCGGTGGTCGGAGACAGGTCCAGGCCGCGCTCGACGATCTCGCGGTATTCCTCGACATTGTAGGCGATGCCGCCGCCGGTGCCGGCCAGGGTGAAGCTGGGGCGGATGATGGCGGGCAGGCCGACGAAGGCCAGGGCGTCCTCGGCCTCGTCGATGTGGTGCACGGCCTTGGAGCGGGGCGATTCCAGGCCCAGCTTGTCCATGGCGTCGCGGAACTTCTGGCGGTCCTCGGCCTTGTCGATGACGTCGGCCCTGGCCCCGATCATCTCCACGTCCCACTTCTTGAGCGCGCCCGAGGCGTCCAGCGCCAGGGCGGTGTTCAGCGCCGTCTGACCGCCCATGGTCGGCAGCAGGGCGTCGGGCCGTTCTTTGGCGATGATCCGCTCGACGAACTCCGGCGTGATCGGCTCGATATAGGTGGCGTCGGCCACCTCCGGATCGGTCATGATCGTCGCCGGATTGGAATTGACCAGGACGACCCGATAGCCCTCGGCCTTCAGCGCCTTGCACGCCTGAACGCCGGAATAGTCGAACTCGCACGCCTGTCCGATCACGATCGGCCCCGCGCCGATGATCAGGATGGATTTGATGTCCGTGCGTTTGGGCATGAATCTCTACTCAGTTCGTCACGACCGCGCATTCCCAGCCGTCGTAGTCGAGCTGGAAGGCGGCGGCCCAGGATTGCATCATGGCCGAGACCGGCGTGAAGGACGCCTCGTCCACGGCCATGGTGGTCTCCAGAATGGTGCAGTCGTCCTGACCACGGGTCAGGAAACCGGCCCGGCGCGCGACCTCGTTCAGGTCGTCGTGGTCGCCCTCGCCGTAGAAATAGAACAGGGTGTGACGCGGGGTGACGCCGGAATCGCCGTGCTCGGCCAGCGTCGCCCGGATCATGGCGTCGCGCTCTTCGTGCGGGACCTCGTCTTCATGCACGGGCGGCTGCGCTCCTTGCGCGCGCGGACCCGCCAGCGGCTGTGACGCCGCGCGGGCCGGTCGGGTTGTCGGTCAAGCGGCCCGTCTAAAGACGGGCGGGCCGGGGGGCAAGCGTATTCCTCCCCCAGCGAAGCGTCCGGGGGAGGGGGACCGCGCGCAGCGTGGTGGAGGGGGTTTGCCCCAAGCGGTGGAGTGGGCGGCGGGTCCCCTCCACCGCTTCGCGGTCCCCCTCCCCCGATGGGGGAGGATTACGCCCGTGCCGCAATCCACCCCGGCAGGTCGGCGATGCTGTCCAGCGCGCCGAAGCGGGCGTGGTTCTCGGGCGCGTCGGCCAGTTCGTGGGCCCAGGTGACGGCGTAGGGAATGTGGACGGCGAAGGCCCCGGCCTCGAGCGCCGGCAGGACGTCCGACTTCATGGAGTTGCCGGCCATCACGGCCTCCTCGGCCCCCGTGCCGTGGCGGGCGAAGACGCGCTCATAGGTCCCGCGGTCCTTCTCCGAGACGATCTCGACGGCGGCGAACAGCTCGCCGAGGCCCGAGGCCGCCAGCTTGCGTTCCTGGTCCAGCAGGTCGCCCTTGGTGACCAGCACCAGCCGATACCGCTCCGACAGGGCCGCCAGCGCCTCGTCGACGCCGGGCAGGGTCTCCACCGGATGAGCCAGCATCTCGCGCCCGGCGGCCAGGATTTCGCGCACCACCGACGCGGGAGCCTCGCCGCCGGTGAGCTCCATGGCCGTCTCGATCATCGACAGGGTGAAGCCCTTCACGCCGTAGCCGTAGAGCCGCAGATTGCGCTTCTCGGTTTCGGCCAGCCCGGCCTCCAGTGTCGCACGGTCGGCGTGGTCGGCCAGCAGGCCCACGAACCGGTCGTGGGTCAGCCGGAAGATGGTCTCGTTGTGCCAGAGGGTGTCGTCGGCATCGAGGCCGACCGTGGTGATGCTCATGCCGCCTCTTGGCCCAACCGGGCCGGGCGGCGCAAGCCGTCAGTCGGCGGCGAGGGCGCCCCTGAGGAAGGCCAGCACCCGCGGCCAGCCGTCGGCGCGGGCGGCGACCAGGCCGTCGATGGTGCCGCCGACCGACAGCACGCGCTCGAGGCCGGGCGTGTCGGCCCGGACCGGAGCGCCGAACACGGCATGGCCCGCGTCCGGATAGGCCAGATGGGTCACGGCGTGGGGAAAGCCGTTGTCGCGCAGCCGCCGTTCGACCCGGTTGGCCATCTCGGTCGAGGGCCACAGGGTGTCAGCCTGACCTGAGACCAGCAGGATCGGCCCGGCGATCCGCTCGACCGGGATTTCGGCCTCGGCCGGGGCGGCAGCCAGGCTCCCGGCATACAGGGCGTGGATGCTGGTGAAGCCGTTGCTGAGGTCATAGGGCACATAGGACAGGGGAACGCCGTCGGCGGTCCAGGACGAGCCGGTCATCCCGCCCGTCATGTCGATCCCCTGCCAGACGACGTGGGACGGCACGGCGGCGACCACGGCCCGGATCGCCGGGTCCCGGCTGGCGGTCAGCAAGGCCAGTTCGCCGCCCTTGGACACACCGAGCACCGCGATGGCCTCGCCGGGACCCGGACGCGCCTGGAGCCACTCACGGGCGCGGGCGACCGGTTCGATCGGGATCTGGTCCAGCTTCGCTGACTGGCCGGGTTCGCCGAAATAGGAGACGGCGATGGCGTCGAAACCGGCGGCGGCGAGGCGCCGCGCCAGGTTGCGCGAACCCCCCAGCCCGCCCTCCGATCCGCCTAGCACGATCACCGCGCCCGGCCAGGCCGTGGCCGGATCGGCGGCGAAATAATCCGCGGTCAGACCGGGGTCGCGCAGCTCCAGCGTCGGCGGAACCGGGGCAGCCGCGGGCGCGGGCGGCGGGGTCTGCGCCGCCGCGGGGGCGCCGAGGCCCAGGGCGACGCAGCCGGCGACGGCGACAAGGAGCGGACGGAACGACATCATGGCGGTTCTCCAAAGACGAAGTACTTTACAACACAAAGTTAGTGGGTGTGTCAATGGCGGGCGGATCGTGACCCGTCATGGTCAACCGGCGTTTGACCACGTTTGTCAGCGTTCTGTTGTCACCTCGGAGCGCGAACTGGCGCGGGGGCTTTGCGGACCGGCAAGAGGAGCGCGGTCATGAGTCTGTCAGGGGGCGACGCCCGCCCGTCCCACGGCGCTTTCGGCGCCCGCGCCGCCGATGACGCGCCGGATCAACCGGGCGCACCCCCGAGCGCACCCCTGGGTGAGCGCCGGTCGTATGCCGCGCCCTATGAAAGCCTGACCTTCAGCCTGATCACCCGCGCGCGCCGCGAACTGATCGTGACCCTGGCGGCCCAGCCGGTGTTCGACCTGGTCCGGTCGACGCCGGTCAGCCGTCGCATCCGCCGCACGGTGCGCCATCGCGGCGGCGAGACCGCCCTGGCGGCCCTGGGCCGCCGTACGCTCGAGCCCATGGATCTGAAGCGGATCGACCTGCAGACGCTGAATCACGGCCTGGATCTTCTGCATCTGGGGTCGGACGACAGCGGCGTCCTGCCGGCCTTCTGGCGCACGGTGGCCTCCAGCGGCGGGCGGTTCGCCCTGTTGTGCACTGAACTGCAGCACGGCGCCGCGCCGGGAACCTTGCTGGTCGAGGTCATGGGCGGGCTGGAGCAGGCGCCGCCCGAAACCGTCGCGGCGGCGATCGCCCATTTCGAAACCGCGGCCCTGGGCGTCATCCTGCATATCGCGCCCGATGCAACGGCGGCGCGGCGGCTGGCCGGGGTCCGCGCCCACTGCCTGGCCATCGACTTCGCCGGCGTCGCCCATGAGAGCCCGCGAGACTGGCAGGACGCGACAGCCCTGATCGGCGCGGCGCGCGAGGCCTGTCCGCAGGTGATGCTGCTGAACCTGCGCCCCGATCGCGGTCTGGCCGCCCAGACCGCCGGCGCCACACACGCGGTCTTCGCCGGGATGGAGACGATCACGGTCTGACGGCGGTTGACGCAAGGCCCGCGCCGGGGCCTTGATCGCGGCCATGCAGGCCACGCTTCCCGCCCGACTCTACGGCTGCCCCGACGCCTGGACACGCGAGCGATCCGCAGTGTTCGGCAAGGCCTGGCTTTTCCTGGGCCATGAGGCCGAGGCGCCGGCGACCGGCGACTGGATCGCCACCGACGTCGCCGGTCACCGGCTGTTGGCGATCCGGGGCAAGGACGGGGTCCTGCGCGCCTTCCACAACGTCTGCCGCCACCGCGCCGGGCCGCTGGTCGACGGCGCGCATGGCAATTGCGGGAGCGAACTGGTCTGCGCCTACCACGGCTGGCGCTATGCGCTGGACGGACGGTTGCGGGCGGCCACGGGCTTCGGGGCGGCGGAGGGGTTCGACCCGCGCGAGTTCGGCCTGCTGGCCCTGCGGTTGGAAATCTGGCGGGGGCTGGCGTTCGCGACCATGGATGAGGGCGCCGCGCCGTTGGTCGATCATGTCGCCCCGCTGGAGGCCCTGCTGGCCGGTCGCGGTCTGACCATCCCGACGCCGGCCCTGCGCCGCTCGCACGATCTGGCCTGCGACTGGAAGACCTATGCCGAGAACTATCTGGAGGGCTACCACATCGGTTCGGTCCATCCGGTGCTGG
>CALSBO010000075.1:0-13880 GCA_943373195.1 Brevundimonas vancanneytii
GGGCTCGGTCACCCCACGTGTGACCAGGTCGTCGACCATCACCCCTATATAGGCCTGGTCGCGCCCAAGGATGATCGGATTGGTTCCGGCGGCGGCACGCGCCGCATTCAAGCCGGCCAGCAGGCCCTGGGCCCCCGCCTCCTCATAGCCCGTGGTGCCGTTGATCTGGCCGGCCAGATAGAGGCCGGGCCGCTTCTTCACCTCCAGCGCCGGGGTCAGCTCGCGCGGGTCGACATAGTCGTACTCGATCGCGTAGCCGAAGCGGAACACCTCGACCGCTTCCAGGCCCGGAATGGTGCGCAGGAACGCCGACTGGGTGGCGTCGGAGACCGAGGTCGAGATGCCGTTGGGATAGACCGTCGGATCGTCCAGCCCTTCGGGCTCGAGGAAGATCTGGTGCGAGGTCTTGTCCGCGAACCGGACCACCTTGTCCTCGATCGAGGGACAGTAGCGGGGGCCGCGCCCGGACAGGTGGCCGCCATAGACGGCGCTGTCACCGAGATTGTCGGCGATGATCCGGTGCGTGGCCTCCGTCGTGTGGGTCACGCCGCAGGCGATCTGGGGTACGTCGATCCGGCCGGTCAGGAAGCTGAAGGGCACGGGCTCGGCGTCGGCCTGCTGCATCTCCAGCCGGTCCCAGCCGATGGTGCGGCCGTCGAGGCGGGCGGGGGTGCCGGTCTTGAGACGGCCCATCCGCAGGCCCGCGCCATACAGGTCTGCGGCCAGGCCGGTGGACGGTTCCTCACCGTGTCGGCCGGCGGGAATGCGCCGGTCGCCCTTGTGGATGACGCCGTTGAGGAAGGTGCCCGTGGTCAGGACCACGGCGGCGGCGCGGACCTCGGCCCCCTCGCCCGTCTCGACGCCGACGACGCGGCCGCCGTCCAGGATCAGACTCTCAGCCGTGCCCGCCATTAAGGTCAGGTTCGGCGTCTGCGCCAGTTCGGCCTGCATGGCCTCGCGGTACAGGCGGCGGTCGATCTGGCTGCGCGGCCCCTGGACCGCGGCGCCCTTGGAGCGATTGAGCAGGCGGAACTGGATGCCGGCCTTGTCGCCCAACCGGCCCATCAGCCCGTCCATGGCGTCGATCTCGCGCACCAGATGCCCCTTGCCGAGCCCGCCGATGGCCGGGTTGCACGACATCTCGCCGATCGTCTCGAGCTTCTGGGTCAGCAGTACGGTTCGGGCGCCCGCGCGTGCGGAGGCCGCCGCGGCCTCGCAGCCGGCGTGTCCGCCGCCGATGACGATGACATCGAAGTTCAACATGGGAGGCGGGACATAGTCGAAACGGGCGCGAAACGCCACCGGGGGCTATTTCCCGATACAGAAGGTCGCGAACACTTCGCCCAGAATGTCCTCGACCCCGATGGCTCCCGTCACCCGGGCCAGGGCGTCGGCGGCCCGGCGCAGGTCGTCGCCGGCCATTTCGGGCGCGATGTCGAGGGCGGCGCGGCCGGCCTCGGCCGCCGACAGCGCTTCGGTGAGCCGGCTGCGATGTCTCTCCCGTGTGACCGCCGGAAAATCGGCCCCGGACAGGTCGCGGGCGAGGCGGTCGGCGATCCAGTTGTGCAGGGTCGACAGGCCGGCCCCGGTCTCGGTGCTGACCGACAGGGTTTCGAAGCCCTCGACCGGCTCGGCCGCGCCCAGATCGGCCTTGGTCAGGATCAGGAGATCGCCGGGGCGGGCGAAGGCCGCCGCGTCGCCCTGCGGGTCGGCGGGACCGCGGATCCACAGCCGCAGATCGGCCGCCTCGGCCCGGGTCCGCGCCCGGCGCACGCCCTCGGCCTCGACCACATCGGCGCTGTCGCGCAGACCCGCGGTGTCGGACAGGGTGACGGCATAGCCGCCGATGATCAGGTCGGCGTCGAGCACATCGCGGGTCGTCCCGGCGATCGGGGTGACGATGGCCGCCTCGCGCGCGACCAGAGCGTTGAACAGCGAGGATTTGCCCGCATTGGTCTCGCCGATCAGGACGATGCGATAGCCCTCGCGCACCCGCTCGCCGCGCCGGGCGTCGGCGAGGGCGGCCTTGAGATCGGCGATCAGCCGGTCCAGCACCGGTCTGGCCGCACGGGCCAGATTGTCCGGCACCTCCTCGTCCGGAAAATCGATCTCGGCCTCGACCAGGGCCAGGGCCGTCAGAAGGTCGCGGCGGAAACCGGCGTAGGTCTGGCTCAGCGCGCCGTCGAGCTGGCCCAGGGCCTGGGCGGCCTGGGCGCCCGTTTCGGCGTCGATCAGATCGGCCACGGCCTCGGCCTGGGCCAGATCGATGCGGCCGTTCTCGAAAGCGCGGCGGGTGAACTCGCCCGGGTCGGCGGGGCGCAGGCCAAGGGCCGCCAGCGCCGCCGACGCCGCCTCGACCACCGCCCGGCCGCCATGCAGATGCAGTTCGGCGCAGTCCTCGCCGGTGTAGGAGTTCGGGGCGGGGAACCGCAGGACCACCGCCTGGTCGATCGCCCGACCGTCATGACCGAGATCGCGCAGGGAGGCGAGGCGCGGCCTGAGCCCGCCGACGCCGAGGGCGGAGAGCGCCGCCTCGGTCCCCGGCCCGGAAAGGCGCAGGATGGCGATGGCCCCGCGGCCCGGCGGCGTCGCGAGGGCGAAGATGGTGTCGGTCATAGCGAGCAGTCTCCTCCCCCTTTATGGGGGAGGTGGCGCGCCGCGCCCGCGGCGTGACGGAGGGGGCCGAACGCATCCGCCGGTGAGGAAGCTAACCCCCTCCACCGTCCTTCGGACGGTCCCCCTCCCCCATAAAGGGGGAGGAGACTGGGGGTCACGGCTTAACCGCGGCTTCCATCAGTTTGCGGAACTGGTCCTGGGCCTGAAGCCCGAAACTGGTCCAGGTCTTCATCAGTTCATCGGGCTTCATGGCCGTGATGTTCTCGTCCATGCGCCGTTTCATCTCGGAAACGAGATGATCGTTGAGCGGCGCGACATCGGGCAGACCGAGGAAGGCGCGGGCCTCTTCCGGGGTGCATTCGACCTCGACATTGACCTTCATGCCGCCGCTCCATGTTTCACGTGAAACACGACCTTCCGTGTCCGGAGGGTCAGGTGTTCATCGACTGGAAGAAGTCCGCATTGTTCTTGGACTGGCGCAGCTTGTCGATCAGGAACTCGATCGCGTCCTGCGGGCCCATGGGGTTGAGGATGCGGCGCAGGACATAGGTCTTGGCCAGCTGGTCCTTCGGCGTGGTGAGTTCTTCCTTGCGGGTGCCCGACTTGAGCACGTCGATGGCCGGGAAGATGCGTTTGTCGGCGACCTTGCGGTCCAGCACGATCTCCGAGTTGCCCGTGCCCTTGAACTCTTCGAAAATCACCTCGTCCATCCGCGAGCCCGTGTCGATCAGGGCGGTGGCGATGATGGTCAGGGAGCCGCCCTGCTCCACATTCCGCGCCGCGCCGAAGAACCGTTTCGGCCGCTGCAAGGCGTTGGCGTCGACGCCGCCGGTCAGGACCTTGCCCGACGACGGGACGGTGGCGTTGTAGGCGCGACCCAGGCGGGTGATGGAGTCGAGCAGGATGACGACGTCCTTCTTGTGCTCGACCAGCCGCTTGGCCTTTTCGATCACCATTTCGGCGACGGCGACGTGGCGGGTGGCCGGCTCGTCGAAGGTCGAGGCGATGACCTCGCCCTTCACCGTGCGCTGCATGTCCGTCACTTCTTCCGGCCGTTCGTCGATCAGCAGGACGATGAGGAAGACCTCGGGGTGGTTCTTCTCGATCGACTTGGCGATGTTCTGCAGCATCACCGTCTTGCCGACCCGCGGCGGCGCGACGATCAGGCAGCGCTGGCCCTTGCCGAGCGGGGCGACGATGTCGATGACCCGGCCCGAACGGTCCTTCAGCGTCGGGTCCTGGATTTCCATGTGCAGCCGCTCTTCGGGATAGAGCGGCGTCAGGTTGTCGAACAGGACCTTGGTCTTGACCGTCTCGGGGTCCTCGAAATTGATCGTGTCGACCTTGAGCAGGGCGAAATAGCGCTCGCCCTCGCGCGGGCCGCGGACGGCGCCGTGGATGGTGTCGCCCGAGCGCAGGCCGAAACGGCGGATCTGCGACGGCGAGACATAGACATCGTCCGGACCCGGAAGATAATTGACGTCCGGGCTGCGTAGGAAGCCGAAGCCGTCGGGCAGGATCTCGAGCACGCCGTCGGCGATGATCTCGACTTCCTCGTCGGCCAGGGTCTTGAGGATGGCGAACAGCAGGTCCTGTTTGCGCAGATTGCCGGCGTTCTCGATCTCGAGGCTTTCGGCGAAGGCGACCAGATCTTCCGGCGTCTTCTCGTTCAACTCCTGCAGGGTGATGCGGCCGTTCGGCACGATCGGCTCGCCGTCGTCATCCTCGTCGCCCTGTTCCTGATCGACCATCGGCAGGTCGGCCGCGGCGATCTCGTTGCCGGGCTCGGGCGCGTCGGCCTCGGGGGTCGCTTCGGTCTCGGGGGTGTCGGTAATGTCGGTCATGGCGTGCAATCAAAAGCATCGCCGCGAGACAGGGCGTCGCGCGGGCGGGAAAATCCAGCGATGTCTGGCCTCGCGGCCGGATGGAAGGGCGACGGGTCGTCCCGGCGAGATCGGCGGGCGTCACAAAGAGAGGCGCCGCCCCAGACTCCTGCAGGGCGGTCGTCTTGAGCGAAACCATGCCGGGCCCGTCAGGTCAAGCGTAGCGGCTTATCCGAACGTCCATTGGGTCGTGACCGACAGGACCATGACGACGGCGATGACGAACGGGATTTCGTTGGTCATGCGCCAGAATTTGCCAGAGCGGACCGACGTTCCGGCGTGGATGCGCTTCAGTTCCCCCGACAAAAAGCCGTGCCAGGCCGACAGGGCGACGACCCCGGCCAGTTTGGCGACCATCCACGGCCGGGTGAGGAAGCCCCAGCCCTCGCCGTATTCGAGCATATGGATGACGATCATCCAGACGCCGAAGATCCAGGCGGCGGTCATGGCGGGGTTGATGATGATCTTGAGCAACCGGGTCTGCCAGGTTCGCAGCAGGCCGCGCATCTCCGACCGGAGCGGCTCGGCCTTGTCCGCCTGTTCGGCGTCATAGGCATAGAGGCGCGGCAGGAAGAGCATCCCGGCCATCCAGGCGATGACGGCCAGGATATGCAGGCCGCGCACAAGCTCGAATGTCATGCCGCCCTCCGCTCGCACGCCCGGGGACAGGCCTTCCAGTCCGCCCGGCAACCGGGACCGTAGGGCGCCGAACCGGTCCGCGACAGGGCCTCGGCCGCCGCCTCGGTCAAGGTCTCGATGAAGGGCGCCGAGACCCCCACCGCCGGCGCGCGCGAATAGGGGCTCACGCCCAACCGATGCGCCAGCTCGGCGTATTCGATGTCCAGCTCGACCAGGGTCTCGATGTGTTCGGAAACGAAGGCGACCGGGACAACCACCACCCCGACGCCGTCCCGCGCGGCCGTCTCGATGGCCTCGATCGTCGAGGGCCCCAGCCATTTCATCGGTCCCACCCGGCTCTGGTAGCAGATCGTCCAGTCGCCTTCCGCCAGACCCGCACGAGCGGCGATGGCGGCGCAGGTGGTTTCGATCTGCTCCTGATAAGGGTCGCCCTTCTTCGCGATCAGGCTCTCGGGAATGCCGTGGGCGGAGAAGAGGACGCGCACCGGACGGTCTCCGGCCTCGGCCAGTTTCGCCCTCACCCCCTCGGCCTGGGCCCCGATCCAGCCCGGCGCTTCCGGATAGCAGCAGACCGCCCGACTGACGCCCGGCCCGGCATAGGCCTCGCGCCATGCTTTCAGCGAGGACTGGGTCGTGGTCGTCGAGAACTGCGGATAAAGCGGCAGGCGCACGATCTCGTCCGGCGCCCAGGCGGCGACCTCGGCACCTGTTTCCTCGGTCAGGGGCGACCAGTAGCGCATGGCCACGAAGACCCGGACCGTGTCGCCGGGCAGGCGGGCGGCCAAGGCCTGCTCCAGCGCGTCGGCCTGGCGGCGTGTCTCGGGCAGCAGGGGCGATCCGCCGCCCATCAGGGCGTAGTTGGCCTGGGCGCTCGCCTCGCGACGGTTGGAGATCAGCCGGGCCAGGACCGAGCGGAACGGGTTCGGCAGGCCGATGATGGCCGGGTCGCTGAACAGATTGAACAGAAAGGGTTTGACCGAGGCCTGGTCGTCCGGCCCGCCGAGATTGAACAGCACCACCGCGATGCGGCGGCCGTTCAGCGGCCCGCTCATTGGGCGCCGATCCGCTTCAGCACCTGTTCGACATGGGCGATCGGCACGTCGGGCAGGATGCCGTGGCCGAGGTTGAAGATCCACGGCCCCCCGCCTCCTTCCGGGCCCCAGGCCTCGAGCAGCTGATCGACGCGGCGGTCCAGCATCGGCCCGCCGGCGCGCAGCAAAAGCGGATCGAGCGCGCCCTGGATCGGCTTGATCGCCTGAACGCGCCGGCCGATCCCCAGCGGACAGGCGGTGTCCAGCGCCACGGCCTGGACCTCGACTTCCGCCGCATAGCGTTCCGCCAGGGCCGCCGAGCCGCGCGGGAAGCCGATCAGGGGGGTGGTCACACCCAGTTCCCGCACCCGCCGCACCAGTTTCTGATGCGGGCGCAGGACCAGAGTCTCGAACAGATCTTCCGGCAGGCCCTCGGCCCAGCTCTCGAAGATCTTCAGCACCTGGGCCCCGGCGTCGGCCTGCATCTTCAGATAATGGGCTGTGGCCTCGACCAGGACGTCGAGCAGGGCCGCGACCTTCTCGGGTTCGGCATAGGCATAGGTCCGGGCCTGGGCCCGTTCGCCCTTGCCGATCGTGCGGGCCTCGCCGTCCAGCATATAGGTAGCGACCGTCCAGGGGGCTCCGGCAAAGCCGATCAGGGCCCGCTCAGGCTCCAGCCGCGACCGCACCAACGACAGGGTCTGGCCGACCTGTTTCAGCGCCTCTCCGGCCCCGGCCGTCAGGTCCCGCATGGCCTCGACCGGCGGCAGGGCGCCGAGCCGGGGACCCTCGCCCGCCTCGAACCAGACCTCCTGGCCCAGGGCCTGGGGAATCAGCAGGATGTCGGCGAAGACGATAGCGGCGTCGAAGCCGAACCGCCGCATCGGCTGCAGGGTCGCCTCGGCGGCCTTTTCGGGATCGAGGCAGAAGGCGATGAAGTCCGGCGTCGTCGCCCGTAGCGCCCGATACTCCGGCAGGTAGCGCCCCGCCTGACGCATGAACCACACGGGCGGCCGGGCTGTCGCCTCGCCGGCGAGAACCTTGAGCAGCAGGGGGATATCGGGTGAGGCGGTCATCTGATCCCGGTCCTACCGGCCGCCCCCGTCGCGCTCAAGCCCGTCCCGTGTCGCACCCTTCCAATCCTTCTCAAGAAAAGAGTCTTGAGATTCGGAAGTAGAAGTCAGGGCCGGGGACGGCGGGGACAACTGAGGGGGTTGCGCCGGTTTCGGACGGGTTTTCCGCAAACCGTCACGGATCGCCGCATGGCTGATCGGCCGGCTGGTGAAACCGGGGATAAATCCTAAAGAGGCCTTAACGACGGGCCTGGGCGGCTTCGGCGTCCTCCCTGCCCCTGGGCGCCGTTAACGTCTCGTTAAGGATTTCCACAGGCGGACCCGAGCGGGACCCCGGCCTCTGGATGAAGAACCGGGTCGGGAGGAGCGTCGTCCACCCCTGTCCCCGCTCGCGGCCCGCGTCCGGCCCGGCTATAGGAAAAGGCGCCCGCTTCGCCCGCGACGGCGCCCCGCCTCGTCCACAGGAGTCTTGCAATCATGGACAGCCGCCGATGAGCCCCGGTTCGTCCGGCCCGGGCCGCGCCTCGGGTCCGTCGCGGCTGGCGACCTATTTCCATGTCCATCTGGTCTCCGATTCCACCGGGGAGACCCTGAACGCCATGGCCAAGGCCGTGGTGGCCCGGTTCGACGGCGTCATTCCGATCGAACACATCTATGCCCTGGTCCGATCCGGCAAACAGATGGAGCGGGTGCTGGAGGAGGTCGGCGCCTCGCCCGGCGTGGTGCTGCACACCCTGGTCGACCGCCAATTGCGCGAACAGCTGGAGCAGGGCTGCCGCAAGCTGGACATGCCCCAGATCGCGGCTCTGGACCCGCTGGTCGGGGCCCTGTCGCGTTATCTCGGCGCGGCCCTGTCGACGCGGGTCGGGGCCCAGCACGCCTTGGATACGGAGTATTTCAACCGCATCGCCGCCCTCGACTACGCCATGGCCCATGACGACGGCCAGGGCACGGCGCCGCAGCTGGAGACCGCCGATGTGGTCCTGTGCGGGGTCAGCCGGACCTCCAAGACCCCGACCTGCATCTATCTGGCGCACCGCGGCATCCGCGCCGCCAATGTGCCGCTGGTGCCGGGCCAGGAGGATGGCGAGCGCCTCGTCGCGCTGAAGAACCCCCTGGTGGTCGGGCTGACCGTCTCGCCCGACCGGCTGGTGCAGATCCGCAAGAACCGGCTGGACGGGCTGAACGCCAACCGGGCCAGCGCCTATGTCGATCACGACGCGGTGCGCGAGGAGACGGTCAGGGCCCGGCGCGCCTTTGAACGGCGGGGCTGGCCGGTGATCGACGTGACCCGCCGTTCGGTCGAGGAGACGGCGGCGGCGATCATCAACCTGCTGAACGACCGTCGCACCCGGCGGCTGGGAGCCTCCTGGTGACCGCGCCGTCCGAACGCCTGATCCTGGCCTCGAAGAGCGCCGCACGCCGGGCGATGCTCGAGGACGCCGGCGTGCCCTTCTCGGTGCAGGTCGCCGATGTCGACGAGGATTCGGTCAAGGCGGCGCACGACCCGGCGGACGCCGCCGGACTGGCGGTCGAGCTGGCGCGGGTCAAGGCGTTGGCGGTGTCGCGGCACGACGCCGACGCCTGGGTGCTGGGGGCGGACCAGACCCTGGCCTTCGACGGCAGTCTTGTGTCGAAGGCCGGTTCGCTCGACGCGGCGCGGACGCGGCTCCTGGCCATGCGCGGCAAGCCTCATCAGCTGCATTCCGGCGCGGCCCTGGCCCGCAACGGCCAGATCGTCTGGTCGGACGTGGATACGGCGACGATGCGCGTGCGCGACTTCTCGGACGCCTTCCTTGACGCCTATCTCGCGGCTGAAGGCGAAGGGCTGTTGGCCTGCGTCGGATCCTACCGGCTGGAAGGCATGGGTTCCCAGCTGTTCGAGGCGGTGGAGGGCGACTATTTCACCGTTCTGGGTCTGCCGCTGTGGCCGGTTCTGGCCGAGCTGCGACGGGCCGGGGTGCTGAAGTCATGACAATGCTGGCGGGCGTCGCCGGGCAGCCGATCGCCCATTCGCTGAGCCCGCTGATCCACGCCGCCTGGATCGCGGCGGCGGGGCTCGACGCCGACTATCGCGCCTTCGGACCGGCCGATGCGGCGGAGTTCGCCGCCCTCGTCGCCGACGTACGCGCCGGGCGGTTGCGGGGGCTCAATGTCACCGCCCCGTTCAAGGAACAGGCGCTGGCGCTGGCTGATGAGGTCGCCCCGACGGCCCGCGCCTGCGGCTCGGCCAATCTGCTGGTGTTCGACAACGGCCAGGTCCGGGCAGACAGCACCGACGGCCGGGGCCTGATGGCCGGCCTGGCCGAACAGGCGCCGAATCTGGATGTGCGCGGCCGGCCGGTGGTCGTGCTGGGGGCCGGAGGGGCGGCGCGGGCGGCGGTCGCGGCCCTCGCGGCGGAGGGTGCAGAGGTCGGCGTGCTGAACCGGACCCGCACGCGGGCCGAGGCGCTGGCGGCCGACCTCGGCGCAGCGGTGGTCGAAGCCGACGCGCTGGACGAGGCCGTGCTGGTGGTCAATGCGCTCAGCGTGGGACCCGGAATCGACCTGTCCCGTTTGCGCGACACGGCCGTTCTGATGGACATGACCTATCGACCGCTGGCCACGCCCTTCCTCGCCGGGGGCCGGGGGCGGGGACTGGCGACCGTGGACGGCCTGGCGATGCTGGTCGGCCAGGCGCGGCCCTCATTCCGTGCGATTTTCGGTCAGGAACCGCCCGACATCGACGTCCGGACGCCGGCGCTGGCCGCCCTGGGAGAGCGGCCATGATCATGCTTGGCCTGACCGGCTCCATCGGCATGGGCAAGTCGACGACCGCGGCCATGTTCGCCCAGGCCGGCGCCCTGGTCTGGAACGCCGATGACGCCGTACACAGCCTCTATGCCAAGGGCGGCGCCGCGGTCGGGCCGGTGGGCGCGGCCTTTCCGGGCGTGGTCGCGGACGGGGCGATCGATCGGACCCGGCTGGCGAAAGCCCTGGGCGACGACGGCGCGGCCTTCCGCCGGCTGGAGGCCATCGTCCATCCTCTGGTGCTGAAGGGCCGGCTGGAGGATCTGGCGGCGGCGGAGGCGCGGGGCGCCAAACTGGCGGTGCTGGACATTCCCCTGCTGTTCGAGACCGGCGGCGAGGCGGCGGTGGATGCGGTCGTCGTGGTCACCGCCCCGGCGGCGGTGCAGGCGGCGCGGGTCCTGGCGAGGTCCGGCATGACCCCCGAGCGGTTCGAGGCCATTCTTGCGCGCCAGATGCCTGATGCGGAGAAGCGCCGCCGCGCCGACTTCGTCATCGACACCGGCGTGGGGCTTGAGGCGGCCCGGGTCCGGGTCGACGAAATCGTGGGGATGGTTCTGGCCGAAGGGTGGACGCCGCCCGGACGCGGTCTTCCGCGCGGCGGCGAACGGTCCCAATAAGGGTCCATGTCCCGCGAAATCGTTCTCGACACCGAAACCACCGGCTTTGACCCCCGCACGGGGGACCGGATGATCGAGGTCGGCTGTATCGAGATCGAGGACCTGCTGCCCACGGGCCGCACCTTTCACCGGCTGATCCATCCCGAGCGCTCGATCCCGGCCGACGCCATCCGGGTGCACGGCATCACCGACGACAAGGTGAAGGACGCGCCGAAATTCGCCGAGATCGTCATCGACCTGTGCGACTTCATCGGCGACGCCCCGATCATCGCCCACAACGCCCAATTCGATCGCGGTTTCATCGACCACGAGTTCGGCCGCTGCGGCCGGGCCCTGTTTGCCGAGGACCGCTGGATCGACACGTTGAAACTGGCCCAGACCCGGTTCCCCGGCATGGCCAATTCGCTCGACGCCCTGTGCAAGCGGTTCAAGGTGTCCCTGGTCGAGCGCACCCTGCACGGCGCCCTGATCGACGCCCGGCTGCTGGCCGAGGTCTATCTGGAGCTCAAGGGCGGCAAGGAACGCCGGCTGGACCTGTCGGCCTCACGCACCGTGACCGCGGCGGCGGCGGCCCAGGCGGCGGCAGGCTATCCGCCCCGGCCGCGGCCCCTGCCGGTTCGCATCACGGATGCGGAACAGGCGGCGCATCTGGCCTTCCTGCGGGCGAACCTGAAGGACCGGTCGCTGTGGGCGGGGTATGGGGTCGAAGCGAGGGATTTGGGATGAGGGAAGCGCCCTCACCCCCCTGACCCAGCCTGATCCCCAATCCCTAATCCCTAATCCCTACGCCTGTCCCGCTTCCGCCGGGCCCCGCGCGATCGATTGCTGGCGGGCGACATAGATGCCGGCGAAGTCGATGGGGTCGAGCATGAAGGGCGGATAGAAGCCGCCGTCCGAGGTGGCGCGGGCGATGATCTCGCGGGCGAACGGGAACAGATAGCGCGGGCATTCGATCAGCAGCAGCGGCTCGATGTCCTGCTCGGGCACGCCATGCAGGGCGAACAGGCCGCCGTACAGCAGCTCGACATTGAACACCGGCATGTCGGTGGCGGCCTTGATGGTCAGGCGCAGGTCGACCTCGAACAGGCCGTCGGGGCGGCCCTGGGCGTTCATCTCGACGCCCATGTCGATGGCCGGCTTGCCGTCGACGCGCAGGCTGTCGGGCGCTTTCGGGTTCTCGAAGGACAGGTCCTTGACGTACTGGGCGACGATGCGGAAGCCGGGACCCTGCGGTCCCTGGGGGGCGCCGTCGGCGGGCGCGGCGGTGTTGGCGTCGGAAGGAGGCGCGGCGTCGGTCATCGGTCGGGTCTGTCTGAAATGGTGTGGGCGGCGTCCGATTGCGGCGCCGGGAAGGCGGGGCGACTAGCACGGAGCGCGGGGTGCGGCAACGATGCTCGCCCGGGACCGTTGGGCCTCAAGTAGCCCGAAGGGCGATAGGCCACACCCAGGGCCACGGGCGGTTCCGGTTGCGCGTCCCCATATCAGCCCCTAATCGTCTGTCGTCGCGTCCGGACCTCCCCCGGCCGCCAGTCAAGGTTTGCCAGTGCCGCCGGTTCAGATCCAGATCGTCATCTTCGCCGTCATCGCCGCCGTGGTGCTGTTCCAGCTCTATAATGTGCTGGGCAAGAAGGTCGGGCGCCAGCCGGAAGAGGACGCCCGCGCCAAACCCGCCCCGACGCCGGGCGCGGCCGCCCCGGAGCCGACGGCCAGCCGACCCAGTGTGCTGGATGCGGTGACCCTGGCCTCGATCGCCGGTTTGAAGGCGCGCGACCCGGCCTTCGACCCCTTCCGCTTCCTCGAGGGCGCGCGCCAGGCGCATGAGACCATCGTCCGCGCCTATGCCGCCGGTGACCGCGAGACGCTGAAACCCCTCCTGACCCCGACCGTGATGGCCTCGTTCGAGGCCGGCATCGCCGCGCGCGAGACCCGCGGCGAGACCGAGGTCGCCGAATTCCTCCATCCCGCCCGCGCCGATCTGGAGCAGGCCTCGGCCGAGGAGAACCGCGCCACGGCCAAGGTCCGTTTCCTGGCCGAACTGCGCAACCGCGTCAAACCCGCCGGCGAGGGCGAGGAACAGGTCGAGGAACGCCGCGTGGCCGAACTGTGGACGTTCGAGCGCACCCTCGGCGCCAGCGACCCCAACTGGGTCCTCGCCCGCACCGAACCCGCCGCCGCCTGATGACCGGCGGGGCCCGCCGTCGGCCGGGCCTGCGGGCCGTGGCCGTCTGCCTCGCGCTGACCGTGACGCTCGCCGCCTGCGCCACGGCGCCGGTCGAGACGCCGACGCCCAGCCCCTCCGAGCCCGGTCCTTCGACGCCGGCACCGCCCCTTCCCTCGACCCCGTCCGTCGGAGTCAGCCCGACGACCCTGCCCGGCTGGAACGACGAGGACCATCTGGCCGCTTTCGAGGCCTGGGCCGACGGCTGCCGGGTCGCTCGCGATGCCGCCTCCCGGACCCAGTGTGACCGGGCGATGCACATCAAACAGACCTCGAAGCCGGTGACGCCCTCGGCGGCGCGCGCCTTCCTCGAGAGCGGGTTCACCGTCGTGGCGGCGGAGACGCCGGACGGCCGTCCGGGCCTGATGACCGCCTATTTCGCGCCGGAGTACGCCGCGCGACGCACGCCCGACGCCGAGTTCGACATGCCCGTCCTGCCACGGCCTCCGTACTGGGCGCGCGGCGACGTCATGGCGGTGCGCAGCGATATCGAGGCCGCCCCCCGCGACGAGCTGGAAGCCGAGGCCTTGGCCTGGATGCGGGCCGAGGACCTGTTCTTTCTGCAAATCCAGGGCTCGGGCTATCTGACCTTCGAGGATGGGTCGACGGCGCGCGCCGCCTATGCCGCCGACAACGGCCGGCCCTTCACCGGCATCGCCCGGCCGATGGCGGAACAGGGACTGCTGCCGGCCGACAGGACCTCGGGCGAGGCCATCCGCGCCTGGCTGGCGGCGCACCGGGGGCCAGGGGCGCGGGCGGTCATGGCCCTGAACCCCCGCTACATCTTCTTCCGGCTCGACCCCGACGACGGCGGCCATCCGGCCGGGGCGGCGGGCATCCCCCTGACCGCCCGCCGGTCCATCGCCGTCGATCCGGCCCACTGGCGTTACGGCGATCTGGTCTGGATTTCGGCCGACGGCGGAAACCTGACGGGCGCGCGGGCCAACTATCAGGGCCTGGTCGTGGCGCTGGACACCGGCAGCGCCATCCGCGGCCCGGCGCGGGCGGATTTC
>CALSBO010000076.1:0-2500 GCA_943373195.1 Brevundimonas vancanneytii
CGGCAAACGGTAGTGTAAGGGAAGAGCCGTTCGAGAACGCCCGCCCTCAAGTAGGCCGAAGGCCGATAGGGCAAGCATAAAGTCAATCTTCTATCCGTCTGGTAGACCCGGCGGCGACCTACTCTCCCGCGCCTTGAGACGAAGTACCATCGGCTCTGGAGGCCTTAACGACCGAGTTCGGAATGGGATCGGGTGGGGAACCTCCGACATAGCCACCAGGTCAACCAGGCGGATAGACGATTGTGAGAAGACATTGTCAGTCTTGGCGTTAAGCCAAGTAAAAATCGAATGAGTTTTGCTGAGAAACGATCAAGCCGATCGGATTATTAGTACCAGTAAGCTTCATGGGTCGCCCCACTTCCACACCTGGCCTATCAACGTGGTAGTCTTCCACGATCCTCAGCGAAGCCTTGTTTTGAGGTTAGTTTCCCGCTTAGATGCTTTCAGCGGTTATCTATTCCATACATAGCTACCCTGCTGCACAACTGGCGTCATGACAGGTCCACCAGAGGTATGTCCATCCCGGTCCTCTCGTACTAGGGACAGATCCTCTCAAGCTTCGAACACCCACGGCAGATAGGGACCAAACTGTCTCACGACGTTCTGAACCCAGCTCACGTACCACTTTAAATGGCGAACAGCCATACCCTTGGGACCTGCTCCAGCCCCAGGATGTGATGAGCCGACATCGAGGTGCCAAACTTTGCCGTCGATATGGACTCTTGGGCAAAATCAGCCTGTTATCCCTAGAGTACCTTTTATCCGTTGAGCGATGGCCCTTCCACTCGGGACCACCGGATCACTATGGCCGACTTTCGTCTCTGCTCGACTTGTCAGTCTCGCAGTCAGGCGAGCTTATGCCATTGCACTCGACGAGCGATTTCCGACCGCTCTGAGCTCACCATCGCGCGCCTCCGTTACACTTTGGGAGGCGACCGCCCCAGTCAAACTACCCACCACGCCATGTCCCGGGACCGGATAACGGCCCTCGGTTAGACGTCAACGACAGTAAGGGTGGTATTTCAAGGATGACTCCACCAGAGCTGGCGCCCCGGTTTCATAGTCTCCCACCTATCCTACACATACGGTCGCTAACGCCAAGGCGAAGCTATAGTAAAGGTTCATAGGGTCTTTCCGTCTGACCGCGGGAACCCCGCATCTTCACGGGGAATTCAATTTCGCTGAGCCTATGCTGGAGACAGTGGGGAAGTCGTTACGCCATTCGTGCAGGTCGGAACTTACCCGACAAGGAATTTCGCTACCTTAGGACCGTTATAGTTACGGCCGCCGTTTACCTGGGCTTCAGTTCGTCGCTTTCACAACTCCCTTTAACCTTCAGGCACCGGGCAGGCGTCAGACCCTATACGTCGCATTGCTGCTTCGCAGAGCCCTGTGTTTTTGCTAAACAGTCGCTACCCCCTGGCTTGTGCCACTCAGTCTAGCTTGCGCTAGGTGAGTCACGCTTATTCCGAAGTTACGCGTGCAATTTGCCGAGTTCCTTCAGCACAGTTCTCTCAAGCGCCTTGGTATGCTCTACCTGACCACCTGTGTCGGTTTCGGGTACGGTCTCTGCTGGAGTTATTTCCAGGGACAACTTCGCTGCCGGGACAATCCAATAAGCCCCGACAACTTACGCCATCCGTCACTTCCAGCTGGTGCAGGAATATTTACCTGCTTCCCATCGACTACGCTTTTCAGCCTCGCCTTAGGGGCCGACTAACCCTGCGCAGATTAGCTTTACGCAGGAACCCTTGGTCTTTCGGCGACAGTGTTTCTCACACTGTTTATCGTTACTCATGTCAGCATTCTCACTTCCGATACCTCCAGCCAGGCTCACGCCTGACCTTCAACGGCTTACGGAACGCTCCGCTACCGCATGCACATAAGTGCACACCCATATCTTCGGCGACTGGCTTGAGCCCCGTTACATTTTCCGCGCAGGATCGCTTGATCAGTGAGCTGTTACGCTTTCTTTAAAGGATGGCTGCTTCTAAGCCAACCTCCTGATTGTCAAAGCAATCCCACATCGTTTCCCACTTAGCCAGTACTTGGGGGCCTTAGATGATGGTTAGGGTTGTTTCCCTTTTCACGACGGACGTTAGCACCCGCCGTGTGTCTGCCCGATAGTTCTCTTGGGTATTCGGAGTTTGGTTAGTATTGGTACCGCTCGCGCAGCCCGCAACCATCCAGTGCTCTACCCCCCAAGGAATTCGTCGGACGCTCTACCTAAATAGATTTCGCGGAGAACCAGCTATGTCTAGGTTTGATTGGCCTTTCACCCCTATCCACAAGTCATCCCAGAATTTTTCAACATTCACGGGTTCGGACCTCCAGTTGGTGTTACCCAACCTTCATCCTGCTCATGGATAGATCACCTAGTTTCGGGTCGTCATACGTCGAACTTAGCGCCCTATTCAGACTCGCTTTCGCTGCGCCTACACCTAACGGCTTAAGCTTGCTCGACACATGAAGTCGCTGACCCATTATACAAAAGGTACGC
>CALSBO010000076.1:7500-13769 GCA_943373195.1 Brevundimonas vancanneytii
GATCGTCGACGGCATCATTCAGGCAGGGGCCAGCACCTATTCCAGCGCCACGGGCGGGGTGTCGGCCAGCTTCACCGGCGCGGGCGGTTCCGGGGGTTCGGCCATCGGCGGCTCGACCGCCATCGGCAACAGCCTGAACGTGGTGGTTCAGGGCAACCGCAACACGGTCATCGTCAACTCAAGGCAGGTCAACAACGGCGATGTCACCGCCGGAACCAGCCTGAACGGCACTCTGAGGTTCCCATGATCGCAGGCCCCACCTCGCGGCGTGTGAGAACGGCTGTTGTCGCCTGCGCCACGGCGGCGTTGCTCAGCGGCTGTTTCAACGCCTCGGCCGGGCCGGATGGCCTTTATGCCGTGCCGATCGGCAACGCGCCGGTGACGGCCAACCCGACCCCCTACTCCGCCGCCCTGTACTGCATGGCCGACTACGCCCGGCGATATAACCTGCCCTCGCCGCGGATCGCGGTCGGCAGGGTCAGCGACTATACCGGAACGGTCTCGGCCGACGGCGGCCGCCAGGTCACCGGCGGCGCCTCGCTGATGGCCATGACCGCATTCGCCAAATCCGGCGCTCGCATGGTCGAACGCTATGACACCTCCGTCTCCGAGATGGAGCTGCGCTACGCCAACAATCGCCTGATCGGCGACGACGGCCCCGGCGGCGCGGACGACGTCCAGTACCGCCGCATCCTGGCGGGCTCGGTGCCCGGCACGGACTTCTACGTCATCGGGGGCATCACCGAGGTGAACTACAACATCCGTTCGGCCGGCTACGATCTGGCCGCTGGTCAGGCGGCGAGCGACACGCCTCTGTCGGGCGCCCTCGCCAGCAAGGTCTATGTGATGAACATCGCGATCGACCTGCGGCTGGTTCAGACCACCACGCTCGAGGTCGTCGATGTCGTCTCCTACCAGAAGCAGATCGTCGGCCGTGAAATCTCGGCCGGGGTGTTCGACTTCCTCAACGGCAATGTCTTCGACATCTCGGCCGGCGAGGGCGGGCTGGAGCCGGTTCAGCTGGCCGTACGCGCCCTGATCGAACGGGCGACGGTCGAATTCATGGCCAACCTCTACGGCGCGCCCGGACCCGAGATCTGCCTCAACGCCGGTCCCGACCCCCTGGGCGGCACGGTCGGCCCGACCGGCGGCTACTATCCCGCCTACCCCAACACTGGAACGAACAATGGCGAAACCCGCGCGGATCCGTCTCGCTGGCACGATCGCCGCGACGGTGCTGTGCGCCGCAGCCGCTACTGAGGCCGCGGCCCAGGACGGTACGATCGTCCTGAACCAGCAACTGCAACCGGGCGACGTCTTCGCCGGCCAGACGCTGAACGTCGTCGATTCGCAGGATCAGATGACCGTCAACACCTCGGCCACGGGCAACAGCGCCTCGGGCGCGGTCCAGAACGGTTCGATCACCGTCCAGTCCGACCAGACCATGCAGGGCGACGCGGTGGCGCGCACCGACATCACCCTGGGCGGCGACACCTATGGCATTGTCAACGCCACGACCCAGGCGGGCGGCAACTACCTGGCCGTCAGCGCCTATGACGCCACCCTGACGCTGGACGCCAACCAGACCACCGGCGACGGCCTGATCAGCGCCACCACAGAGGTCGGCGACAGCAACGCCCGCCTGCACGGCGGCGCCTACATCGCCGCCTCGGCCGTTTCCAACACCGTGGCCCTGTACGGCGAAACCTCGTTCGTCAGCGGAACCATCGACCAGATGTCGTCCGCCGTCGTCCGTTCGTTCGCGCGCATCCAGAGCCAGTACGTTCCGGCCGAGGGCGCGGTGCTCAGCGAGGCCATGGTCAACACCATCGCCGTCAACAGCCACCAGACCTCGGGCCAGGACCTCAACCTCGTCCAGCGTTCGATCGGCAGTTTCGTCGAGGCCGAGGCCAGCGCCAACGCCGCCAACGCCTGGGACCTGGCCGCCCGCGCCCGCGCCGGGGCCAATCAGGCGGTGCTGAACAATGTCGGCGGCTCTGTCGTGACCGCCTCGGACCAGCGCAACTCCAGCTTCGTGCGCGCCTCCGCCCTGACCACCGCCTATGACTACGGCCGGGCCCAGGCCCAGGCCCGCGGCGCCGCCAATGAGGTGTCGGTCGGCAACAACGACAACTATGCCGAGATCGACAACACCCAGTTCAACACCGGCGGGGTGGATGTGACGGCTACCTTCTCCGGAACCAACGGCTACGATGTCGCGGTCGGCGCCGACGCGGTCGGCAACAGCGTCGCCGGCTATGCCTGTTCGGAGTGCGAGGGCTATCTGGAAGCCGCCAACACCCAGACCAACGAGGGCCGTGTGTCGGCGGTCGCCAACACCACGGTCGCGGGCTCCAACCGGTCGGTCATCACCGGGGCCAACGCGGTCGGCAATTCCGCCAGTTTCTACGTCTCGCGCCCCGGAAATTAACATTCCGTAACTTGAGCCGGCCCGTTCCGTCGCCGAAGGGTTGCGCGGGGCGTCGGCGATGCGTGTATTGCGGTCCTTCCTGTTGTCCGGCGCGGCCCCCGATCGGGACGCCTTCGCCTTTCGGAAAGAGACCGAGAATGCGCACCGCTCGCCTGTTCCTGCTCGCCGCGGCCTCCGTCGCCGCCCTGACCGCCGCCGCTCCGGCCCTCGCCCAGGTCCAGCCCACCGACCCCTGGGCTCAGGCGACCAGCGACATTCCGGCGGACGCGAACGTCCGCTTCGGCGTCCTGCCCAACGGGATGAAATACGCCATCCTCAGAAACGCGACGCCGCCGAACCAGGCGGCCCTGCGCATGCGCGTCGACGCCGGCTCATTGTCGGAGCGCGAAGACCAGAGGGGCCTGGCCCACTTCCTGGAGCATATGGCCTTCAACGGCTCGAACAACATTCCCGAGGGGGAGATGACCCGTCGCCTGGAGCGACTGGGCCTGTCGTTCGGCGGCGACACCAACGCCTTCACCAGCTTCGACCAGACCGCCTATACGCTCAACCTGCCGAACACATCCGACGAGGTGGTCGAGGCCAGCCTCTTCGTGCTGCGTGAAACGGCCAGCGAACTGCTGATGGCCGCCGACTCCGTGGATCGGGAACGCGGCGTCATCGTCGGCGAGGAACGCACCCGCAATACGCCCGGACTGCGCTCCGCCAAGGCCATGTTCGAATTCCTCGCGCGCGGCCAGCGTCTGGCGGACCGGCTGCCGATCGGCGACCTGGACATCATCCGCACGGCGCCGCGCGAGCGGTTCGTCGACTTCTATCGCGACTACTACCGTCCCGAACGCACCACGCTGATCGCCGTCGGCGATTTCGACGTCGACAAGATGGAGGGCCAGATCCGCGCGGCCTTCGAGACCTGGACCAACCCCGCGCCCAACGGCGCCGATCCTGACCTGGGGCAGGCCCAGGTCCGTCAGGCCGAGACCCATATCCACCTGGAGCCGGGGGCCCAGTCGACCGCCCAGATCTTCTGGACCCGAACCGCCGAGCGCGCGCCCGACACGGTGGCCGAACGCCGCGAGGACTCGATTCGCAACCTGGGCTTCGCCGTGCTCAATCGCCGCCTGAGCGATCTGTCCCGGGCCGAAAACCCGCCGTTCCTCGGCGCCGGCGCCGGCGATCAGTCCATGTTCGAATCGCTCGACGCCACCACCCTGTCGGTGGCCTACAACCCCGGTGAGTGGAAACGCGCGCTGGAGACCGTCGAACAGGAGCAGCGTCGTCTGGTCCAGTACGGCGTCGGCCAGGCCGAGCTCGACCGCGAGATCACCGAGATCCGCACCTTCCTGCAGGCCGCGGCCGCCAGCGCGGCGACCCGGCAGACACCCGCCCTCGCCGGCGCGCTTCTGGGCGCGGCCAACGAGAATGACGTCTTCAGCTCGCCCGCCACCAATCTGGCCCTGTTCGAAAGCGCCGTCGCCGGCGTGACGGTCGAGGCGGTCAACGCCGCCGCGCGCGACGCCTTCGCGGGCAACGGTCCGCTGGCCTTCGTCACCACTCCCGCGCCGATCGAAGGCGGCGAGGCGGCGATCACGGCCGCGCTTGAAGCGTCGCGTCAGGTGGCCGTCGCCGCCCCGGTGGCCGCGGCGGCGATGGACTGGCCCTATACGGACTTCGGAACCGCGACCCAGCCCGACGGCCGAACCGAGATCACGGATATCGGCGCCACCCTGGTGACCTTCCCGAACGGCGTGCGCCTGACCGTCAAGCCGACGGCCTTCACCGATGAGCAGATCCTCGTCTCCGTCCGCGCGGGTCAGGGCCAGCTGTCGGTTCCGGGCGACCGCCCCACGCCGATGTTCGCCGCCGGAACGCTCAGCGAGGGCGGTCTCGGCCGTCTGACTCGCTCCCAGCTGGAACAGGTCCTGGCCGCCGATGTGGTCGGATCGAGCTTCGGCGTCGGCAGCGACGCCTATCAGTTCAGCGGCACGACGCGGCCCGAGGATTTCGTCCTGCAGATGCAGCTTCTCGCCGCCTATCTGACGGACGCCGGCTGGCGCCCCGAGCCGTTCGTCCAGCTGAAGGGCAGCATGCCCCAGCAGCTGGACCAGCTGGCGGCAACCCCCGGCGGCGCCTTCGCCCTGCAGGCCGCGAGCCTGCTCTCCAGCGGCGACAAGCGGTTCGGTCTGCCGACCCGTGAAGAAATCGCCGCCGCCGAGCTGTCCGATCTGCGCGCGCTGGTGAGCGAGTCGATCGCCCAAGGGCCGCTCGAGGTCATCGTGGTCGGCGACGTGACGGTCGAGGACGCCATAGCGGCGGTTTCGGCCACCTTCGGCGCCCTGCCGGCGCGGTCGGCGGCCCCGGCGCCGTCGGCCGCCGCCCTGCGCCGGGCCTTCCCGGCCCCGACCGCCGAGCCCGTCCGACTGCAGCACAACGGCCTGCCCACCCAGGCCCTCGGCTATGTCGCCTGGCCCACGGTCGATTCGATCGAGGACCGCACCGAGGCCCGCACCGTCAACATGCTGGCCCGCGTGCTGCAGCTTCGTGTCACCGATGAGCTGCGCGAAAAGCAGGGCGTGGCCTATTCGCCGGGCGCGTCCTCGACCTCTTCGAACGTGTTCCCGGGCTACGGCTACATCTTCACCCAGATCGAGACCCCGCCCGAGGCCTTGGCCGGCTTCTTCGAGACCGTCGATACGATCGCGGCCAGTCTGCGCGACGCCCCGATCACCGAGGACGAGTTGAACCGGGCCCGACTGTCGTCGGTCGAGGCCACCCGGCGCGCCCAGGCCACCAACGGCTGGTGGCTCGGCAATCTGGCGGGCGTCCATGACCGGCCGTCCGAGCTCGAGGCGATCCGCACCGCGATCTCCGATCTGGAGGCGGTGACCCCGGCGGACATCCAGCGCGCGGCCCAGGCCTATCTGAAGGCCGACACCGCCTGGCGCGCGACGGTGACATCCTCGGCCGCCCCCGCCGCCCAATAGGCGAAAAAAGGCCCCGGTCCTTGCGGATCGGGGCCAGTTTGCTTCTCAGGAGTCGACGGAGTCGACCTTCGCACTGTGCGCCGTCGCGGCTGACCCGCGGCTGAACGCCGGTGTTCACCCGGTTGTCAGAAAACCCGGCCGCCCACGCCGCCGTCCAATGTGATCGTCGCGCCCTGCACCGCATAGCCGGCCTGTTCGACCACTTCCTCGCGGTATTCGGTGTAGGTTTCCTCGCGGACCCAGATCAGGATCTTCACCCCCGCGCCGTAGCGGCGCAGCAGCGAGCGTTCGTTGCATTCGCGTTCGGTCCGCTGGGGCCGGCACTCGATCTGTCCGTCGCGGCCGTGCCACAGGGCCTCGCCCTTGCGGCAGTCCATCGTCTGGCCACGGCCGAAGTCGATGTCGCCCGAATATTCCGCCCAGGTGATCTGTAGCCAGGTCCCCGCCAGACAGCGGTACAGCTCGCCTTCATAGTCGCCGTCCACGTCCCGGTCCGGGCGCACCTGCGACGCCGGATGCGGCACATTGCGGTCGTCGATGCAGAAGGCGCGCATCACGACCCGCTTCTCCCACCGCCGCCGCGCCTCATAGGGCACGCGGATGACCTGGCGCACGCGCGCGCCTTCGACCATCAGGCCGTTGATCGTGGTCGGGTAAGGCTGGTCCACGGTCACATAGGCCGAACCGCCACCACGGCCGCCGCTGGAGAAGCTGCCGGCGCGGGCGTTGATCCCCGCCCGCGCGCCGGCGTTTGCGTTCGCATTGGCGTTCACGTTCACATTGACGTTGACGTTCAGATCGCCGCCGCCGTCGCAGCAGGGGGGCGGAGGCGGCGGCTCGCAGCACGGCGGTGG
>CALSBO010000077.1:0-13660 GCA_943373195.1 Brevundimonas vancanneytii
GGGGCGTTGGCCTGACCGGTCCAGACCGACCGGCCCTGCCGCCGCTCGGTCGCATAGGCCAGGGCGTGCTGATACGCCCGCTCGGCGACGCCCACGCCCTCGACCCCGACGGCGAGGCGGGCCGCGTTCATCATCACGAACATATGGGCCAGGCCCTGATTGGGCTGGCCGACCAGCTCGGCGGTCGCGCCTTCGTAGCTCATCACACAGGTCGGGGAGGCGTGGATTCCCAGTTTGTGCTCGACCCCGACGGGCCGGAAGCCGTTGCGGTCGCCCAGCGTCCCGTTGTCCTTGACGAGGAATTTCGAGGCCAGGAACAGGCTGATCCCCTTGGGTCCCGGCGGTGCGTCGGGCAGGCGGGCCAGCACCATGTGGATGATGTTGTCCGTGGCGTCGTGGTCGCCCCAGGTGATGAAGATCTTCTGGCCCGACAGGCTGTATGTCCCGTCGCCGTTCGGCGTCGCGGTGGCGGTCAGGGCGCCGAGGTCCGAGCCCGCCTGCGGCTCGGTCAGGACCATGGCCCCCGTCCATTCGCCGCTGACCAGTTTGGTCAAATAGAGGGCCTTCTGCCGGTCGGTCCCGTGGCCCTCCAGCGCCTCGATCGTGGCCAGCGACAGCATGGGGCACAGGCCGAAGGCCATGTTGGCGGCGTGCACCGTCTCATAGGCCGCCAGCTCCAGCGCCTTGGGCAGTTGCTGCCCGCCCGCATGGGCCGGCGCCGACAGGCCGGTCCAGCCGCCCTCGGCGAACTGGCGATAGGCGTCGGCGAAACCGGGCGCGGCGGTGACGGCGCCGTTGGCGTAGAGCGAACCCTTCAGGTCGCCGGTCCGGTTCAGCGGGGCCAGCACGCCTTCGGAGAACTGCGCCGCCGCCTCCAGCACCGCGCCCATCAGGTCGGAATCATAATCCGGAAAGGCGCCGGTGGCCGCGACCCGGTCGATGCCGGCCACGGCCTGGAGGGCGAAGGCGAGATCGCGGACGGGCGCGCGGTAGGTCATGGGGGTCTGGCCTCGGTGGTCGGTCTGATCCGCGTTCATGCCGCCTTGCCGCCGGGGCAGGCAAGACACGGCTTGGCGAAGCCTGCGTGGTGGGTCAAGCTGACCTTGTTCGAATGGGGCAAGTCATGGCTGAACCGCGCAACCGCTATTCCACCGTCTCGCTGATCCTGCACTGGTTGATCGCCGCCCTGGTCGCGACGCAGCTGATGCTGATCGCCATATATGAGGCGACCGAAGGCCAGCCTTCGTCGCGGGAGTATCTGCAACTCCACAAGTCGATGGGATTGAGCATACTGGTGCTGACCCTGGTGCGCCTGGGCTGGCGCATGGCCAACCCGGCCTTAGCCTTGCCGCCGGAGATGCCGCGCTGGCAAAGGCTGCTGGCGCGGACCAGTCACGTCCTGTTCTATATCCTGCTGATCGCCCTGCCTCTGGGCGGCTGGGCGGCGTCCTCGGCGGCGGGACGACCGATCGAATGGTTCGGCCTGTTCGACTGGCCACTTCTACCCTTGCCGCGGGACCGCGAACTGGCGGGCGCCGTCATGGAGGCCCACGAGTTGGGGGGCAAGTTGATGATCGCCCTGATCGTCCTGCACATCCTCGGCGCGCTAAAGCACCAGTTCCTCGACCGGGACAACGTCCTGCACCGGATGATCCCATGGATCCCGCGACGGCCGTGAGCCGGGCCGGATCCGACGCGGACGCTGTTCAGGCCCTGGCCGACGGTCGGCTGGTGCTCCTGCCGACCGAGACCGTCTATGGCCTCGCCGCCGACGCCGGGAACGCCCGTGCCGTGGCGGCCATTTTCGAGGCCAAGGGCCGGCCGCGCTTCAACCCCCTGATCGCCCATGTCGCCGACGCCGTCCAGGCCGAGGCCGTCGCGGTGTTCGACGCCCGTGCCCGGACCTTGGCCGAGGCCTTCTGGCCCGGCCCCCTGACGCTGGTGGCGCCGGTGCGCGACCGCGACCGGGTCTGCGACCTCGCCCGCGCGGGCCTCGACAGCGTCGCCGTCCGGGTGCCCGGCCATGCGCGGGCGCGGGCGGTGATCGCCGCCTTCGGACGCCCGGTCGTCGCCCCCTCCGCCAACCGCTCGGGCCGGCCCAGCCCCACCACCTTCGCCGACGCGGTCGAGGAGACGGGAGTCTTCGCCGCTGCGCAGATCGACGGCGGCGACTGCGCCGTGGGGGTGGAGAGCACGGTGGTCTCGGTTCTGGACGGCCGCGTCGCCCTGCTGCGCCCGGGCTCGGTCACCCGCGAGGAGATCGAGGCCCTGGTCGGTCCGCTGGACCGGGACGGGGAGGGCCACCGCTCGCCCGGTCGCCTGACCCTGCACTACGCCCCCGACGCGCCGGTGCGCATCGAGGCGGCCGGGCCGCGGCCCGACGAAATCCTGCTCGGCTTCGGCCCCGGCGTCGGCGAACTGCGCTGGAGCCTCAGCCCCTCCGGCGACCTGCGCGAGGCGGCCGCCAACCTGTTCCGGCGGCTGCGCGAGGCGGACCGCGAACGGCCGTCGGGGATCGCGGTGTCGCCCATTCCGGTGACCGGTCTCGGCGAGGCGATCAACGACCGGCTCAGGCGGGCGGCGGGGTTTGTGGGGTAGGCGGTGCGCCTTGTCATCCCCGACGGAGCGAAGCGGAGATCGGGGACGGGAGACGCTCCCTCGCCGCCCTCTCCCGGACAGCCCCCTTCGGGCTGAGCCGGGAGACGGGCGGGGTCGCCTCGATGCCCGAGGGGCAGGCGTTTGCCTTCTGTGCAGCGGCAGCCTTGCTCCCGGCTCAGCCCAAGAGGGCTGTCCGGGAGACCGGAGAAAGGGGCGCTTCAACCGTCCCCGATCTCCGCTTCGCTCCGTCGGGGATGACAACGCGTTCACGCTCCCTAGTCCAAGGTGTCGGCGCTCGCCAACTACCGCCTGGACCTCTTCTCCGTCGAAAAACTGATGAGCTTCCTCAACGCCCTGGAGCACGATGTGGAGATCGTCATCCGACCCCGCCGCGAGGCTGTGGGCCACACGTCGGTCCATGCGCTGACGTGAGATTTGACCTGCCCGAGGCGGTGGCCAATTTGTTCCGGCGGCTGAGGAAGGTGGACCGTGAGAAGCCGGTGGGGAGCGCGGTGCCGCCGATACCGGAGCCCGGCCTCGGCGAGGCGATCAACGACCGGCCGAAGCGGGCGGCGGGATTGTGGGGTAGGGTCTACAGTGCTCCTTCGGTGTGAACCTCGTACCAAACCAATGGCTTGCCGTTTAGGATCGCATATGGCCCATTCGGAATCTGATCGCTCGGGACAGCCATGTGGGTCCGGCCAGTTTCAGTGTTGATTCTCATGGTGCCTTCAGCCGTCACAACGATCTGATACTTGGATCTGATACTTGCCAACATCTGACGCCGGGGGCGGCGGGCTTCCTTGACAACCCCCAAGCAGTGCCAAACCCCCCACCAACGCTAATCGCTTCACTCGTCCCTCCAAGCCATTGCTCAATGCTCTAGCGTAGGACGATTCTCTCGATCATCGACGTCGGGCAACGCGTACCTTTATAGGCGTTCCCTGCTGGCGGAGGGTACAGACGCATCACCCGATCGACCGGTCTGACGCCCTACTGCGCCGTCCATCCCCCATCGATCGAGAAGCTCGCCCCATTGGCCGACGCCCCAAGGTCCGAGACCAGATACAGCATCATCCCCGTCAGCTCGTCCGTGGTCACGAACCGCTTGGTCGGCTGCGAGCCCAGGATCACGTCCTTCAGCACCGCCTCTTTCGACATCCCGCGCGTCCGCGCCTGGTCGGCGATCTGTTTCTCCACGATCGGGGTCTCGACGAAGCCGGGGCACAGGGCGTTGCAGGTGATGCCGTCCTGGGCGACTTCCAGCGCCACCGTCTTGGTGAAGCCGATGACGCCGTGCTTGGCCGCGACATAGGCCGACTTGAACGGGCTGGCGACCAGGCCATGCGCCGAGGCGACGTTGATGATCCGGCCGCGGCCCTGCGCCTTCATGATCGGGATGGCGGCGCGGGTGGCGTAGAAGGTCGAGGACAGGTTGACGGCGATGATCTGTTCCCATTTGTCGGCCGGGAATTTCTCCACCGCCTCGACATGCTGGACGCCGGCGTTGTTGATCAGGATGTCGACCCGGCCCAGCTGGTGCTTGCCGTAGGCGACCATGTCGGCCACCTCGTCGCCGCGCAGCATATTGGCGGCGTGATAGCGCACCTGCACGCCGCAGCTGGCCTCCAGTTCCGAACGGGTGCGTTCGATCTCGGACGGATCGCCCAGGCCGTTCAGCACCACATCGCCGCCGCGGGACGCGATCGCGCGGGCGAAGGCCAGGCCGATGCCCGAGGTCGAGCCCGAGATCACCGCCACCTGACCCTTCAGATCGCCGATGTCGCGGAAGGGCTCGCTCGCCGTCTCGGCGCCGTCACCGCGTTTGGGCCATTGGAACATGGGGTCTCGTCCGTCCGTCAGTCTGTGTCGTCAGCCTAGCCTTTCGCGGTTGCGAAGGCGACAGTCGGTTTAATTTCCCGATCTGATGAATATCCAGTCTGTGTCGCTCGAGGCCGACTTGTCAAAGCGATATCCGTCGCGGTCGAAAGCCTTCAGGTCCTGGGCCCGCACGATCCGTTCGTCGATGGCGAAGCGCGCCATGCCGCCGCGCGCCTTCTTGGCGAAGAAGGAGATGATCCGGCTCTCGCCGTCCTTCGATTCGCGGAAATGCGGCGTGACCACCGGCAGTTTCAGGGCCTTGGCGTCGACGGCGCCGAAATATTCCTGGCTGGCCAGGTTCATCAGGGTGGGGTCCGCCTGACCCTCGGCGTCGGTGTTCAGGCATTTCGAGATTCGGTCGCCCCAGAAGTCGTACAGGCTCGCCCCGCGCCGGGTCTTGAGCCGCGTCCCCATCTCCAGCCGGTAGGGCTGGATCCGGTCCAGCGGCCGCAGCAGGCCGTAGAGCCCTGACAGGATGCGCAGACGGTCCTGGGCCCAGTCCAGCGCGGCGCCGTCCAGATCGCGCGCCCTCAACCCCTCATAGACATCCCCGGCGAAGGCGAAGGCGGCCTGGACCCCGTCCGTCGAGTCGGCGTCGAAGGCCTGGAACCGTTCGCGGTTAAGCCGCGCCAGATTGTCGGAAATGCTCATCAGCCGGCGCAGCTCCGCCACCGTCCGGCCGCGCGCCGTGCGGGCCAGCGACGCCGTATCCTCGCGAAACCGCCGCTCCGAGGCGGGCAGGGCGGGGTCGGCTTCGGTGAAATCCAGCCGCTTGGCCGGGGACAGGACGATCAGCAAGGGGAGGCTCCGGCGGCGTCGCGTGGAGATAGGCCGCTTCGATGACGAATTGAACCTTATCCTCCCCCGGAGCGCGGCGAATGGGGGAGGGGGACCGCGCGTAGCGTGGTGGTGGGGGCGGCCCCAGGCGCGGAGGTTGCTTTGGCCCCCTCCACCAGCCTACGGCTGGTCCCCCTCCCCCGCTGCGCGGGGGAGGAAAAGCCCCGCCAGCACCGCCGGGAGCCGTTCGGGCAGGTCCTCCGCGATCAGGCCGGGACCGAACCCCCGCGCCGCCTCGGCGTGCATCCACACCGCGGCGCGAGCGGCGTCAAAACTGTCCATCCGCTGCGCCATCAGCCCGGCGATCATCCCGGCCAGCACATCGCCGCTGCCCGCCGTGGCCAGCCAGGGTACGCCATTGTCATTGACTGAAATCCGCCCGTCCGGAGCCGCGACCACCGTCGCCGGCCCCTTCAGCACCACCACCGCGCCCGCCCGTTTCGCGGCCTCCGCCGCCGCGGCTTCGCGTCCGTGCTCCAGCAATCCGGGGAACAGACGGCGGAACTCGCCCTCGTGCGGAGTCAGGACGTCGTCGCGGTCCAGCACCTCGAACAGATCGGCGGGCCAGCCCTCGAACACCGTCAGGCCGTCGGCGTCGACCACCAGCGCCGCGCCGGTCCCGGCCAGGGCGCGGACATTGGCCTGGGTGGCGTCATTGATCCCGGCGGCGGGGCCGATGACCACCGCGTCCAGGTTCTCGGCTTCTTCGGCCAGGGCCTCGTCCGAGCCGAACGGGGTCAGCATGATCGCCTCGATCGCCGGGGCGATCACAGCCGCCGCGTCCGGCGGACACAGGATGCGCACCACGCCCGCGCCGATCCGCAGGCCCGCGCGCGCCGCCAGCCGAGCCGCGCCCGTCTGGCTGGCCTTGCCCGAGACCACGCCCAGCCGTCCGCGCGCATGCTTGTGCGCATCCTCCGCCGGCCAGGGCAGGGACGCGCGCCAGTCGGGCAGGGCGGGGCGGGTCATCGCGCCTTCTCTCCGTTCACGGATGGCGACTCCCGACGAAAAAAGCTTGCGTTATGCTGCAATGCAATGTCCTTTCGCGGTCCAAGCGCGCGGCACGATTTGGCCCGCCTGGGATCGCCGATGAAAAAGATCGAAGCCGTCATCAAGCCCTTCAAGCTGGATGAAGTGAAAGAGGCGCTGCAGGACGCGGGCGTGCAGGGCATGACCGTGCTGGAGGCCAAGGGATATGGTCGCCAGAAGGGCCATTCCGAACTTTACCGCGGCGCCGAATACGTCATCGACTTCCTGCCCAAGATCAAGATCGAGGTGGTGGTTCCCGACGATATGGTCAACTCGGTGGTCGACGCCATCCAGGCGGCGGCCCGCACCGGCAAGATCGGCGACGGCAAGATCTTCATCACCGACGTCCTGGACGTCATCCGCATCCGCACCGGCGAAACCGGCGCCCAGGCCGTATAGCTCTTTTCCGACCGGCCGTTCCGCAAGGCGCGACCGTTTTCCTTCCTCCCCCCCAGACAGGATCCACAAGACATGAGCGCCGGCAAGATTCTCAAGGAGATCAAGGAGAAGGACGTCAGATACGTCGATCTCCGTTTCACCGACACCAAGGGTCGGATGCAGCACGTCACCTTCGACATCGACCTGGTCGATGAGGAGTTCCTCGAGGAAGGGACGATGTTCGACGGCTCGTCCATCGCCGGCTGGAAGGCGATCAACGAAAGCGACATGCTGCTCAAGCCGGACCTGAACGGCTTCTGGATCGATCCCTTCTACCAGCAGACGACCCTGTTCCTGTTCTGCGACGTGCTGAACCCCGACACGGGCGAGCCCTACAACCGCGACAGCCGTTCGATGGCCAAGAAGGCCCTGGCCTATGTCCAGTCCTCGGGCGTGGGCGACACCGTCTTCTTCGGCCCGGAAGCCGAGTTCTTCATCTTCGACGATGTGCGCTGGTCCACCGCTCCCCACGACACCGGCTACACCTACGATTCCATCGAACTGCCGGCCAACACCGGCGCCGAATATTCCGAAGGCAACCGGGGCCACCGGCCGGGGCCCAAGGGCGGCTATTTCCCGGTCAATCCGGTCGACAGCGCCCAGGACCTGCGCGGCGAAATGCTGGGCGTCATGCGCGACCTGGGCATGCAGCCCGAGAAACACCATCACGAGGTCGCGCCGGCCCAGCACGAACTGGGTCTGAAATTCAGCGACCTGCTGACCATGGCCGACCGGCTGCAGCTATACAAATACGTCATCCACAACGTCGCCGAGGCCTACGGCAAGTCGGCCACCTTCATGGCCAAGCCGACCTTCGGGGACAACGGCTCGGGCATGCATGTTCACCAGTCGATCTGGCGTGACGGCAAGCCCCTGTTCGCGGGCGACAAATACGCCGGCCTGTCAGACCTTTGTCTGTGGTACATCGGCGGCATCATCAAACACGCCAAGGCCATCAACGCCTTCGCCAACTCGACCACCAACTCCTACAAGCGGCTGGTGCCCGGCTATGAAGCCCCGGTGAAACTGGCCTATTCGGCCCGCAACCGCTCGGCCTCGATCCGGATTCCGTGGGTCAATTCGCCCAAGGCCAAGCGGATCGAAGCCCGCTTCCCCGACCCGATGGGCAATCCCTATCTGACCTTCGTGGCCTTGCTGATGGCGGGCCTGGACGGCATCGAGAACCGCATCGACCCGGGCGCCCCGGCCGACAAGAACCTGTACGACCTGCCGCCCGAAGAGCGCGGCTCCATCCCGGAGGTCTGCGGCTCCCTGAAAGAGGCGCTCGACAGCCTCGACAAGGACCGCGCCTTCCTCAAGAAGGGCGGCGTCATGGATGACGACTTCATCGACAGCTATATCGAGCTGAAGATGGAAGAGGTGATGCGGCTGCAACTGCACCCCCACCCGGTCGAGTTCGACATGTACTATAGCTGCTGACCGGCCGCTGAGGGTGGACCGTCAAAAGCGCCGGACGGGCAATCGTCCGGCGCTTTTTTTCGTTATGGCGCGCCGCGGCCTACCGGTTCGTGGTCTCGACCTCGATGCCGTCTCGGCCCGCGCGGACGGTGGTCGAATCGCCGTCGCGGCGATCGGTCTCGATGACGACCGGCGGGGTCGGGACGGGTACTTCGCGCTCGATGATCACTGGAGCGGCCGGGACCTCGCGGGTTTCGACTACGGTGCGCGTCTCCGTCGTGTCGGCGCCGGCCTGATCGGTGTTGGCCGGGGTGCAGGCGGCCGCCGCGAAGGCGACGGCGGCGAGCGAGGCGGCAGCGGTCAGTCGAGGACGGATGGTCATGGCGGGCTCCTGAATGGGACCCGGTGCAAACGGTCCCGCTCACCGGCGGTTCCGGCGGTCAGTGCAGGCTGACGGCGACCGGCTTCCAGGCCTCGGCCGGGCGCATCTCGGCCGGGAAGGTGATGCGCACCCCGCTGCCGGTCGCGCCGCTGGTGATCATCAGCCGCCCGCCCAGTTGTTCGGTGATCGCCTCGAACAGGGCGATGTCGCCGGGCGCGGGCGCTTCGCCCTCGGTCACGGCCAGGCTCAGCGACCGCTCGGCGCCGTCCTCGGCCAGGGCGACGGCCAAAGCCACGGTCGCGCGCTGGGCCTTCAGAACGTTCAGATACTCCAGCAACACCAGCCCCAGCGAGGTCGCCTGCTCCAGCGGGACCTCCACCGCGCCGCCGCTGATGCTGATCCGGTCCGACGGCACGCCGCCGCGCGCCGATACCGCCTCGACCAGCTTGCGCGCAAAGGCCTCGAACGGGATGTGCTGTTCGCCGTCGCCGGTGAACGCCCGGTGGGTGCGCGAGATCAGCAGGGTCCGCGAGGCGGCGTTGGTCAGCACCCGCGCGGTCAGGGGATCGCTCTCGTCCCGCGCCCGCAGCTGCAGGATAGCCGAGATCAGTTGCAAATGGTCGGTGGTGCGCTGGGCGTGGTCGCGGAACAGTTCGGCCTGACCCATGGCCAGGGCTTCGACCTGGGCGTGTTTGGTGGTGAGGGCGTTCAGCCGCGCCCGAATGGTGCTCAGCACATGAATCAGCAGCAGGGACGAGACGAGAAAGAAGCCGAGCGACACCATGGCCCGGCCGTCGGTCGGGAACGAGAAGGGCGCGGGTCCCATGAAATTATAGACGATCACGGTCGACAGCCCGGCGGCCATCAGACCGGGCCGTCCGCCCAGCCAGTAGGCCGACAGGATCACGCCCGGATAGAAGCAGGCGTAGCCGTAGCGCGAGGCGAGCCAGGGCGAGAGCAGCAGCCGCACCCCGACCGAGATCAGCACCAGCGCCAGGGCGGCCCAGTATGGGGCGCCGGGCATTCGCCTCAGCCGGGTCAGAAGCAAGGCGAGCCGGGAGGTCGGCTGCATCAGGAAAAGGGAGGAGGCTTCCATGACGTCTCCGTAACACACCGGTCCGAACGCGTCGCCGCGGTCAGGCGGCGTCTTCCGCCGCGTCGGCCTTCCTGCGCCGCAGTTCGATCAGCCGCACGCACCAGATCGAGATTTCGTAGAGCAGCACCAGCGGCACGGCGAGCATGATCTGGCTGATCGGGTCGGGCGGGGTGACGACGGCGGCGACCACGACCACGGCCATGATGGCGTAGCGCCGGCCCTCGGCCATGACCTTTGAAGAGATGATGCCGGCCAGGCCCAGCAGGGTCATCACCACGGGCAGCTGGAAACACAGGCCGAAGGCCAGAATCAGAGCGGTCACCAGATTCAGATAGTCCGACACCTTGGGCAGCAGGGCGGCCGAAACCCCGCCGCCGGTGATCTGCTGGCTCAGCGAGAACCACATCACGAACGGCAGCATGACGAAATAGACCAGGGCCGCGCCGAGGGTGAACAGCAGCGGGGCCGCCAGCAGGAAGGGCAGGAAGGCGCCCTTTTCATTGCGGTACAGGCCGGGCGCCACGAACCGGTAGAGCTGCCAGGCCAGCACGGGGAAGGCCAGGACGATGGCCCCGAAGCCCGCCAGCTTCATCTTGGTGAACAGGAACTCCAGCGGGGCGGTGTAGATCAGATTGACCGTCTGGCCGTCGACGCCGGGCAGGGGTTTGAGCCCCGCCGTGCCCAGGATCAGATCCAGCGGCGAGACATGGCCGCCCGGTCCTACCGATCCGTGGAAGGCCGCCGCCGTCGCGAACGGCTTGACCAGGAAGATGTACAGCGGCTCGGCGAAATAGAAGCAGGCGATGAAGGCGATGACGAAGGCGACGACGCAGATCACCAGCCGGCCGCGCAGCTCGATCAGGTGATCCATCAGCGGCGCGCGCGAGGCCTCGATCTCCGCCTCGTCGACATCGAGCCGGGTCACGACTTCACCACCGTCTTGCGCGGCGCGCGCGGCTTGGCGGCGGCGGCCGTCCCGGCCTTCGGCTTGGCCGTCTTGGGCTTGGGCTTGGCCGTCTCGGTCCCCTTGGGCTTGGCGGCGCGCTTTGGTTTGGCCGCCGCGGCGTCAAGCGGCGCCATCACCGGCGGCGTGTCGGGCCATTCGTCCGGCGCGGCCAGCATCACCGGCTCGGCGTCCAGCGGACGGTTCAGATCGTCGCGGATCTCCCGGAAGGCGGCGTCGGCCTCGGCGCCCAGCGGGACCATGCCCTGACCGGTGCGCAGCGCCTGAACCTCCTTGCGCAGCTCGTCCAGCTCGGACTGGCGCGCCATTTCGTCGAAGCTGGAACGGAATTCACTGGCCATGGCGCGGGCGCGCGCCATCACCTTGCCGATCTTGCGCATCAGCAACGGCAAATCCTTCGGCCCCACCACAAGCAGGGCCACGATGCCGATCACCAGGATTTCAAGGCCGCCGATACCGGGGGCGAGGCCACCCATGCGTCAGGTCTCCGACGTCAATGCGGGGCTCAGGATTTCAGATCTTCTTTTTCGGCGTCGGTGCGGGGCAGGGCGCCCGCGCGCTCGTCGTCCGACTTGTTCGAATCGGTGTCCTTCAGACCGTCACGAAAGGCCTTGATGCCCTTGGCCGCGTCGCCCATCAAGCCCGACAGCTTGCCGCGCCCGCCGAACAGCAGCAGGGCGACGATCGCGACGATGGCCCAGTGCCAGATGCCGAAAGTACCCACGAACCGTCTCCTCGTTCGGGCCGATGCGCGGCCCGCTCAAACACTTGTGCCGCATATAGGCCGTTCAGTGGCGCGACGCCAAGCGATTGCCGCGTCAGGTCGCCGCGCTGTTGGTTCGGACCCAGGCGGTGAGCGTGTCTTCATCCATCTGGCTGGCCGCGACGGCATAGAAGGTCGTGACCGCGTCGTCGTCGGTCGCGGTCAGCATCCAGCCGTTCAACTCCAGAAACAGGCCCACGCCGAGGAAGGCCGCGCGCTTGTTGCCGTCGATGAAGGGATGGTTCTTGGCCAGGCCGATTCCATAGGTCGCCGCGAGGTCGCGAATGTCCTCGACGCCTTCATAACTCCAGCGGTTGAGGGGGCGGGACAAGGCCGATTCCAGCAGACCTTCATCGCGCAAGCCCGATGAGCCGCCGGTGCGCGCCAGGACATAGTCATGCAGTTCAATGACGTCGGCTTTCACGAGCCAGCGAGGCTCAGACGTCATTTGGCGAGGGCTTCGAACGTCTTGATGTAACGCTCCACAAACGCCTTGCCGCGTTCGACCGGCGTGGCCTCCACGGGCCCGACCGACACGACGTCGCCCACCGCCACGCCGAGCGTCGCCAGATCCGATTCATCCAGCTGGATGACGGGCTTTCCGGCGACTTCTGCAATCTTCAGATGGATCATGGAGGCGCTCCTGCCTACGAACATACGCCAAACCGGATTCGCCTCCAACCAATCGGAGGTAGGAGCCGCTGACTTAAGGTTCGCTCTTGTCCCATGTGATCATCCACACCGACGGCGCCTGCAAGGGCAATCCCGGCCCCGGCGGCTGGGGCGCTATCCTGCAGACCGGCGGCGGTCACGAGAAGGAACTGTGGGGCGGCGAGCCGCTGACCACCAACAACCGGATGGAGCTGATGGGCGCCATCATGGCGCTGGAGGCGCTCATCCGCCCGTGCCGCGTCGATCTGCACACCGACAGCAAATACGTCATGACCGGGATCACCGAATGGATCCACGGCTGGAAGGCGCGCGGGTGGAAGACGGCGGACAAGAAGCCGGTGAAGAACGAGGACCTGTGGAAACGCCTCGACGCCGCCCGCGCCCGGCACGACGTGAAGTGGCACTGGGTCAAGGGCCACGCCGGCCACGAACTGAACGAACGCGCCGACGGGCTGGCCAACCGCGGGATCGAGGATTTGCGGGGGCAGGCTCTACAGTCGCCAAGGTTTTGATTCTCTTGTCATTCCCGACGGAGCGAAGCGAAGATCGGGGACGGGAGACTTTACTCCCAAGGCCCTCCCGGACAGCCCGCTTGGGCTGAGCCGGGAGACGGGCGGCGGTCAGTGTGATCGTTGGAGTCGGTTCACTTCGTACGGGGAGAGTCCCCACGTCCTGTGCAGTCGCCGCCTTGCTCCCGGCTCAGCCCAAGAGGGCTGTCCGGGAGATCACCAGAGAAAAGGAGGAGGCTCCAACCGTCCCCGATCTTCGCTTCGCTCCGTCGGGGATGACAAGGCTACGTCGGCCGCACCTTCAGCTTGGACCCGTCCATCCCCTCGACGATCACGCTCTCGCCCGCCAGCGGCGCGGCGCCCTCGATCTCGGCGACCCATTCGGCGCCCGAGACGAACACCCGCCCGCGGCCGTCGACGAAGGCCTGGACCACCTGGGCGCGCTGACCGATCAGCCGGCTGTCCCGGGCGTTGATGTCGGGGCTCTCGCTGGGGTTCACCCGCTGGATCAGCCGCCGCGACAGCAGGGTCGCGGCCACGGTCAGGACGGCGAACAGCGCCACCTCGCCCCAGAAGCCCAGCGGCAGGCCAAGGGCGGTGACCACGGCCACCACCCCGGCCGACACCGCCGGCCACAGCAGCCATTCGGTGGAGAAGGCCGCCTCGACCGCCAGAAGGAGGACGCCCAGAGCCAGCCAGATCCAGAACGGCTGGGCCGCGTGCAGGTCAGTCAGGGCTTCCATGGATCAGGTCCTCGGAACGGAGGGACGGGGCGGCCGGGGCGGAGCCGTACGAGCGGGCGTGGGGGGCGGCGGCGGGGCGTCGCGGCGCACGTCGCTGCGGCTCTGCTGCTGTTCCTTCGCCAGGCCGACCAGTTCGCCCAGGCCGGCGATGGTGCCGACCAGGCCGGACATTTCCGCCGGCACGATGACGGTCTTGGCCGTCGGGTTGCGGGCCAGTTCGGCGAAGGCCTCGACGTATTTCTGGGCCACGAAATAGTTGATGGCGTTGACGTCGCCGGCCGCGATGGCCTGGGACACCATGGCGGTGGCCTTGGCCTCGGCCTCGGCCT
>CALSBO010000078.1:0-13508 GCA_943373195.1 Brevundimonas vancanneytii
TGGTCGAGGCGCGCACGGCCTTCTCGATCGAGTCGGCGATGTCGGGATTGGCCTTGAGGAAGGCGCGGACGTTCTCGCGGCCCTGGCCGATGCGCTGGCTGTCGTAGCTGAACCAGCTGCCGGACTTCTCGATGATCCCGGCCTTGACGCCCAGGTCGATGATCTCGCCCAGTTTGGAGATGCCCTCGCCGTACATGATGTCGAAGATGACCTCGCGGAACGGCGGGGCGACCTTGTTCTTGACGACCTTGACGCGGGTGGTGTTGCCGACGACCTCGTCGCGGTCCTTGATCGCGCCGGTGCGGCGGATGTCGAGGCGGACCGAGGCGTAGAATTTCAGCGCATTGCCGCCCGTGGTCGTCTCGGGGCTGCCGTACATGACGCCGATCTTGTGCCGGATCTGGTTGATGAACAGCACGATGCAGTTCGACTTGGAAATCGAGGCGGTCAGCTTGCGCAGCGCCTGACTCATCAGGCGGGCCTGAAGGCCGGGCAGGCTGTCGCCCATCTCGCCCTCGATCTCGGCCCGGGGCGTCAGGGCGGCGACGGAGTCGACCACCACGATGTCCACGGCGCCCGAGCGCACCAGGGTGTCGACGATCTCCAGCGCCTGTTCCCCCGTGTCGGGCTGGGACACCAGCAGGTCGTCGAGATTGACGCCCAGCTTCTGGGCGTAGCCCGGATCCAGCGCGTGTTCGGCGTCGACGAAGGCGGCGGTGCCGCCGGCCTTCTGGATTTCCGCCACGGTGTGCAGGGCGAGCGTCGTCTTGCCCGAGCTTTCCGGACCGAACACCTCGATCACCCGGCCGCGCGGCAGGCCGCCGATGCCCAGCGCCATGTCCAGACCCAGCGAGCCGGTCGAGACCGAGGCGATCTCCTGGACCACCCCGCCCTTGCCGAGCTTCATCACCGAGCCCTTGCCGAAGGCGCGGTCGATCTGGGCGATCGCCGCCTCCAGGGCGCGTTGCTTGTCGCCGTCGTCCTTGCCCACCAATTTCAGATTCGCCTGTGCCGCCACCTTGCCACTCTCCCTTGCCATGATTCCCATCTGGTTCCGGGAGAGACCCGCCTGGACCCGCTCCCTGTTGAGGCGCAGTTAGTACACGGTTTGTTCCGGTTGCCAATATGTTCTTTTTTGCCGGCTGGCGGGGTGCGTCCGAATTCGACGTAGGTGTTTCCCAGGCGTCTGGCGGACCGCGACGGAGATTGGCCCGTACGATTGACGGGAATATTTAATGCAATATATTGCGCAATATATGGCATTGATAGGATCGAGAATGATTTCCCGGATTTTCCTCGCGCTGTTGGCCGCCGCCGCCCTGACCCCGGCATCGGTCGTCGCGCAGACCCTGGACCGTGAGGCGCAGCGGGAAGTGGTTTCGCACCTCGAGTCGGCGCTGCGGCAAAACTACGTTTTTCCCGAGCGCATCCCCGCCCTGTCCGCCGAGTTGGACAGACGGGTCCAATCCGGGCCGATCGACAGCGAGACGTTCGCCGACAGTCTGACGCAGGGCTTGATCAAGGCGAGCGAGGATCTGCATTTCTCGGTGGCGTTCGATCCTGACGAAGTCGCGGCCGATCGCCGGGCGACCGCGGAGGGCGACGCGACCACCCGGGCGGAGCGCGATCGCGAGCGGGCGGCCAATTTCGGCTTTCGCGACGCCCGAAGGCTGGACGGGGACCTGGCCTATGTCCGGTTCGACTTCTTCGCCGATCCTCAATACGCCCAGGAGACGGCGGCAGGGGCCATGCGATTCGCCGAAGGCGCCAAGGGGCTCATCTTCGACCTTCGCTACAACAACGGCGGCGTCCTGGAGATGGCGCAATTCCTGATGAGCTACCTCTACCCCGCGGGCAAGGAGCAGGAATTCTTCGACTACAACTATAGTGACAACGGGGTTCGCGTGGAGCGGAGCCAATGGAATCTGGCCTCCGTGCCCGGCCAACGTTCGGCGGACATTCCGGTCGTGGTCCTGACCGGATCGACGTCCTTCTCCGCCGCCGAATGGATGGCCTTCTCGCTGCAACGACTCGGCCGCGCGACGGTGATCGGCGAACGGACCGCCGGCGGCGCGCATCCGGTCACCCGCGTGCCGATTGATGACCGATTCATGCTGCAGGTGCCGTTCGGTCGGATTCGCGATCCGGTCACCGGGCAGGATTTCCAGGGCGTCGGCGTGTCCCCTGACCTTGTCGTCCCGGCCTCGGGCGGCCTGCTGGCCGCGCAGAAATTCCTGCTTCAGAGCCGGGCCGATGCGGGCGACGCGGAGGCGCGGTGGGCCATGGTTCCCATTGAATTCGCGATCTCCGGCGAGGTCACGAGCGGGACCGACCTCGATGACGCGGTCGGAACCTACGAGGGGCGAACGCTTGTTCGCACCGCGACCGGCCTGGCCTACCACTGGCGCGATCGCTTCGTTCTGGCGCTTGATCCGATCGGGAAGGATCTGTTTGCGGTCCAGGGAACGGACGACTACCGGATCCGTCTGCTGCGCGACAACGGTGCTGTGCACGGCCTGGAGCGCGTGTGGAAGTCGGGCAGGACGGAAACCTATCGCCGTCTGGATTGAGGGCTTTTGGACCAATGATCGAGCTGAACCGGACCTTCCTGGGTCGCCTGAGCGAGCAGTTGAGCGAACTGATCGAGCAACAATCGGCGGAGGTGTTCAAGCGCGCCGGCATCGTCATTCCGGTGAAGTCTTCGTCCTTGCTGGGCGCCATCGCGACGCTCGGTCCAGTCTCTGTCGCCGATCTCGTGCGGGCGCTGGACCGGTCGCACCAACTCATTCAACAGAAGATGCCGAAGCTGCTGACGCTGGGCCTGGTCAGCCGCCGGCCCGATCCCGACGACCAGCGCGTCAATCTGATCGAGATTACGGACAGGGGGCGCGAACAACTGGCGTTGCTCGATGGTCTGGACCGCGAGTTCGAGCGCGCCTACGCCGAAATGGAGCAGGATGCCGGTCCCGTCTTCGAAGGCATCAATCGCGCGATCCGTTCCCTCAAATCCCGCCCCCTGATCGACCGCATCGTCGTCTGACAGCGGCCGAGGCCTCAACCCGGCCGCCGCCACGCCACGATCCGCACCGTGGAAACCTGTACCGCCTGACCATGCTGGTTGCGGGTCTCCGAGCGGGTGCGGATCATGCCGCGGTCGGGGCGGGAGCGCGACGGGGTGATCTCCAGGATCTCGACGTGCAGGGTCAGGGCATCTCCGGGCCGGGCCGGGCGGGGCCAGGTCGTCTCGCCGCCGGCGCCGACGAGGCCGCCGGCGAGCGGGAAGGTCGCGACCAGCAGCTTCATGGTCAGGGCCGCCGTGTGCCAGCCGCTGGCGGCCAGACCGCCGAACAAGGTGTCCCGGGCGGCCTCTTCGTCGAGATGGAAGGGCTGGGGGTCGAACTCGGCGGCGAAGGCCTTGATCTGATCGGCGGTGACCGTGACCGGATCGCTGACGAAGGTCTGACCGACGTGGAGGTCTTCGAGATAGAGGGGTGTGGCGGCCATGGTCAGGCCAGGGCGGCGGTGGCGGCCATCGGCTGCATGACCTGGGCCGCGACCGACAGGCCGGCGCCGAGCAGCAGGGCCGCCGCCGCCGCGATCAGCAGGGGACGCGTCAGCCCCTGTTCCGGACTGAGCGGCCGCACCAGCATCAGCACCAGCAGGCCCAGCAGGACCAGCACGCCGGGCAGGTCCATGCCGATGCCGAGGAAGACGGTGTGCGCCTGTCCCATGATCCAGCCGCTACCCAGCACGGCGGCCAGCGCGGCCGGCGCCAGCGACGGGGCGCGGGTCAGGCCGGGATCGAGGAAGGCGGCGAGGGCGGCGGCGACGGCGGCCAGCAGGCCGGTCCAGACGAACAGGAAGGCGGCCTCTGGCGCGGCCGCCTGCGCCGCCGTGGCGAAGATCAGGATCAGGCCGATCAGGCCGGTCCAGCCGCCCCAGGCGGAGCGGGCGGAGAGGGCGGGGAACAGAGACAGGCCGACGGCGAGCACCGCCGCGCCGATGACGACCGGGTTCAGCCCGCCGAGGACCAGGGCCACGACGGCGGCGACGGCGATGACGGCCGCGACGATGCGGCGGTCCGGTCGGGTCCGGCCGCCGAACAGGAAGAGGGCCACGGCGAGCACGGTCAGGGCGGCCCCCGCCTCCATCCACGGCAGACGGCCGAGCAGGGTGTAATAGGCGTCGGCGCTGTCGGCCCGTCCCGACATCGGCCCCGCCAGCAGGCGGACCAGCTGGGTCAGGACCAGACCCGTCGACAGGAACCACAGGCCGTCGACCGCGCCGCGCCCGGCGTCGGCGAACGTCAGGCCCGCACGGCTGTGCGCGCGCCAGGCGGCGAGGCCGAGACCGAGGAAGGCCAACCCCAGCAAAGCCCATCCCATGATCGGCGCATGGCCGACGATGATCCAGCCGAACAGATCGGCATAGACGACGTTCCGCGTGGCGGCGGGCAGGCCGGGCGCGCGCAACAGGGCGTCGGCCGTCTCCAGCGCCTGCGACCCGATATGCTGGACGCTGCCCCGGTCGAGCGTGTCGGGCGTGGTGGCGTCGGAGTGATAGTGGGCCGGGCGGCCGATGAAGGCCAGGTTGATCCCCTGGACGCCGCGATCCTTGGGGATGGTGAAGTCGGTGCCGTTGGGCATGGCCTCATAGACGAACACCGCCAGGGAGTTGGACGAGACGCCGCCGGTCGCCTTGATCCCGGCGCGGGCGAACAGGGCGATGGTCTGGGCGTTGCCGCGTCCGGTCTCGAACATCATGGCCCGGCCGCCGCCGCCGCGCGCCTCCAGATTGACCACCGCGCCGATGCGGTCGCGCAGGGGATGGCCGCCCCAGAAGGCGCGGGCGCCGTCGAGGTTCAGTTCCTCCCCGTCGGTCAGCAGCACCACCAGCGTCCGATCGGCGGCGCCGCGGGCGCGGACGGCGCGGACGGTCTCGAGGATGGCGGCCACCCCCGCCGTGTCGTCCGCCGCGCCGGAGGAGCCGGGTACAGTGTCATAGTGGGCCATCAGGGCGACGGCGGGCAGGCGCGGGTCGCGCCCGGGCAGGACGCCGATCAGATTGGTCAGTTCGACGCCGTCAGCCGAGGCGCCGTCGCGCTCGAACTTCTGCACGGCCGCGGGCGACAGGGCGCCGGTCTGGGTCGAGGTCTGAAGACCCAGCGCCGCCATCCGCTGCAACAGCAGGTCCCGGACCCGGGCATGGTCGGCCGAGCCGACCGGATGCGGCCGCCGCGCGATCTCGCGCACATCGGCCATGGCCCGTTCGGCGGAGAAGTCCGCAGCCGGCGCGCCGGTCCCGACGGGCGCGGGGACCTGCAGGGTCAGCACCGCGATCAGCAGCGCAAGCGCCAACGACCCTACCAGCCAGAGCAGCCGCATGATCCATCCTCCCCGATGCACGGGGCAGGCTAGCGGGCCGTGGGGCATCCGTCATCATCGGGTTCGACGAGGATGGAAGCCGAACTTGGCGACCTCGCCGATATCGGCGTATTCTCCGCGCATGACCGTACATATCGCCGTTCCCGTGGAGGACGCGGACAGGATCGACCTTGAGGCCTGGGCGCAGACCCGAGGCGTGCCGGTCGGCGCGATGGTGGCTGAAGCGGTCGCTGTCTATGTTCAGGACCAGCGGGAGATCATCGCGGCCGTGGCGGAGGCCCGCGCGGACGTCGCCGCCGGGCGGGTCTCGTCGCATGAAGATGTCCTGGCGGAGTTCGAAGCGAGGCGGGCGGCCGCGCAAGACCGGCGGTGAAACCGGTCTGGACCCGGCGGGCTCGCTCGGACCTGCGGGCGCAATGCGACTACATCGCTCAGGACAGCATCAAGGCGGCATTCGACGTTGAGGCGCGGGTGATCGAGGCCGTGGGCCGCCTGGAGCGACATCCCGAGAGCGGACGGCCCGGTCGGGTGGAGGGGACGCGGGAGCTGCCGGTGCGTCGGACGTCGCTGCTGGTCATCTATGTGATCGACCCGGACGCTGTCCGGATCATGCACGTTCGCCACATGGCGCAGCGGCCCAAGAAGAGGCTCTAGGCCGCCCGCCTCAGCGCCGCGGGAGACTTCACGAACAGGCCCTTGCGGCCGGCGACGGGGCGGAAGGCGATGCTGTCGCCGTCGGGCTGTTCGTCGGGGCCGAGGAACAGGCAGCCGTCGTCGACCAGCCGCCGCTCCAGATTGTCGAACATCTCGCCGCGCCGGGCCGGGTCGGCGTCGCCCAGGACGTGGCGGCAGAAGATGATGTCGAAGCGGTGGGCGTCGGTCGGGGCGTCGACCAGATTGGCGCGGGCGAAATGGACCATGGCGCGCAGTTCGGCCCGGGCGATCCAGGCCTCCTCGGCCTGGTCGAAACAGCGCAGCATGGTCTCGGCCCTGAGACCGCGCTGGATTTCGAAGCCGGTGTAGGCGCCCGAGCGGGCCTTCTCCAGCGCGCGTTGCGACAGGTCGGTGGCGACGATCTCGACGGGGACGCCGGCCTCATGGGCGGCGATGGCGAGGGACCAGGCCTCCTGGCCGGTCGAACAGCCGGCCGACCAGACCTTGACCGGCTGGCCGCGGCGGGCCGCCGACAGGGCGGGCAAGAGCTCCTTGCCGAAGGTGTCGAAGCTGACGCGGTCGCGCCGGAACCAGGTCTCGGGATTGAGCAGGGCCTCGATCACGGCCCAGCCGAGGGCGGCGACGGGCTTGGCCCACAGCGAGGCCAGCATGACATCGACGGTCTCGAACCCCTCGCGCCGCGCCACCGGACCCAGGCGGTGCTCGGCCAGCTTCATCCGGTCGCGCGTCAGCCGGAACCCCGCGCGCGAGGTCATCAGCGATTGCAGGCGATCGAAGTCGTCGGGCGTCATCGGATCAGACGGCCCCCACTTCCGCGAATTTGGAGGTCAGGATCTCGCCGTCGAACGGCTTCATCACATAGTCGTCGGCGCCGGCCGACAGGGCCTCGGCGATGCGTTCGGCGCGCGTCTCGATGGTGCAGAACAGGACCTTGGGCGCAGCCCCGCCGGGCAGGGCGCGCAGGCGACGCAGGAAGGTCATGCCGTCCATGACGGGCATCGACCAGTCCAGCAGAATGACCTCGGGAATCAAGCCGCCGCAGAAGGCCAGGGCCTCCGAACCGTCGGCCGCTTCGTCGACCTCGAAGCCGAGGCCCTCGACGATGCGGCGCGCGACCTTGCGGATGATCCGGCTGTCGTCGACGATCAGACAGGTTCTGGGGGTCACATCCGTTCCAGTTCAGTGTCGCACCGCGCCCATGTGTGCGAGCGCTCCATTGTCGGTCCGCGCCGGTTAATGGAACCTTGGGAAACCCGCTTAAACCTCAGTTAGGCATGTGGGCGGTCAGGACCACGCGTCCCTCCTCGGCCTGCACCCGCAGCGACCCGCCGGCGTCGTGAGCGGTCAGCCACAGCCAGTAGGGCTGGATCCACTGGCCCGGCAGGCCCTCGGTCAGCGGCCGGCCCGCCAGGCCCGCGACCGCCTCGCCCTTCAGCCGGGCGCGGTTTCCCTCGGCCGTCCCCTCGATCGCCAGGCCGGCGCCGTCGCGGCGGGTCGCGATCGTCGCCACGCCGCCCGAGGGCAGGGCGGCGGCGGTCAGATAGGCCAGGTTCACCAGCGCCCGCGACTGGGCCTTGGAATAGTCGACGTCCTCGACCCGCCAGTCCACGGTGGCCCGACCGCCCTCGGTCAGGCCCGCCACCAGTTCGCCCAGTTCGGCGCCCGAGAATCGCTCCGCCGAGGTCGCGGCGCCGAAGGCCACGCGGGCGAAGGCGACCAGGGCCACCATCTTTTTCGAACTGGCCTCGATCAGCCCCATGGCGTCGTCGCGCATGTCCTGGGCGGTGGGATCTTTCAGCAGGTCGAGGCCCGAACTGATCGCGCCCGCCGGGCTGATGAAGTCATGGCACAGCTTGCCGGCGATCAGGGCCGCCAAGGCCTGGCCGTCGGGAAGTGCCTGGCCGTCGGGAAGGGGAGAGGCGGTGTCGGTCATCGGGCCTTGCGCGCAACAGTCGGAAACTGGCCGGACGCTGACCTGATTTGCCGGTTCGCGAAACCGGTCCGATGCTCTAATCGGGCGGACATGAGCAAACGACTGACCGCCGACCTCGCGTCCGGCGCACTGACCGAGGCCCTCGCCGACCTCGCCGAGGACGCCGCGCGCGTGATCCTGCCGTACTGGCGCAACGGCGTGGTGGCGGAGACCAAGGCCGACGACAGTCCTGTGACCCGCGCGGACCGAGAGGCCGAGGCCCTGATCCTGACCCGGCTGGCGGCCCTGTATCCGGGCGTGCAGACGGTGGCCGAGGAGGCCGTGGCCGCGGGCGGCGCTCCGGCCTCGGTCGAGGACTGGTTCTGGCTGATCGACCCGCTGGACGGCACGCGCGGCTTTATCGAGGGGCGCGAGAGCTTCACCGTCAACATCGCCCTGATTCACAAGGGCGCGCCCGTGGCCGGGGTGGTCACGGCGCCGGCCACCGCCACCACCTGGCGCAGCGCCGCGCCCGGCGGCGGGGCCTTCCGCCGCCGCTTCGGCGAGGCCTGGCAGGCCATCAAGGTCCGCGACCGGCCCGCCTCGCCCATGGCGGTGATGAGCCACTCCATGACCGATGTCGAGGCCGAACGGCTGGCCTCGCGGCACGGCTGCGTCCAGTGGCAGGGCACGGATTCGTCGCTGAAATTCTGCCTGATCGCCGAGGGGCGGTTCGACGCCTATCCGCGCACCGGCCCGACCTCGGAATGGGACACGGCGGCGGGACAGGCGGTGCTGGAAGCGGCGGGCGGCCGCGTCATGGCCGGGGACGGCCAGCCGCTGCGCTATGGCAAGCCGGGGTTCGCGAACGGGGGGTTCGTGGCGTTGGGAGGATAGGGGCGAGGTTCGAGGGGCGAGGGTCGAGTAAGGAAAGGAGTTCGGGCCATGCGGACCGATCCGCCTTATTCTCAATCGCTCGTCTTCCCTCGCCCCTCGCCCCTCGCCCCTCGACCCTCGACCCTCGCCCCTCAAACAGCCGCCGGCTGGGCCTGTACCAGCATCGCCCGCTGAACCAGCGCCGGCGCGCCCCATTCGCGGGCGGTCTCCATGGCCTCGGCCAGCATCATGCCGACGGCGCGGGGCTCGGTCGAGGTCAGCCGCGCCTTGGCCAGGGCCAGATGCGCCATGCCGATCTGGTCGGCGACCCATTCCAGCGGCTGGGCGCCGGCCGCTTCGGACAGGCCGCGCCGGACGACGGCTTCCAGACCGGTCAGGGCCTCGACATCGCCCATGGCCTCGGCCAGGGCCGCCTCGGCCGCCAGTCGCCGTTCGCGGGCCAGGGCGCCCAGGATCAGGCCGGGCTCGCGGGTCAGGGCCTCGGCCTCGGTCAGTCGGGCCAGGGGCGTGTCGGCGTCGCCGGGGGCCAGTTGGACCGCCACCCAGTCCAGCGGGCTGTGATCGGGGGTGAACTGATCGGCGGCGGCCGCGAACAGGGCCTGGCCCTGCGCGACGGCGGCGTCATTCTTCGCCAACCGCGCCAGCGCCATCAGCCCGGCGCCGGCCAGGGCCAGGGCGCGCGCCCGCGTCAGGGGGCGATAGTCGGGCGAGGCGGATTCGACCAGCAGCCTGAGGTCGCGGCCCGCCTGATCCAGCAGCCGCCCGTCGCGCCGCGCCACCCCGGCCTCGAGGCCGAGCGCGGCCCGGTCGAGCCTCAGATCGTCGCCGACGGTGGGCGGCAGGGCCTTGGCCCCGTGCAGGGCCGCGTCCAGCAGCGCGGCCGCGTCCAGCATGGCCGAGGGTTCGCCCGACAACCGCGCGCGCCGGGCGGTCAGTCGGGCGTGCAGGGCCGCGGCGGCGGAGCGGGTCGCCGGCCGGTCGGCGGTCAGGGCCTGCACATCCGCCACGGCCGCCGTCAGTTTCTCGGGGCCGCCGAACAGGTCGAACCGCAGCAGGTGGATTTCACCGGACTCGATCGCCGCCGCCGCGGTCTGGTCGGGCGTCGCGGTGTGCCGCGCGGCGTCCGAGGCCGCCGCCGCCGCCCGGTCCAGGCTGGTGCGGCGTCCGGTGCGCCGGGCGTGCTCGCGCCACAGGGCCGAGGCCCGCATCCACGCATCAAAGGGCTGGGCGCAGGACACCCGGCCCGCGTCGGTCGACAGCGACTGGGCCTCGGCGGCGACCAGATCGGCGCCGATCAGTTCCAGCCAGCCCAGGTCGTCGCTCTCGCGCGCCTTTTCGAACAACTTCCTCAGGTCTCGGCCGAATTCGAACATGGGGCCAGGCGCTCCGGTCGTCCCGCTTCGGGACCATGACGCGTCCCTTGGGCTTCGTTTTGCAAACGCGACGCCGCGCCGGAAGTTCGGTCTTTTCAGGGCGGCGGGGTCAGCCCAGTTCGGGCGTCCGGGCGCGGCAGCGTTGCAGGTCGGCCCGCGCCGTCGCGTCGCGGGCGCTGAGCTCTCGCACGGCGCGGATGCGGGCGCGGGTCTGGTCGGCCTCGGCGTCGGCGGGAGACCGGGCGTTGGCCTGGGCCATCTGCATGGCGGTCAGCGACCAGTACAGCGCCGCGTCATACAGGCTGCGACCCTCGCGGCTCTCCCCGCCCTCCAGCTCGGACGCGGCCTGGGTCAGGCCGGCGCAGCGCACCGCCTCGTCATAGGACGGGGCCGCCGTCTGCACGGCGCTGAGCGACAGAATGGCCGTCAGGGCCATGGCGAACATCGGAACCTCCACGACGCGCCCCCGCGCCGCTTTGCTGAGCCCCACAGAACCACGGGCGGGCGACAGGGGGAAGACGGCCAACGGGGTCGTGATGGGGTGTGGGATGGTGGCCGCACGCTTGTCGGCAATGTTTCAAACGGAAACTATAGCCTTCGCCGGCCCTTCATATTAAACAGTTTGAATAATATGAGGTCGCGGATCAGCTTGTATGGAACATCTCGATAACAAGGTGCCGATCCCCGGGTCGCAACGAGCCGGCCGCTATGTCACGCAGATCACGGGCTACAAAGCCTTCATTCCAGAACCGCTTCCGCCGGCCGATCTCGACCTTTCAGGCCCGGTAACGGCGGCTTTGAGCCGCGCGGACCTCGCGCTTGGCCGCCTCGACGGGGCCGTGGACACCCTGCCTCATCCCGAACTGTTCACGGCGATGTATGTGAGGCGCGAGGCCGTGCTCTCCAGCCAGATCGAAGGCACGCAAGCCTCTCTCGACGATCTGGTCGCGGCGGAGGCCCGTCTTTCGGGCGGCGAGCCGCTGGGAGACGTGCAAGACGTTATTAACTATGTGGCCGCCCTGAACGCGGGGCTGGCGCGCTTGACCCAGTTGCCGATTTCAAGCCGCCTTTTTCGCGAGGTACATGAGCGGTTGATGCGCGATACGCGCGGCGGGCGGGTCACTCCCGGTGAGTTTCGCACGAGCCAGAACTGGATTGGACCGGCAGGCGCGACCTTGCGCGACGCCGTCTACGTGCCACCGCCGCCGGAAGATGTGCCTGCACAGATGGGCGCGCTTGAGGCTTTCCTCCACACCGACAATGGCCTGCCGCCCCTCGTGAAGGTCGGTCTGGCGCACGCCCAGTTCGAATCGATTCACCCGTTTGTGGATGGTAACGGTCGGGTGGGCCGCCTTCTGATCGGATTTCTCCTGGGAGAGAAGCAGATTCTGGCCAAGCCGATTCTCTACATCTCATTGGCTCTCAAAAAGCGGCGGCTGGAGTACTACGAACGACTTCAAGCCGTTCGCGATCTCGGCGCCTGGGAGGCCTGGCTGGTCTTCTTCCTGGAATGCGTGGAGGCGGCGGCGCAGGATGCGTCCCGGACGGCGCGCAACATTCTTGCTTTGAGGGAAGACCACCGACGCGCCATCGTGGACACCCTCGGTGCCCGTGCCGGCAAGGCGTTGACGCTACACGAAAGCCTGTTTCGTGATCCCTATATCGATGTGAATGGTGCAGCCTCGGTGCTGAACGTCAGCTACCCGCACGCCAACGCCATCATTCGGGACATGGCCGCTCTCGGCATCGTGCGCGAAAGCACGGGGCAAAGACGCCATCGTGTCTTCGTCTACCGCCCCTACCTCGCGCTTTTCAGCGACCTGTGATTACCCCCGTTCCTTCGTCTTCGTGAACGCCACGCTCGTGAACCGCTCCATCACATAGCCGGTCTCCCAGCTCGACTTGGCGAGGAACACCGGGTCGTCGTCGATGTCGCGGGCCATCTGGCCGCGGTATTTGCCCATGAAGTCCTCGAGGTCGGCTTTCGTGCCGCCGATCCAGCGCGCCTCCGCCCAGGGGGAGGGCTCGAAAATGACTTCCAGGCCGTACTCCTCGCCCAGACGGTCGGCCATGACCTCGAACTGTAGCTGGCCGACGGCGCCGACGATGAAGTCGGACCCCATCTCGGGCCGGAACAGCTGGGTCACGCCCTCTTCGGCCAGGCCGTCCAGCGCCTTCTTCAGGTGTTTGGCCTTGAGCGGGTCCTTGACCCGGACGCGCTGCAGGATTTCCGGCGCGAAATTGGGCAGGCCGGCGAAGCGGATCAGGCCGGTCTCGGACAGGCTGTCGCCGACGCGCAGCACGCCGTGGTTGGGGATGCCGATGACGTCGCCGGCATAGGCGTCCTCGGCCAGTTCGCGGTCACTGGCGAAGAACATGATCGGTGCGTTTACCGACAGCTGCTTGCCGGTGTTCTGGACCTTCAGCTTCATGCCGCGCTGGAATTTGCCCGAGGCCATGCGGAACATGGCGATGCGGTCGCGGTGGTTGGGATCCATGTTCGCCTGGACCTTGAAGACGAAACCGGTGACCTCGGGCGAAGAAGGGTCGAGGGTCGAGGGTCCGCCAACGTCGCCCGCGCTCTTCTCGCCCCTCGCCCCTCGTCCCTCGACCCTCGAAACCGCCTGCGGTTTCGGAGGGGGGGCCCATTCGCCGATCGCGGCCAGCAGTTCGTCGATGCCGAAATGGCGCAGGGCCGAACCCCACAGCACGGGGGTCATATGGCCTTCCAGGAAGGACTGGCGGTCGAACGCCGGATAGCCGCCCTCGACCAGCTCCTGCGCCTCCATCAGGGCCTCGTGCTCGCCTTCCTCGAAATATCGCGCGGCGTCGGCCAGCGGCAGGGCGTCGGGGTGCGGCACGTCCTCGGCCGCGCCGGCGGGCTTGCGGGCGTAGGGCTGGAAGCGGCCGGTGCCCATCTCGACCATGCCGCGCAGACGGTTGCCGCTCTGGGCCGGCCACCAGATCGGGGCGGGGTCCAGCTGCAGCCGGCTGGCGATCTCGTCCAGCAGGGCCATCGGGTCCTGGGCCTCGCGGTCCAGCTTGTTGATGAAGGTGATGATCGGGATGTCGCGCAGGCGGCAGACCTCGAACAGCTTCAGCGTCTGCGGCTCGATGCCCTTGGCGGCGTCCAGCACCATGATGGCGCAGTCGGCGGCGGTCAGGGTGCGGTAGGTGTCTTCCGAGAAGTCCTCATGGCCCGGCGTGTCGAGCAGGTTGCAGATAAGGGTCGGGGGTCGAGGGGCGAGGGGCGAGGGCGAGCCTGCT
>CALSBO010000079.1:0-13213 GCA_943373195.1 Brevundimonas vancanneytii
CATGGCCTCGAGTATGACGACGGGCTGGCCCTTGGCGACCGTGTCGCCGGGCTTGGCGGGGGTGGCGACGATCTTGCCGGGCATGGGGGCGCGGAGGGCGCCGTCGGAGGCGGGGCCTGTGGCGGTGCTTCCGAACGAGCACGCCGCCATCTCAAAGGCTTGACCGGCGAGGAAGAGCACGGGGTGATGCGGCGCACGGCTGATCCTCGCCCCGTCGATCTCCAGACCGGTGTGATAGTGCCCGACGTCGAGGGTCCGAGCACCGACGACGACGCGCCAGTTCATGAAATCCTGCCAACCGCCGGACTTCAGGCCCGGTCGATTCACGTCTCCGGTCACCGTCTTTCCGTTGACCTGCAGGCGGTATTGGGCGCGCGGCTGTCCGTTCAGGCGCAGGCCATGCGCGCCGGATTGGGACCAGACGTCCCGGTAGGTCGCGCCATCATCCTGTCGCTCCCAGCGATGGGCCAGGTCCGCGAGGGCCGCGGCCTCAATTTCGACGGGTGCTTCCGCCGGGATAAGGGCCAACTCCTCCGCGCCGATGAAACCGGTATCTACGTCTCCGGAGATAAAGCGCGGGTGTTCGAGGCAGCGGACGAGGAAGCCGGCGTTGGTCTTGACCGGCCAGACCTCGACCTCGCTCGCGGCGACCGCGAGGGCGGCGGCGGCCTCCACGCGGGTCTCCTGGTGCACGATCAGCTTGGCGATCATCGGGTCGTAGAACTGGCTGACCTCGCCGCCTTCCTCGACCCCGGTGTCCACGCGCACGCCGTCCGGCATGACGAAATGCTCAAGCCGTCCGATGCTCGGCAGAAACCCGTTCGCCGGGTCCTCGGCGTAGAGGCGCGCCTCCATGGCCCAGCCGTTGAGCGGGATGTCGGCCTGTTTCAGCGGGATCGGCTCGCCGGCGGCGACGCGGAACTGCCATTCGACCAGATCGACGCCGGTGACCGCCTCGGTGACCGGGTGTTCGACCTGCAGCCGGGTGTTCATCTCCATGAACCAGATGCGGTCGGCCTTGAGCCCGTCGGAGGCGTCGGCGATGAATTCGATGGTGCCGGCGCCCTCGTAGTTCACGGCCCTGGCGGCGCGGACGGCGGCGTCGGTGACGGCCTTGCGCGCGGCGGCGTCCATGCCGGGGGCGGGGGCCTCCTCGATGACCTTCTGGTGGCGGCGCTGGAGCGAGCAGTCGCGCTCATGGAGGTGGACGACCGTTCCGTGGCTGTCGCCGAACACCTGCACCTCGATGTGGCGCGGGCGGGTGATGTATTTCTCGATCAGGACGCGCGGGTCGCCGAAGGAGGACTGGCCCTCGCGCTGGGCCGAGGCGAGGCCGTCGGCGAAGTCCTCGGCGCGATCGACCTTCTTCATCCCCTTGCCGCCGCCGCCGGCGACCGCCTTGATCAGGACCGGATAGCCGATGGCGTCGGCCTCGGTCTGGAGGCGTGCGAGCGACTGATCTTCGCCGAGATAGCCGGGGGTGACCGGCACGCCGGCCTCGATCATCAGGGTCTTGGCGGCGTCCTTCAGGCCCATGGCGCGGATGGAAGCCGGCTTGGGGCCGATCCAGACGATGCCCGCCGCCGCGACGGCCTCGGCGAAGTCGGCGTTCTCACTCAGGAAGCCGTAGCCGGGATGGATGGCCTCGGCGCCGGTCGCCTTGGCCGCGGCCAGCACCTTGGCGGCGTCCAGATAGGAGTCTCGGGCCGGGGCGGGGCCGATCAGGACGGCCTCGTCGGCCTCGCGGACGTGCAGGGCCTTCGCATCGGCTTCGGAATAGACGGCGATGGTCCGGATGCCCATGCGGCGGGCGGTCCGGAAGACGCGACAGGCGATCTCGCCGCGATTGGCGACCAGGACGGAGGTGAACATGGGTCTGGTTTAGAGGGGCGAGGGTCGAGGGTCGAGGGGCGTCGCGGGATCAGATCCGTTGCAGCGCGTTTGCGAATTGAACCGTGCTGAGGTCACCGTCCCAGTAACCGACCAAGGCAGCTTCATTCAGCTTGATCCAGGCCGCCACGAGCTTGAAATCACCCGTCGCCAATGGACCTTCGATGACACGGGGTTCGGGGCGTACACCCACGACGGCCGTGTCCTCGATAATCATTCGGTCACCGTGCGGACGGCAAACCTTGACGCGCACATCATGGCGCGCGTTTCTCTTGGGACTGACCCAAACCGTCATGGGCAGGCCGGTGTCGCGTGGATACAGGTTCGCCATCTCGAAAAGTTCGTTCTCCTCTTCGAGAGTCCATTCCGGCTCGACGGGCTGATGCACGTTCATGGGCGCAATCTAGCCGATTTTCCCTAACAGGTCACTCCGTCCACCCCGGACGGCGCTTCTCGAGGAAGGCCCTGACGCCCTCCTGACCCTCGGGCGAGACGCGGGCGCGGGCGATGCGTTTGGCCGTCTCCTCCATCAGGCCGTGGTCGATGCGGTGGCCGGCGACGTGGTGGACCAGCCATTTGGCATCGCCGACCGCCCCCGGGGCGCAGGCCTTCATCGAGGCGGACAGGGCGGCGATGAAGCCGTCGATGTCGGCGGCGCTGTCCAGCACATGGCCGATCAGGCCGAAACCCCTGGCCGCCTCGGCTTCGAACAGCTCGGCGGTCATGAACAGGGCGCGGGCGGTGCGGGCGCCGACGGCCTCGACCACATAGGGGGCGATCGTGCCCGGGATCAGGCCCAGCTTGACCTCGGAGAAGGCGAACCTGGCGCCCTTGACCGCCACGGCCATGTCGCAGGCGGCGACGATGCCCGCCCCGCCGCCCATGGCCGCGCCCTCGACGATGGCGCAGGTCAGGGCCGGGACGTCGTGCAGGGCCTTGAGCATCTTCGCCAGCCCCATGGCGTCGTCGCGATTGTCGCTCTCGGACCAGCGGGCGGCGTCGGCCATCCAGCCGAGGTCGGCGCCGGCGCTGAACGTCCCGCCCGCGCCGCGGATGAAGACAAGACGGATGTTGTCCGCGCCGTGCAGGGTCTCGAACGCCTCATAGAGCGCGGCGATGGTCGCGGCGTCGAAGGCGTTGCGCTTTTCCGGCCGGTTGATGGTGACGAAGACCACGCCGTCGGCGGTGGACTCGATCCGAACCAGGTCGTCATTGGCGTCGGGGGCGGGGTCGGTCAGGAGCGGATGGGCGATGGCGTTGATCTCGGCCGCCTCGGCCGGGGTGACGTCCAGAGCGTTCAGATCGGCTTCGGTGGGTTTGCTCATGATCGGTCCCTTCGCGGCTGTCTGTCTGTAACGCATCGTCGGCCAAATGGCAGCGAGGCGGACGGCAAACCGACGTTATCTTGACACGACGGCGCGGCTCGTCTTGATGACCGGAAGGTTAACGAGAGCCGTCCCAGGGACGAGGTCACCGCATGGCGCAGGCATCCGCACCCCGCAACAAGAAGCCGGCCAGGTTGACGCCGGCCAAGGTCAAGCTGGCGGCGGAGATCCGCGAACAACTGGAGGCCCAGGGCGGCGCGGCCCATCGCGAGGTGGTGATCGGCCGCATCCTGCAGCGCAAGGGGGTGCACGGTCCCGCCGCCGACCGCACCCGGCGCGCCCTGCTGTCGGCCTTCGAGCTGCACGCCCATCCGGAACCGGGCAGCGAGGCCCCGCGCCTGTTCGACCTGCCGTTCGGGCCGGACTCCTACCGCTGGGCGCTGGATGCGCCGGTGCGGCCGGCGATCACCTTCTGAATGGCCGCCAGCGCGACCGACCGCCTCCGCCGGACCAGCGTTACCAGCGTGTGTGTCCACTACGTCGCCAAGGTGGAGAAGAAGGGCCGGACGCGGGCCGAGGTCGATGAGGTGAGCAACGGGAAGGCGATGGAGAAGGTGCTGCGGGCGGGGTGATCACCGCTTGTCATCCCGGAAAGCGCGCAGCGCTTATCCGGGACGGACGGCAAAGGTTTGTAGCGGGCTCCCGGAAATCGCCTGCGATTGTCCGGGAGACAGGCGGCCATCGCGCTGACCTGTGGCCCGGATAGCTGCTGGCGCAGCTTCCGGGCCTTTCGCTTTTTGTGGACCCGGGACGTCCCGGCTCTCCGCTTCGCTTCGGCCGGAATGACAAGGCGCTACATCCTGAACACGCCGAAGGTCGTCTCCGGGATCGGGGCGTTCAGGCTGGCCGAGATCGCCAGACCCAGCACGTCGCGGGTCTGGACCGGGTCGATGACGCCGTCGTCCCAGAGGCGGGCGGTGGCGTGGTAGGGGTTGCCCTCGTCCTCGTATTTCCGGCGGATCGGGGCCTTGAAGGCCTCGGCCTGGTCGGGGGACCAGCTGTCGGCGTCGCGGTGGACGGTGGCCAGGACGGCGGCGGCCTGTTCGCCGCCCATGACGCTGATCCGGCTGTTGGGCCAGGTGAACAGGAAGCGCGGGGCGAAGGCCCGTCCGCACATGCCGTAGTTGCCGGCCCCGAAGCTGCCGCCGATCAGGACGGTGAATTTGGGCACCTCGGCCGAGGAGACGGCGGTGACCAGTTTGGCCCCGTTCTTGGCGATGCCCTCGGCCTCGTATTTGCCGCCGACCATGAAGCCCGAGATGTTCTGCAGGAAGACCAGCGGGATCTTCCGCTTGCAGGCCAGTTCGATGAAGTGGGCGCCCTTCAGCGCGCTTTCCGAGAACAGCACGCCGTTGTTGGCCAGGATGGCGACCGGATACCCCCAGATGCGGGCGAAACCGCAGACCAGGGTCGTGCCGAACAGGGCCTTGAACTCGTCGAACTCCGAGCCGTCGACCAGCCGGGCGATGACCTCGCGCACGTCATAAGGGGCGCGGACGTCGTCGGGGATCAGGCCGTACAGTTCCTCGGCGTCGAAGGCGGGGGCGCGGGGCTCGCGGACGTCCAGATCGACGCGCTTCACCGTGTTCAGGCTGTCGACGACGGTGCGGACGATCTCCAGCGCGTGTTCGTCGTTCTCGGCGACATAGTCGACCACGCCCGAGCGACGGCCGTGGGTCTCGGCCCCGCCCAGTTCCTCGGCCGAGATGACCTCCCCGGTCGCGGCCTTCACCAGCGGCGGGCCGGCCAGGAAGATGGTGCCCTGCTCGCGGACGATGACGCTCTCGTCCGACATGGCCGGGACATAGGCCCCGCCGGCGGTGCAGGAGCCCATGACGCAGGCGATCTGGGGGATCGACTTCGCCGACATCCGCGCCTGGTTGAAGAAGATGCGGCCGAAATGGTCGCGGTCGGGAAAGACCTCGGCCTGGTGGGGCAGGTTGGCCCCGCCGGAATCGACCAGATAGACGCAGGGCAGGTTGTTCTGTTCGGCGATCTCCTGCGCCCGCAGATGCTTCTTCACCGTCATCGGGAAATAGGCGCCGCCCTTCACCGTCGGGTCGTTGGCGACGATCATCACCTCGCGGCCCGAGACCCGGCCGATGCCGCAGATCATCCCGGCTCCCGGCGCGCCGTCCGGGTCTTTCGCATCGCCATACATGCCGTTGGCCGCCAGCTGGCCGATCTCGAGGAAGGGCGAGCCGGGATCCAGCAGCCGCTCGACCCGGTCGCGGGGCAGCAGCTTGCCGCGCGAGACATGGCGGTCGCGGCTGGCGTCGGACCCGCCGCGGGCGGCCCTGGCCACCCGGGCGTGGAGTTCGTCGCGAAGGGCGCGGTTGTGGGCGTCCAGGGCCTTGAAGGCGGGGCTGTGCGGGTCGATGGCGGACGTCAGCTTGGGCATGGGGTGAGGTTTAGGCGGCTTCGTGTCGGCGGGGAAGAACCGTTCTCCCTCCCCCCAAGTGGGGAGGGACGACCGCGCAGCGGTCCGGGTGGGGGAGTGTGGTCGCAAACACGTACGGTGGATGTCCTGCCATTCCCCACCCCGGCTCGGCGTCGCCTCGCCATCCCTCCCCACTTCGGGGGAGGGAGAACGCATCTGCCTTATGTCTCGCACAGGTTTCCTAGCTTGACCTTCCAGCGCCCCCATGGCCTGTGCCGCCTCCCATGATCGGCTTCAACGTCCAGACCCGCGCCACCCTGAGAGACCTGCTGCACCTCGCGTGGCCGGTGGTGCTGGCGCGTATCGGCATCATGACCATGGGGCTGACCGATGTGATCGTGGTCGGCAATTTCTCGGGGCTGGAGCTGGCCTACAGTTCCCTGGCCCTGGCGCCGACCTCGATCATCATCACCACCGCCGTGGGCCTGATGATGGGGGTGCAGGTGATGACGGCGCGCCTGATCGGCGAGGGCCGACGCGCCGAGGTCGGCGGCGTGCTGAGGCGCGGGGTGACCTATTCGCTGCAACTCGGCCTCGTCTCGATGTTCGCCCTGATCCTGCTCGGACCCTGGGCGCTGCGCCACATGGGGCTGGCCGACGGTCTGGCCGAGGGCGCCTCGCCGGTGCTGGTGGTCTTCGCCCTGTCGATGCCCGGCTATCTGGTCAGCGTGGCGGCGCAATTCTTCCTCGAGGCCCTGCACCGGCCGCGCGCCGGCATGTGGGCCATGTGGATCGCCAACGGCCTGAATCTGGCGCTGAACCTGCTGCTGGTGCCCGACATCCTGGGACTGGGCATCGACGGGGCCGTGGCCTCGGCCTGGGCGACCTTCGTGGCCCGGACCTCGCTGGCGGTGTTCCTGATCGTCTACATCGTCCGCCTGCCCGAGGCGCGGGCGTTGGGCGTGTTCAACCGGCCCAGGCGGGACCTCCCGGCCGAGCGCGAGCAGCGCAAGATCGGCTACGGCGCGGGCAGTTCATATTTCATCGAGGTCGGGGCCTTCGCCGCCCTGACCTTCATCGCCGGACAGCTGGGGGCGGTCGAGACGGCGGCCTGGGCGATCGTGCTCAATGTCTCCGCCATGGTGTTCATGCTGCCGATGGGGCTGGCCTCGGCCACGGCGGTTCTGGTGGGGCGGGCCCATGGCGCCCGCGACGGCCGCGGCGTGCTCAGGGCCGGTCTGGTCGGCATAGGCGTGGTGACGGTCCTGACGCTGATGGTGGCGCTCGCGGTCTGGCCGGGGGCGCCCCTGATCGCCAGCGCCTACAACCGCGATCCGGCCCTGCTGGCCGTGGTGATCCCCGCCCTGATCCTGACCACGCTGTTCTTCGTCGCCGACGGCATCCAGGTCGTTTCGGCCTCGGCCAACCGCGCGGCGGGCGACGTCTGGTGGCCGACGATCATGCATTTCGTCAGCTATACGGCGATCATGATGCCGCTGGGCTGGTGGTGGGCGCACGAGAGCCGCGTCGACGGCCTGGTCTGGGCCATCGTCGTCGCCAGCCTGGTGTCGGCGGCGCTGCTGACGGGGCGGTTCATGCGGGTGGCGCGGCGGCTGCCGCGGGGTGCTAGTGAAAAGTGCTAGTGAGCCGCTTTCGCTCCTTGCTCACTAGCACTAGCACTCCTCACAAACTGACCGCCTCTCACTTTTCGGACTCCCATGGCCCGCATCCTCATCACCTCGGCGCTGCCGTACATCAACGGCATCAAGCATCTGGGGAATCTGGCGGGCTCGATGCTGCCGGCGGACGTCTATGCCCGGTTCAAGCGGGGGCAGGGGCACGAGGTGCTCTACATCTGCGCCACCGACGAGCACGGCACCCCGGCCGAGCTGGCCGCCGCGGCCGCCGGTCAGGACGTGCGGACCTATTGCGACGAGCAGCACGAGGTCCAGAAGGCGGCCGGGCAGGCGTTCGGTCTCAGCTACGACTGGTTCGGCCGCTCTTCCAACGCGCCCAACCACCGCCTGACCCAGCATTTCGCCGAGGTGTTGGAGAAGAACGGCCTGATCGAGGAGCGGGTCGACCGGATGATCTATTCCGTCGACGACGCCCGCTTCCTGCCCGACCGCTATGTCGAGGGCACCTGTCCGCACTGCGGCCACGTCGGGGCGCGGGGCGACCAGTGCGACAACTGCGGGCGGCTGCTGGACCCGACCGATCTGATCGACCCGTATTCGGCGGTGTCGGGCTCGCGGAACCTCGAGGTCCGGGACACGCGCCACCTGTATCTGCTGCAGACCAGGCTGGCCGACCGGATCCGGGCCTGGATCGGATCCAAGCATGACTGGCAGACGCTGGCGCGGTCGATCGCCCTGAAGCATCTGGACGAGGGGCTGATCGACCGCGGCATCACCCGCGACCTGAAATGGGGCGTGCCGGTGGTGGGCGAGGGCGGCGGGCCGCGGCCGGGCATGGAGGGCAAGGTCTTCTACGTCTGGTTCGACGCTCCCATCGAATACATCGGCGCGACCGAGGAATGGGCGGACGCGACAGGCCGGACCTGGCGCGACTGGTGGCGGACGGACGAGGGGGCGGACGAGGTCCGCTACGTCCAGTTCATGGGCAAGGACAATGTCGCCTTCCACACCGTCAGCTTCCCGGCGACGATCCTCGGCTCGGGCGAGCCGTGGAAGACGGTCGATACGCTGAAGGCCTTCAACTGGCTGAACTGGTACGGCGGCAAATTCTCCACCAGCCAGAAGCGCGGCGTCTTCATGGACCAGGCGCTGGAGCTGTTGCCCGCCGATTACTGGCGCTGGCACCTGACGGCCTATGGGCCCGAACATTCCGACGCGGCCTTCACCTGGGAGCAGTTCCAGTCGACGACGAACAAGGACCTGGCCGACGTGCTGGGCAATTTCGTCAACCGCATCGTCAAGTTCGCCGAGAGCAAATTCGACGGCGTCGTGCCGGACGGGGGCGCGCCGGGTCCGCTTGAGGCGAAGCTGGAGGCCGACGTCCGTTCGCTGGTCGCCGAGGCCACGGCCCAGTTCGAGGCCATGGAGTTCCGCAAGGCCGCCGTCGCCCTGCGCGCCGTCTGGGTGCTGGGCAATGAATATCTGCAGGAGGCGGCGCCCTGGACCGCCTTCAAGACCGATGTGGACCGCGCGGCGGTGGGCGTGCGCACCGGCCTGAACCTGGTGGCCCTGTTCGCCCGTCTGGCGGCGCCGGTGATGCCGGAGACGGCGGGGCGGATCGCGGCGACGGTGGGGGCGACGGACCTGTCATGGCCGACCGCGGACGAGCCCCTGCTGGACGCCCTGCCGCGCGGCCAGACGGTGGCGGCGGCGGGTGTGCTGTTCACCAAGATCGAGGACGGCCAGGTGGCCGAGTGGTCGGAACGTTTCGGCGGGGCGGCGGCCTAAGAGGCCAACTTCAGCTCGACCGAGGGCGGGGGAACCGGGTGTCCGACATCGGCTGCGGCTTCCATCCAGGCGGCAATGGCGTCCCGGACGTTGACAATGGCCTCCTCCGGCGTCTCGCCGTCGCTCATGCAACCGGGCAGGTCAGGGACGATAGCCGCGTAGCCGCCCCCATCCTCCTCGGAGAGGGGTTGAACGATCACAGGGTAGTCGTTAGGCGCGGCGTTCATGCGTTCAACTCATCGATGAACCTGACAAGGTCGCGAATATACACCGGCTTGATCGGACGCGCGAACGGGATCGAAAGCTTACGACGGATCGACGGATGAGCGATCTTATAGTGCGAGCTCCCGCCGCGTGATGGCTCGCACAGTACGCCGTGCCGCCGGCACAGCTGTTCGACGTCAGAGATCCGCCAACCCGCTTGCGGATTGGTCCGCATGGCTTCCAGACGCTTGCTCATTCCGAGGCCGGCCAAAACCTGCGTTCGCCCGAAGATTGTGTCAGCTCTTCGAGGAATGCGACTAAAACAAGCTTTCGCCGGTTGTAAGTCCGTGGACTTCAGGGGCCGATCGCGACCGCCGTCGGCGCCGTGGCTCCTGACCGAAGTTGACCAAGGCAGACCTGGAGCTTCTCACCCAGCTCGGGCTTGCAGAATTTCGCAACCTCCTTCTGCGAGATGTCGATTAGCGACGGAACGGCGTCGTTGTGCTTGCCGACGTTCAATGTACGCACCACGGACGAACGATAGCCGTCCCACACCATGTGCAGGGCGACGTACAGCACGATGATCAGGCCGACGTAGCCGATCCAGCGGTAGCGGGTCAGCATCTTGGCGATGAAGGTCGCCGCCACGCCCATCAGGGCGATGGACAGGACCAGGCCGAAGACCATGATCCACGGGTGTTCGCGGGCCGCGCCGGCCACGGCCAGGACGTTGTCCAGCGACATGGTGACGTCGGCGATCATGATCTGGATCAGGGCCGCCGCGAAGGTCTTGCGCTTGATGCCCAGGGCCTCGGGGGGCGGGCCGCCGCCGTGGTGGGCGGACAGGGCGGTCTCCAGCTCGGCCTCGGCCTCGGCCTGGTCGTGGGTGCGCTGCTCCTGCAGTTCGCGCCACATCTTCCAGCAGACCCACAGCAGCAGGACGCCGCCCGCCAGCAGCAGGCCGATGATGGCCAGCAGCTGCACGGTGATCAGGGCGAAGCCGATACGCAGGACGACGGCGGCGGCCAGGCCGATCAGGATCGCCTTCTTGCGCTGCTCGGGGGCCAGGGCGGCGGCGGCCAGGCCGACGGCCACGGCGTTGTCGCCGGCCAGCACCAGATCGATCATCAGCACCTGGCCGAGCGCGGACGCCTGGCTGGCGAGTTCGGGAGACGAGAGGAATTCCATGGGCGCTAACTAGCCTCGCCCGACCGAAATGCAACCGGTCGCGCCGATCCGGCGGTCAGCCCTGTTTGCGGTTGGCCTCGTAAAGCGCCACGGCGGCGGCGTTGGAGACGTTCAGACTCTCGAATCCGCCGGGCATGGGGATTTTCGCCAGCACGTCGCAGTGTTCGGCCACCAGCCGGCGGATGCCGTCGCCTTCCGAACCCATGACCAGGACGGTGGGGCGGTCGTCCAGCGCCTGTTCCAGCGTCAGTTCGGCCGAACCGTCCAGCCCCACGGCGCGCCAGCCCATGTCGGCCAGCGTCTCCAGCGCCCGGCTGAGATTGGTCACGCGGGCGCAGGGCAGGCGTTCAGTGGCGCCGGCGGACGCCTTAGCCAGGGCCCCTGCGAGGGCCGGGGAGTGGCGGTCCTGAACGACGATCCCCTTGGCGCCGAAGGCCAGGGCCGAGCGGAAGACGGCGCCGACGTTCTGCGGATCGGTCAGCTGGTCCAGCATGACGAGGATGCCGGTCGCCGGCTCGGCGATGTCCTCGAGCGCCACGCCTTCCAGCGGCTGGACCTTGAAGGCGAGGCCCTGATGCACCGCGCCGGGCGGCAGCATCCGGTCCAGCGCCTGGGCCTCGATGACCTCGATCTTGTGGCCGTGGGCCAGTTTGTCGCGATCCAGCTCGGCGGCGCGGTCGGCGGTCGCCAGCAGCCGGCCTATGCCCTTGCGGGCCGGATTGGCCAGGGCGGCCAGGACCGGATGGCGTCCCCAGACGAAATTGTCGGCGTCCGCCTTGGCCCGTGATGGACGCGGGCCCGAATCTGAAAAGGCCTTCGGCCTGGGATTGGGGTTCCAGCCGCCGCGGTCGGGACCGCCTTCGGCTTTGCCCTTGGCGCCCCCCGCAGAGCCGCCGGGACGGGCCGCGGGCCTGTCGCCGAAGACCGGTTTTTTGCCCGATTTCCGGTCGTTGCGTTCTGGATTTCTCGACACTATAAGACGCCCTCCGATTTGGAGCCCTGAGGGCTTTCGGGTCTGGCGCCCCTCCTAAACCAGGCGACGCGGGAACCCGAGAGCTTTTGTTGCCTCGGCGACCGAAAGGTCGGCGAGGCTTCGGTCCGACGGTTCGAAAACGCGCTGGGGGAATGTCCCGAGTGGCAAAGGGGGGGGACTGTAAATCCCCTGCGTAAGCTTCGCAGGTTCGAGTCCTGCTTCCCCCACCACGCGCTTTCGAAACCAAGGTCCGGACCCCATATCGGGACCAACGCGGGGACACACACCATTTTCTTCTCTTGGTTGTGATCCAATTCTCGTTCCGCTTGACACAGGAACAAGCGCGGAACATTCTCGTCGCCGGAGATGGGGCGGAGGCGGCGCCAATGGCCAGACGAGCGCGTGTGGTGATCCCCGGCGCCCCGCATCATGTCACTCAACGCGGCAATCGCCGACAGCCGACCTTCTTCGACGAGGGCGACTATCTGTCCTATCTGCAACTGGCTGCCGAGGAATTCCGGGCGGCGGAGGTCGAGGTCTGGGCCTACTGCCTGATGCCCAATCATGTGCATCTGATCGCCACCCCGCCCCGCCCCGAGGCCCTGGCCCAAGCCGTCGGGGCCACCCATCTGCGCTACACCCGGCGGGTGAACCTGCGCCAGCGATGGACCGGTTACCTGTGGCAGGGCCGGTTCGCCTCGTTTCCGATGGACGAGGACTATTTGAGAACCTGCGCCCGCTATGTCGGGCTGAACCCGGTGCGGGCGGGTCTGACCGCGCGGGCCATCGACTGGCCGTGGTCCAGCGTCCGGGCCCACCTCGAGCGCGACCCGACCCGCTGCTGACGCCCGGTCCCCTTGCAGAGCGGCTGGGCGAGGCGATGGCCGGGTTCTTCGATCTGGACGTGGAGGAAGAGGCGCGGCGCAAACTGCGGCGGGCGTCGTCCTCTGGCCGACCGCTCGGCGCAGCCCAATGGGTCAAGGCGCTGGAGGCAGCCACGGGCTTGGCGCTGGCGGACCCGCCGCGAGGGCGTCCGAGGCGTCCCCCTGGGTTGGAGGAGAAGGGCGCGTGCCTGTATTGATGACGGAAAGGGTGTGGGAAAGGGTGTGTGTCCCCATTTTCTCTGATGCCTGCTAGAAACGAGATGTCCGGCGCGGTAGGTGAGGCCACTCAAGATTTTGTTAGCGGCGCAGCAGAAGAGGTCATCAACCATGCTATTGAAGTTTGGGAAGGCACGGCTGATGATGGGAGTGGAGCGTATCGGTGCACTGGCCCTCGTGTAGACACCCCCGTGGGAAGCCCTTCTTGCAGTCCTATTGGCTAGTGACCAAGAAGAGAAATATGTGAGCATCGTTTTGATAACTAAACCATTTATCGTATCAGCAGCTTGCGCGGCAGGATCGCTAGTTATAGCGATTGCGGTAGGAGAGTTTTATACAATTCCATTAGTTTTCGGTTTTGCTATAGTATACTGCACATGCATAGTTACGCTATTGTTGTCAAAACCAAAGCATGAAGATAGAACAACTTCTGTTCTATACGGTTTGAGCGGAGTGCTGTTCTTATTTATCGGATTGATGGTGTCGTGGGCAGTTGCGCAAGTTTGAAAGAGCGTTGCTTAAGAGTCTGACTCATAATGTTTCTGAACATGTTCAGGGGTTTGCGAGTCGTCGGGTCATGAGTTGGACCGAGGCGAGCAGGAGCCATGCGGTTGAGCTCTCGAGGGTCTTTTCGAAGTCCTTGGCCAGTCGCCGGTTGCGGTTGAGCC
>CALSBO010000080.1:0-12664 GCA_943373195.1 Brevundimonas vancanneytii
CACGCGCTGTCGGTGTCGAGCGACTATCCCGAAGCGGTGGCGCTGGTCACGCGACTGTACGACCAGTTCGGCTTCGACACGGCGGACAACAGCCCGCTTAGCGAGTCCTGGCGTAGCGGTCCGGGTCAGCCCGCATGGCACGCGCACGAGCATCAAACGCGTCCCGAGCTGGTTTCGAACCTTGCCAAGGCGACACCGCTCCCACCGAGATAGGGCAGGCGGCCTCTGCCCGACCTCAGCGCCCAAACTGGGTGTCGCATATCCGGGCCGCTAGACTTCAGGCCTTATCTCCATCTGCCAGGCTCAGCGGAGGTGAGCGGTCGCTGCAGGCGTCGACCTTCAGCGATAGGGCTCACACGCTAATCCGTCACCATCACCATCCATCCGCTCGCGGTAACTCGGCTCCCATGAACCTATGTCTTCATGACCATTCCCGCGGGCTTGTGCACAACCGGAGTAGTGCTGGTCCGTCGTTCGTTTGATCCATTCTCGTCGTAGCTCTGCCTTGCCGATCGCGTTCGGCGTGATGGCGTAGGTCGCGCCGGCAAAGGCGAGAGCGAAGGCTCCGGATCCAACGAGCCAGATTGGCAACGGTTTGGATGTCTTTCGCCGTGCTCGAGCGTATCGCGCCATCCCTCCAGAGTGAGGGAACGAGGTTTCCGGAACGTCGATCAGCAAAGTGAATGACGCGTCCAGGCTCGAACGCGACAGCGAGTTTCGCCACGAGCGACCGGGAGCTATCCGCCGAGAACCGGAGTCCAGCTCGATCAGGATGGCAGATGTTGCCGGACCCAGGCCACGATGGCGGCAGTGGGCATGACCCCGGAGGTCCTCGCGATCTCACGACCCTTATGGATCAGGATCAGGCTCGGGATGCTGCGGACGCCGTAGCGCGCCGCGATCGCCGGCTGGGCCTCGGTGTCGAGCTTGGCCAGCCTGACCCGGGGTTCGAGCATGGCGGCGGCCGCCTCGAAGTTCGGTGACATGGTGCGGCAGGGTCCGCACCAGGGCGCCCAGAAGTCGATGACGAGGGGGATGTCCGCCTTCAGCGCATGGCGATCGAAGGTCGCTGCGGTGAGCGCCACTGCGCCGCCCTTGAACAGGCTGTGGCCGCATGTGCCGCACTTCGGGCTGCTGTCGAGCCGGACCACAGGCACCCGGTTCAGGGCCCCGTCGTTCGGACAGGCGACGATCTGGACCGCTCCCGGGGCGGCGCCTGTGTCGGCGGTCATGCCGGATGTGTCGCCGCGAGGGAGAGGATGGGTGGATTGGCGGTGGTCATGGGCGGGCTCCGGGCGGGTCCAGAAGAACGGCGACAGAACGGTGGAGGTTCAGCGGTTTGTACCGCTGTCGCGCGGCCGCGAGGTCAAGCGTCCGCAGGATACAGGGTGAAACCGTCTGCGACGACGTGGACAGGCAGTCCTGAGGATTTTTTCAGGGTGGCGAACAGCCGGTGAAAGCGTGCCCCATATGTGCCCCAACTCCCGAACGGCCGAAAACCGTCCCGGATAGGGTGGTGATAAGCCATTCATTTTATTGGAGAAAATGGCGCGCCCGGAACGATTCGAACGTCCGACCCTCAGATTCGTAGTCTGATGCTCTATCCAGCTGAGCTACGGGCGCGCTTGGCCGCGAACGGCGAGGGCGGGTATCTAGCGGAGGTGGGGGGGGGGGGCAAGAGCCGTCGGGCGGGTTTTCCGCGCCCGCTTCCGGCCCCGCCCCGAACGCCGCCCGCCGGCGGGGGGTTTCGTTCGGGCCGGGGGCGGGCCAAGGTGGCGGGCCTTCCCGCCGATGCCTCGATGAGCCCGCCATGATCGCCTTCCCGACCCGGCCCCTGCGCGCCGTCACGGTCGCCGCCGTCGCGGCGACACTGGCGCTGGCGGGGTGCGCGGGCGGCGTGCCCGGACCGTGGGCCGGATCCGGGGCGCGGCCCGGGCCGGCGGCGGCGGCGCCGGCGCCGGCGCCCGTCCAGATCCCGCGGGCGCGCGGACCCTTCGTGGCGGCGGCCAATCCGCTGGCGGTCGAGGCGGGGCTGAAGGTGCTGCGCGAGGGCGGCTCGGCCGTGGACGCCGCCGTGGCGGTGCAGGCGGTGCTGGGCCTGGTCGAGCCCCAGTCGTCGGGCCTGGGCGGCGGCGCCTTCATGATGGTGTTCGACGCGGAGACCGGCGCGGTCACCAGCTATGACGGGCGCGAGACGGCGCCGGCCTCGGCGACGCCCGAACTGTTCTTCGAGAACGGCCGGCCGCTGGGCGTCGGCGAGGCGATCCTCAGCGGGCGCTCGACCGGCGCGCCGGGGGCGGTGGCCATGCTGGCGATGGCGCAGGCCGAGCACGGCCGGCTGCCGTGGAGCGCCCTGTTCGGCGAGGCCCAGCGGCTGGCGCGCGAAGGCTTCGTGGTCAGCCCGCGGCTGGCCGGCTTCATCGCCGCCACGGGGGGTCAGGCGCGGACGCGCTGGGCCGACGCCTATTTCACCAAGGCCGACGGCGTCCGCTATGTCGCGGGCGATGTGCTGCGCAACCCGGCCTATGCCGGGACGGTGGCCGAGCTGGCGGCGGGCGGGGCCGTGGTCTTCTATCGCGGCCGGATCGCGCGCGAGATCGCCGCCACGGTGGCGCAGGAGCCGCGGCCGGGCGGGCTGACCGCCGAAGACATCGCCGCCTATCGGCCCATCGAGCGCGGCGCCCTGTGCCGGCCCTGGCGGGTCTATGTCATCTGCGTGCCGCCGCCGCCGTCCAGCGGGGTGGCGGTGCTGCAACTGCTGGCCATGGCTGAACAGACGCCCGACATCACGCTCGGTCCCGACAGCGCCGAGGCCTGGACCGCCTTCGCCCAGCTTCAACGGCTGATGTACGCCGACCGCGACCGCTATGTGGCCGATCCGGGCTTCGTCCGCGTGCCGGTCCAGGGGCTGCTGGACCCCGGCTATACGGCCTCGCGCGCGGCCCTGGCGCCCGGCCTGGCCGGCGCGGCCGAGGCCGGAACCCCGCCCGGCGGCGTCATCGCCGGGCCGGACGCCACCAACGAGCCGGCGGGGACCTCCCATTTCGTCATCGTCGACGCCTGGGGCGACGCCGTCAGCATGACCGCCACGGTCGAGAGCGTGTTCGGCTCGGGGCGAATGGCGGCGGGCTTCTTTCTCAACAACCAGCTGACCGACTTCTCGTTCGCCCCGGTGCGGGCCGACGGCGCGCCCGTGGCCAATGCCGCGGCGGCGGGCAAGCGGCCCCGGTCGTCGATGGCCCCGATCCTGGTCCTCGACCGCGACGGGCGGCTGGCGGGGGCGTTCGGCTCGCCGGGCGGCCCCTCGATCCTGGCCTATAACGCCCGCGCCCTGATCTCGACGCTGGACTGGGGCCTGCCGGTCCAGACGGCCTTCGACCTGCCCAATCTGGTGGCGCGGGACGACGGTTTCGGCGCGGATACGGAGCGGTTCTCCGAACCCTTGCGGGCCGGGCTGGCGGCGCGGGGGATCGTCCTGCGGCCCAACGACAGCGAGACCTCGGGCCTCCACGGCGGGCTGTGGCGCCAAGGCCCCGACGGCGTCTGGGGCTGGGACGGCGGCGCGGACGACCGGCGCGAGGGTGTGGCGAGGGTTGAGTAGGGTCGAGGGGCGAGGGTCGAGGTTTTGGGGGCCGGAATCTGGCGGAAAGCCAGCAGGACCCAAGGCTCGCTGACCGTTTCCAACCCTCGCCCCTCGACCCTCGCCCCTCGTCCCTATTCCGGCTTGATCGACAGCTGGAACGCTATGACGCCTTCCGAGACGTCGGTGTCGATGCCCTGGCCCAGGCGCACGCCCTGGACGCCGATCTCGCGATAGATCAGACCGATCGAACTCTGCACCGCGCCGCGCCGCATGGCCACGCCCAGAGAGGCGTCGCCCATGAAGACGCCGCTGTCGTGGCTGACGCCCGAGCGGGCGAATTCGCCGTCGCGGTTGCGGGCCCAGTTGTAGCCCACCGCCCGGCCCGAACCGGCCGCATACAGATACCAGCGCGGGCGTTGGCCGAAGGCCGCCTCGCCCTCGGGCACCAGATTGTCCAGGTCGGGTCCGATGCGCAGCGTGGCTCCGGCCTCGGTCGTGCCGCCGCGCGAGCCCAGCCCGACGCCGACATGGGGCGTCAGGGTGACGTCCAGCCCCGATCCGGTCTGACCCAGGGTCTCGGTCCAGCCGCGCGTATAGGTCAGGTCATAGTGTTCGGGCTCATAGGCCGCCGGATCCAGCGGGCCGGGGGGCAGGGGCGACCCGTCGACCCGCCGAACCGGACCCTCGGTGCGCAGCCGCAGCCGGTCGTCGAAATCGCGATTCTCAAACCAGACCTCGCGGTTCGAGGCCGCCCAGGGCGAGGCGCGGCCGCGTTGCGGCGTATAGTCGGCCCATCCGTCCTCGCGGCCGTGGGTCAGCCGGCCGGCGGCGGCGAAACGGGCCTCGCGGTCAAGACGGGTCAGCAGGTCGGAAACGGTCGTGGGGCGCTCGGGCGCGACGACCCACGGATCGGACAGGGCGACCTGCGGGGGACGGGGCTCGGCGGCCGATTCGACCGCGAGCGCCGGGGCCGCAACGGCCGCGGTCGCCAACGCTACGCTCGAAATCAACGCCTTACGCAATCAACGGTCCTCCCGATCCGTTAACGATCGCGACCCTGCACGATGCGGCCCGCCTCGCCAACAGGCTTCTGCTCCACGGGGCGAACGTCGGCCCGGGAGCGAGGTTCCGGAGCCACAGGGCCGATGGCCTGCTCTGCAGCCCTACTGGCAGGCCAGGCACTCGTCGTAGTCGGTGCGGGCGGCGCTGAACAGGTCCGGCTGATTGGGGTCGATCTCTTCCTCGACCTTGTTCTCCGCGCCCGCGAAGGCGGCCCGCTGGACCGATTTGGAGCGCAGGTAATAGAGCGACTTCACCCCGCGCTCCCACGCCGACCAGTGCAGCATGTGCAGGTCCCATTTGTCGACGTCGCCCGGGATGAACAGGTTGATCGACTGGGCCTGGCAGATTTCCGGCGCCCGGTCGGCCGACAGCTCGACGACCCAGCGCTGATCCAGTTCGAAGGCGGTCTTGAAGATCGATTTCTCGTCGTCGGTCAGACAGTCCAGATGCTGGACCGACCCCTCATGCTCCAGGATCGACGACCAGGTCGCCTCGGTGTTGAACCCCTTCAGGTCCAGCAGTTCTTCCAGATAGGGGTTCTTGACCGCGAACGAGCCCGACAGGGTCTTGTGCGTATAGATATTGGCCGGGATCGGCTCGATGCCGGCCGAGGTGCCGCCGCAGATGATCGAGATCGAGGCGGTCGGGGCGATGGCCAGCTTGTGGCTGAACCGCTCCATCACGTCGCGCTCGGCCGCGTCCTCGCAGGCGCCCTTCTCTTCGGCCAGAAGGCGGCTGGCCTTGTCGGCCTCGCGGCGCAGGTGTTTGAACAGCCGCATGTTCCATGACTTGGCCATGGCCGATTCGAAGGCCACGCCCTGGGCCTGCAGGAAGGAGTGGAAGCCCATCAGGCCCAGGCCCACCGAACGCTCCCGCTTGGCCGAATAGACGGCCGCGGCCATGGCCGGCGGGGCGCGGCGGATGAAGTCCTCCAGCACATTGTCGAGGAAACGCATCACGTCCTCGATGAAGCGGGGCTCCTCGCGCCACTCCAGGAAGCTCTCGGCATTGACCGAGGACAGGCAGCAGACGGCGGTGCGGTCGACGCCCAGATGGTCGCGGCCGGTGTGCAGGGTAATCTCGCTGCACAGGTTGGACTGTTTCACCGACAGGCCCAGATCGCGCTGATGCTGCGGCATCTGGCGGTTCACCGTGTCCGAGAAGATCAGATAGGGCTCGCCGGTCTGCAGGCGGATTTCGAGGATCTTCTGCCACAGGGCGCGGGCGTCGACGGTCTTCACCACCGCCTTGTCCTTGGGCGACAGCAGGTCGAACGTCCGGCCGTCGCGCACCGCCTCCATGAAGGCGTCCGAGATGTTGATGCCGTGGTGCAGGTTCAGGGATTTGCGGTTGAAGTCGCCCGAGGGTTTGCGGATCTCGAGGAACTCCTCGATCTCGGGATGGTGGACGTCCAGATACACCGCCGCCGAACCCCGGCGCAGCGAGCCCTGGCTGATCGCCAGCGTCAGCGAATCCATCACGCGGATGAAGGGGATGATGCCCGAGGTCTGGCCCGCGCCCTTGACCTTCTCGCCGATCGAGCGGACGCCGCCCCAGTAGGTGCCGATGCCGCCGCCGTTCGAGGCCAGGGCGACATTCTCGTTCCACACCGACTGGATGCCGTCCAGGCTGTCGGCCACGGCGTTCAGGAAGCAGCTGATCGGCAGGCCGCGGTCGGCGCCGCCGTTCGACAGCACCGGCGTCGAGGGCATGAACCACAGCTTCGACATATAGTCATAGACGCGCTGGGCGTGATCGTGATCGTCGGCATAGGCCGTGGCGACCCGGGCGAACATGTCCTGATAGCTCTCGCCGGCCAGCAGATAGCGGTCCTCCAGCGTCTTCTTGCCGAAGTCGGTCAGCAGGTCGTCGCGGGTCCGGTCGAGCTGCAGGGAGCGCACCACGGACAGATGGGGACGCATGGCCGCATCGCCTCCCGCGACCGGCTGGAATTCCACTGTCTTCAACGCTTCGCCGCCGGCCATGATGCTGTCGCCCTGAACTGAGATCGATGCGGAGCCCCTCGCCGCCAACCACATCATCTAGTGGCCGCGACGTTCCCTACGCCCAGATATGGGGCGCAGATGGCTAACCAACCGTCAACGGGGTTGACGATCACTTTCTGCCCGAATCGCTCTCGAGGCGGGGGATGAGCCTGTGGACAGGCCGCGACGCGGGCATGACAGCAGACCGGGCCGAACATCACGAAGGCGTGAGCGGAACGTCCCACAAGCGGGACCGTTAGCGACCGATGACCTCGCCCCAAATCGTCGCCCTCGGCCGCCGGGTCTGGCGCGTCGCCCGCACCGAAATCGTCGCCCTCAGCGCCCTGTTCGTCGTGGCCGTCGGCATCATGGCCTTCGTCGAACTGGCCGACGACGTGACCGAGGCCGACGGTCGGGCCTTCGACCAGACGGTGCTCATGGCGCTGCGGCCGGGCGGATCGGCGGACGGCTGGGGCCCGCCCTGGCTGGAGACCGCCGCACTCGACCTGACCGCCCTGGGCGGGCTGTCGGTGCTCGGCCTGTTCGGCTTCATCGTGGTGCTGTTCCTGATCCTGCAGCGCAAGCGGCTGTCGGCCCTGCTGCTGGTGCTGGGCCTGGCCGGCGGGGTGGCGCTCAGCGAGGGATTGAAGGCGATCTTCGAACGCGACCGGCCGCCCGAGGCCTGGCGAGCCGTGGAGACCCTCAACGCCAGCTTCCCCTCGGGCCACGCCCTGCTGTCCGCGGTCTTCTATCTGAGCATCGGCGTCATGCTGACCCGGGCGTTCCCCAAGCGGCGGTTCAAGGCCTATGTGCTGGGCGTGGCCCTGCTGCTGACCCTGATCGTCGGCCTGACCCGGGTCTATCTGGCCGCCCACTGGGCCACCGACGTCCTCGCCGGCTGGAGCGTCGGCGCGGCCTGGGCCATGGCCCTGTGGCTGGTCGCCTACGCGGTGCAGCGTCGCCAGGCCGTCCACACCGGCGGCCCGCACGACGAAGCCGCGCCGGTGGATGAGGAGGAGGTCGAAGACCCTGACCCGCCGGAGCGCCCCTAGACCTCGAACACCCGGTACGGCGCATCCCCCAGCGTCCGCAGCACCGGCAGGGCGACGTTGTACACCGGCGTGCCCTTGTGGGTCCGGCCCTCGGCGGCGCCGCGGTGGGCGTGGCCGTGCACCACCAGGCTGATATTGTCGTATCGGTCGATGGTCTCACCGAGACGCGACGAGCCGAGGAAGGCGTGGATTTCGGGCGGCTCGCCGATGACCGTATCGACCACGGGGGAGTAGTGCAGCACCACCACGCTGCGCTCGGTGCGCAGCATGCGGATGGAGTTCTCGATGCCGTTGGCGTCCTCGACCGCCTCCTGCACGAAGGCCTTGATCGAGGCCTCGCCGAACGGACTGAGCATGTAGCGGCCGAAGCCGCCGATGAAGCCCTTGCCGCCGGCGAAACCGACCCCCTCGATCTCATAGGCCTGGCCGGTCAGCATCTTGACCCCGGCCTCGCACAGCATCCGGGTCACCTCCTCGGGATGGCCGCACTCGTGCTCGTGATTGCCCAGCACGCCGACGATGGGGATGCGGCAGGCGCGGATGTCCTCCAGCAGGATCTCGACCTCCCGCACCTTGCCGAAATTGGTCAGGTCGCCGCACAGCACCAGCACGTCGGCATCCTCATGCACCCGGTCGAACAGTTCGCGGTGCGGCCGGTCATGCGCCTCGCCGACGTGCAGGTCGCCGACCGCGGCCACGCGCAGCTTCTTCGTCGGCCCGGAATCCATGCCCGGCTGCGGCGTCTGCGGATCGCGTTCCTCCCCCCTCGGGGGAGGGGGACCATGCGAAGCATGGTGGAGGGGGCCGGCTTCGGGCGACGGCGGCTGGGGTTGGCCCCCTCCACCGCTTCGCGGTCTCCCTCCCCCGGTGGGGGAGGAATGGTCAGTCGATGGGGTCATGCCGTTCCTCCAGCCCCTTGCCGACGATGTCGCCGAAGCCCCATTCGGTGATGTCGAAGATGTAGTCGCGCGGGCTGAACAGGCGGCCGCGGCAGACCTTGACCCGCGGCGCCGGCAGATGGACCTGGGCCTGCAGCCGGCCGGTCAGTTCGGTCATCAGCCAGGCCGGGATGTTGTCGCGCTCGGTCGGATAGGCGAACCGGAAATTCAGCAGATGCGCCAGCAGCACCTCCCAGTACAGGTCCATCTGGTCGAGCAGGAATTTCCAGTCGATGGCCCCGGCCTGTTTCAGGATCACATGGTTCACATCCGCCCCGTCGAACCGGTAGCGGTCCTGGATGAAGACCTTGGACAGGATCAGGGCCGTGGGCGGGGTGATGGCGACGGTGTGTCCATAGACCTCGATCGAGTCTTCGCCGAACCAGCTGTCGGACACCGCGATCGTGCCGTTCGACATGGCGAAGATCACATCGAAGAAATGCCTGTCGTCCTTCCAGACCTTGGCGATCCAGCGCTCGTCCTCGACGTCGGTGCGATAGCCGCGAGCCTGGAAGAAGGCGAGAATGCGGGGGTAGTCGCCCGGCTTGCAGAACACATCCAGATCCTTGGTCGGTCGCCGGATGCCGGTATAGGCCGTGACCGCATAGGTGCCGGACAGCAGAAAGGGGATGCCGCTCTCCTTCAGCAGGCCCAGGCTCTCCTCATAGAAGGCCACGGCCTCGGCGGGCGGATCGAAGCCGGGGTCTGTAACGGTGTCTGACATGGTCCGAGTGCTCCGGGGGCGTGCGGAAACGGCCCCGGTCGACGGCGGGTTCCTGACAAACCCGGTCGCCGGGACCGCCGGGGCGCCCGATTTGTTTACGCATTGACCTTAACCCTGACCGCAATCGGGTATGGCCGGAGGAAACCGGTTGCGGGGTCATTGGCGTTTGTTCAGGCATGAAGCGGGCCGCGTCGCGGGTCCGCCGGCCTGGGTCTATGTGCTGCTTTTCGCGGTGTCACAGATACTCGGACACTGGAGCGTCGCGACCTTCGACGCCGTCGCCGTCTGGCTGTCCAACGGCATCATGTGCGCGGCCCTGCTTCAGCTTCACCGCCGCCCGGCCGTGTCGGTGCTGGCGGCCTGTTTCGCCATCAATCTGTTCAGCAACATCCTGCGCGGCGACGACGGCGTCTTCCTGTGGGTCAACGCCCTGATGAACCTGGTCCAGGCCGTCGGCGCCAGCGTGTTGGCGCGCAGGGTCTGCGGCGCGGCGCTGGACATGCGCCGGCCGCGCCGCCTGATCAATTTCACCCTTCTGGCCGCGGCGCCCGCGGTCGCGGCGGTCAGTCTGGCCGCGGTGGGTCTGATGGGGGCGATCCGCCATCCGCCGCTGAACATGTGGCTGTTCTATCTGCAGTCCTATTTCATGGTCGAACTGCTGGGCCTGATGCTGATCACGCCGGTCCTTCTGCTGCTGGCGCGCAGCCACCGGTTCCAGCGGATGGCGCGCGACCGCCGCCCCGAGGGCGTGGCCCTGATCGCCCTGATGATCGCCATCACCGCCGTCGTCTTCTGGCAGGAGGAGGCGCCGCTGATGTTCGCGGTCTTCCTGCCCCTGATGCTGATCGGGCTGCGTCTGTCGCCGACCTGGACCGCTGCCGCCCTGATGGCCATGGCCGCGGTTTCGGGGGTGGCGACCCTGACCGGGCACGGCCCGGTTCAACTGACCCGGCTCTCGACCATGCCCGGCATGGAGGCGGTCTCCGCCACCATCCAGCGGCTCGGCGTCTATAATTTCTTCCTGCTGGCCATGGTGCTGACCATCCTGCCGATCAGTACGGTGATGACCGAGCGCCGCCGGCTGGAGGCCCGTCTGAGGGCCCGCACCCTCGTCGCCCAGGAGGCCCGCAAGCGGGCCGAGGACGCCGCCGCCGCCCGGTCGCGCTTCCTGGCGATGATGAGCCACGAGCTGCGCACGCCGCTGAACGGGGTCGCCGGTTTCGCCGACCTGCTGGCCGGTCGCGCGGGCCTCGACGCCGAGGCCGTCCGTCAGGCGCGGCAGATTCGCGAATCCAGCGACGGCCTGCTGATGCTGGTCGAGGACATTCTGGACTTCGCCAGTGGCGACGACACCGTCTCGCTGGAGCCGCTCGACCTGTCGGCGGTGGCGCGCGAAGCCGTCGCGCCCAGCCGGGCCGAGGCGGACGCTCGCGGCCTGGCCCTGATCATCGATGACGACCTGCCGGAACTGGGCCGGTTCGTCGCTGATCGCAGGGCGTTGCGTCAGGCGCTGCATCCGCTGGTCGCCAATGCCGTGAAATTCACCGAGCGCGGCGAGGTCGTGGTCCGGCTGGCGCGTTCGGGCGACGGCGTGGCGATCCGCGTGACCGACACCGGTTGCGGCATCGAACCGGCCGTCCTGCCGCAAATCTTCGAAGCCTTCGCCCAGGGCGACGCCTCGATCGGACGCAGCCATTCCGGCGCCGGCCTGGGTCTGGCCCTGGCCGCCCGCCACGCGCGGCGGCTCGGCGGCCGGATCGACGTCGACAGCCGCCCGGGCGAGGGCTCGATCTTCACCCTGCATCTGCCCCTGGCGCGCGCACCGGACGCGGTCGTCGCGGCGCCCGAGGAACCGACCTGCCCGGCCCAGACCGAGACCCGGCCGGACCGCGCCCCCTGCGTGCTCGTCGTCGACGACCATCCGGTCAACCGCGAGGTCGCCCGCATCATGCTGGAGGCCTTCGGCTGCGACGTGCTCGAGGTCTGCGACGGTCAGGAAGCGCTCGACGCCGTGGCCGGCCGGGCGTTTGACCTGGTGCTGATGGATGTGCGGATGCCGCGCATGGACGGTCTGGAGGCGACGCGCCGCATCCGCGCCCTGCCGGGCGCCGGGAACGGCCTGTCGATCGTGGCCATGACCGCCGACGCCATGCCCGAGGACGTAAGCCGCTGTCTCGCCGCCGGCATGAACGCCCACATGGCCAAGCCGATCAACCAGACCGGCCTGCTGTCCATCGTCAACCGCGCCCTGACCGGCGACCTGCCCGCCCCCCGCGTGACCGTGGAGGCGGCGGCGGCCTGACATTCTCATCCGCTCATCCCCGCGAACGCGGGGACCCAGTGCTTTGGACGACGCGGCGCTTGGTCTGACCCCCGATCCCGATCCCGCAACTCCGGCGTCAAGCTGGACAGAACTGGGTCCCCGCGTTCGCGGGGATGAGCGGAACAGAAAAGCCTAGATCCCGTAGCGACCCCTGAGCGGGAACCGCTTCGCCCAGAACGACTCCAGTTCGGGCAGGGCGTCGACACGCCGCATCACCTCCCCCATGCGCGGCGCGACCTGGTGAAAGCTCTTGCGATGCGGCGTCCAGCGGCTGGCGACCGAGACATACAGGTCCAGAACCGTCAGCTCCGCGCCGAGAAGGAAACGCCCCGGTTCGATCTGGCTTTCCATCCTGCCCCAGCACTCGGCGATACGCTCGGCGGTGCGGGCCTTGATCGTCTCCTGCGCCGCCGGATCGTCCCCGGCCAGGCGCGAGGGCTCGTCCCGGACCCAGAACATCGAATAGACCGCCGCCGGCACGAAGGTCATCCAGCGCAGGAACTGCGCCCGCCGGGGGTCGCAACTCTCGGGCGCCAGCGCCGCCTCTGGGTGCTGTTCGGCCAGCCAGATCAGGATGGCCGCGCTCTCGGTGATCGTCTCGCCTTCGGGCGTGACCAGGGCCGGGATCTGCCGCATCGGATTGACCGGGGCGACCTTGTCGCGCTCGGCCTCGCCCTCCCAGGTCACGGCCTCGATCACGGTGTAGGGCGCGCCGATCAGGGTCAGGGCCGCCTCGACCGGCACCGAGCCCGATCCCGCGGCGCCATAGACGGTGTAGGTCATGGAGGCCTCCTCTTGCGTCCGCGACCCTAGTGCGCAACCGGCCCGCCCGCGCCCAAGACCTGCGCCGCAATCCATAGACAGGGCTTGGGTTTGTCCCCGTTTGCGTCCCCAGTCGTCTATGGCTCACCTACCACATCTAGCGGTCGGCGAAAAAGTGATCGCAATATAGCCGCAATTCGGCTTGGCGCCAGGCGCGTCCGACCGCATGGTGAAT
>CALSBO010000081.1:0-12634 GCA_943373195.1 Brevundimonas vancanneytii
TCGGCAATAACGTCGAGAACCTGCTCTACACCGGGCCGGGCAAGTTCGTGGGCAACGGCAACGCCCTGAACAACATCCTGACCGGTGGCAACCAGGACGACATCCTGCGCGGCAAGGGCGGGGACGACATCATCCGCGGCGGCCTGGGCAAGGACGAGGTGCAGCTGCGGGGCTTGGCGGCGGAGTACGCCGTCACCGCCGAGGGCGCGGGCTGGCGGATCATCGACAATGTCGCCGGCCGTGACGGCTCGACCTATGTGGAAAGCATCGAACGGCTGCGCTTCGTCAACAACGCCACCATGACCCTGTCCTATCCGCCGCCCGCGCCCGGCGCGCTGGAACCGACGGACAAGGGGGTCGGAGACGGTGGTGGCGGCCCCGAGGTCCTTCCGGGGGCGGGGGACGACTTCTTGCTTTCCAAGGACGCCGAGGCCCCCCAGGTTCTGCCGGGGATATTCGACGACGGCGGCTTGATCCTCGAACCGTTCACCCTGGCCGAATGGCGGATGCAGATGTACGGGCAGGCCTGGCTATCCGGCGACGCCCATCAGATGATCGTCCAGGGGCGCGACGGCCTGTTCATCCGGCACGACCCGGTAAGCGACATCGACGCCTTCCCCGGCTTCGATCCCTGGAGCTGACCCTCAGCCCCCGGCGCGGTTCCGCACCAGATCGTCGACCACCGACGGATCGGCGAGGGTCGAAACATCACCCAGGGCGCCGATGTCGTTCTCGGCGATCTTGCGCAGGATGCGGCGCATGATCTTGCCCGAGCGGGTCTTGGGCAGGCCCGGCGCCCACTGGATCACGTCGGGCGCGGCGATGGGGCCGATCTCCTTGCGGACATGGGCGATCAGGGCCTTGCGCAGGTCATCCGTCGGCTCGACGCCGACGTTCAGGGTGACATAGGCGTGGATGCCCTGGCCCTTGATGTCGTGGGGGAAGCCGACCACCGCGGCCTCGGCCACGTCGTCATGCAGGACAAGGGCGCTCTCGACTTCAGCCGTGCCCATGCGGTGGCCCGAGACGTTGATCACGTCATCGACCCGGCCGGTGATCCAGTAGTAGCCGTCTTCGTCGCGGCGGCAGCCGTCGCCGGTGAAATACTTGCCCGGATAGGCGCTGAAATAGGTGTCGAAGAACCGCTGGTGATCGCCCCAGACGGTGCGCATCTGGCCCGGCCAGCTGTCGGTGATGCACAGGTTGCCAGAGGCCGCCCCCTCCAGCACCGCGCCCTCGGCGTCGACCAGTTGCAGCTCGACGCCGGGCAACGGCCGGGTCGCCGAACCGGGCTTGAGCGCGGTCGCGCCGGGCAGGGGCGAGACCAGGGCGCCGCCGGTCTCCGTCTGCCACCAGGTGTCCACGATCGGGCAGCGGCCCTCGCCGACCACCTCGTGATACCAGCGCCAGGCCTCGGGATTGATCGGCTCCCCGACCGTGCCCAGCAGCCGCAGCGAGGCGCGGCTGGTCGCCTTCACCGGACCGTCGCCCTCGCGCATCAGGGCCCGCAGCGCCGTGGGGGCGGTGTAGAAGATCTCGACCCGGTGCTTGTCCACCACCTGCCAGAACCGGCTGGAGTCGGGATAGTTGGGTACGCCCTCGAACATCAGCGTCGTCGCGCCATTGGCCAGCGGGCCATAGACGCCATAGGTGTGGCCGGTGACCCAGCCCACGTCGGCGGTGCACCAGAACACCTCGCCGGGGCGGTAGTCGAACACCAGCTCATGCGTCCAGGACGCCCAGAACAGATAGCCGCCCGTGGTGTGCAGCACCCCCTTGGGCTTTCCCGTCGACCCCGAGGTGTAGAGGATGAACAGCGGGTCCTCGGCGTTCATGGGCTCGCAGGGGCAGTCGTCGGAGACCCCGTGCTTGGCCTCGCCGTAGCGGACGTCGCGGCCGGCGACGATCGGGATGGCGGCGTTGGTGTGCGAGACGATCAACACCGTCTCGACACAGGCGGCGCCCGGCCGCTCCAGCGCCGCGTCGACATTGGCCTTCAGCGGCACCCGCTTGCCGCCGCGCAGGCCCTCGTCGGCGGTGATGACCAGTTTGGAGCCGCAATCCTCGATCCGCCCCGCCAGACTGTCGGGCGAGAAGCCGCCGAACACCACGGAATGGATCGCGCCGATGCGGGCGCAGGCCAGCATGGCCACGGCCGCCGCCGGGATCATCGGCAGATAGAGGGTGACCCGGTCGCCCTTCGACACGCCCAGCCCCTTGAGCACATTGGCCATGCGGCAGACTTCGGCGTGCAGTTCGCGGTAGCTCAGCTTGCCGGATTGCGTCGGCTCGTCGCCCTCCCACAGGATCGCCGTCTCGTCCCCGCGCGTCGCCAGATGCCGGTCCAGACAGTTCCAGGCGACGTTCAGCACCCCGTCGGCGAACCAGCGGATGCGGAATTCGGCCTTGTCGAACGAGACGTCCTTGATCGTCGTCGGCGCCGTCGTCCAGTCCAGGCGGCGGGCCTGTTCGGCCCAGAAGGCGTCGGGCGTCTCATGCGCCGCGACCCGCGCCGCATCGTATCCGGCTTTCGTCATCCGGGCGCGCTGCGACCATTCGGAGGGCACGGGATAGAGGTCGGGGTCGGTCATGGCTTTCTCTACACCGCGCCGACGACGGCCAGGAAGGCGTGGCCCATCAGCCAGAGCACGCCCAGGAAATTGATCGTGAACACCTGGCCCCGCAAGGCGACATTGTCGCCGGAGCACTGGACGGCGCTGTGGATCAGGCGGCCGATCAGGAAGACCCAGGCGGCGGCGATGTCCCATGTCGTCACCTGCGTCGTGAGGATCAGCACGAGCGCCCCCATCCAGGCGAAGACCGGCGCCTCGAACTGGTTGGCCAGATTGCGCTGGATGCGCGCCGAGACCGGCGGATCGCCGTCGGCGCGGGCGAAGTCGTTCTTCGTGGCGTCGCCGCGCCGGACCACGACCAGCCGAACCGATGTCAGGACGACATAGAGGCCGACGACCAGGCCGAAATGCAGGAACAGCGGCAGCAGCAGCTGCGCCGCCATGCCCGACAGACCAGGCGTCGCCTCAAGCATGGATGTCGACGTCCTTGCGGTCGCGGATGAACAGGAAGCCGACCACCACCGTCACCAGCGCCACCACCACCGGATACCACAGGCCGTAGTAGATATTGCCCGTGGCCGCGACCATGGCGAAAGCCGTCGTCGGCAGGAAGCCGCCGAACCAGCCGTTGCCGATGTGATAGGGCAGGGACATGGAGGTGTAGCGGATGTTGGTCGGGAACATCTCCACCAGCGCCGCCGCGATCGGGCCGTAGACCATGGTCACATACATCACCAGCAGGAACAGGATGCCCACGACCAGCGGCTTGTTCACCAGGGCGCTGTCGGCCTTGGCCGGATAGCCGGCGGCGGTCAGGGCGGCGCCGAGGCCGGCCTCCCACTCCGTCTTGCGGGCGGCGAAGTCGGGGCGCGGCAGGGCCGAGCCGTCGAAGCCGGTCACGACCGTCCCGCCGATCCGCACCTCGGCCATCGTCCCGGCCGGGGCGTTGATCGTCTCATAGGTGACGCCCGCCTTGGCCAGATACGACTTGGCCAGATCGCACGAACTGTCGAACACCGTCTTGCCCACGGGGTCGAACTGGAAGGCGCAGTCGGCCGGGTCGGCGACCACCGTCACCGGCGCGCTCTCCGTCGCCGCCGCCAGCTGCGGATTGGCCGCCCCGGTCAGGGCGTGGAACAGCGGGAAGTATGTCAGGGCCGCCAGCAGACAGCCCGTCAGAATGATCGGCTTTCGGCCCACCTTGTCCGACAGCCAGCCCCAGAAGACGAAGAAGGGCGTGGCCAGCAGCAGGGAGACGGCGATCAGGATATTGGCCAGCGGCCCGTCGACCTTCAGCGTCTTCTCGAGGAAGAACAGGGCGTAGAACTGGCCCGTGTACCAGACCACCGCCTGACCCGCCGTCAGCCCGACCAGCGCCAGCAGCACCAGCTTCAGGTTCGGCCATTTGCCGAAACTGTCCTTCAGCGGGGTCTTCGAGCCTTTCCCTTCCGCCTTCATGCGCGCGAAGGCCGGGCTCTCGGCCAGCTTCAGCCGGATCCAAAGCGACACGCCCAGCAGCAGGATCGAGACGAGGAAGGGAATGCGCCAGCCCCACTCCTTGAACGCCTCCTCGCCGACGGCGGTGCGCACGCCCAGGATGACCAGCAGGCTCAGCATCAGGCCGGCCGTCGCGGTGATCTGGATGAAGCTGGTGTAGAAGCCCCGCTTCCCGGGCGGCGCATGCTCGGCGACATAGGTGGCCGCCCCCCCGTATTCGCCCCCCAGCGCCAGCCCCTGCAGCAGCCGCATGGCGATCAGCACGATCGGCGCCGCCACCCCGATGGCGGCATAGGACGGCAACAGGCCCACCACGAAGGTCGACAGCCCCATCAGCAGCATGGTCACCAGAAAGGTGTTCTTGCGCCCCCACAGGTCGCCCAGCCGACCGAAGAACACCGCCCCGAACGGCCTGACCGCGAACCCGGCGGCGAAGGCCATCAGGGCGAAGATGAAGCCGGTGGTCTCGTTCACGCCCGAGAAGAACTGGGCCGTGATGATCGCCGCCAGCGAGCCGTACAGATAGAAGTCGTACCATTCGATCACCGTGCCCACGGATGAGGCCAGAATGACCAGCCGGTCGCTGCGGTCGACGGTGTGTGCTTCGGGTTCGGCGGCGGCGTCGGTCATGGTCCCTCCCCGGACTCAGGATCGGGGCGAGCCTAGACCGGGACGGACGAAAGCGCAGCCGTTGACTTCGCCGTCCATCTGCCTCTCGCTGTCGGCGGACGGGGAGGGCGAAATGGCGGGCTTTGAAAACTACCGGCGTCAGGTGATCGACCGGCTCGAGCACGAGAAGCGCGCGGCCTTCGACGACATCGCCCGCGCCCAGGCCGACGAGGCCCGCGCCCGCGCCCGCGTCGCCGAAAAGGACGTCGCCATCGCGCGCGTGCACGCGGCGCTGGACCCCCAGCCGGACGAGTGCAAACGCTGCCGGTTCGAGTTCGGCCGGACGTCGGTGCTGCGGCCGATGCCGACGCGGTCCGGATCCCCGAGCCTGCAGTGTGCGCTGTGCGGCGAGGTGGAGGAGCGGCGCTAACGGATCGCCGCCGCGCCGCGCCCTTCGGCCAGGGCCTTCACCTCGGCCAGGCTGGTCATGGCGTTGTCGCCGGCGGTGGTCATGACCAGGGCCCCGTGGGCGGCGCCGAAATCGACGGCGAACTGCGGACCCAGGCCGTTCAGCAAGGCGTAGGCCAGGCCCGAGACGAAGCCGTCGCCGCCGCCGACGCGGTCGAGCACGGCGATCTCGCGCACCGGCGCCGCGTACCGCTGTCCACCCGCCCACAGCACCGCGCCCCAGCGGTTGACCGAGGCCGAGACCGGGTCGCGCAGGGTGGCGGCGAAGACCTTGACGTCGGGCAGGTCGGCGGCGGCGCGGGCGACCAGGGCGTCGAACGGCGCGGCGTCGACCGGGTCCGCGCGGACCGCGTGATCGCCGATGCCGAGGCAGGACTCGTATGCGTATTCGTCGCCGACCAGCACATCGACTAGGCCCGCGATCTCGCGGTTGACGCGGCGGGCGGCGTCGGGGTCCGGATGGCTGGACCACAGGCTGGCGCGATGGTTGAGGTCGTAGCTGACCACGACGCCATGGCGTTTGGCGGCGCGGATGGCGGCCAGCGCCGTCTCCGCCGTGCTTTCCGACAGGGCCGCGAAGATCCCGCCGGTGTGCAGCCAGCGTACGCCCTCTCCGCCGAACAGGGCGTCCCAGTCGACTTCGTCGGGGCGCATCTGGGAGGCGGCGGAATTGGCCCGGTCGGAGGCCCCCAGGGCGCCGCGCACCCCGAAGCCGCGCTCGGTGAAATTCAGCCCCATGCGCGTATTGCGGCCGACGCCGTCGGCCTCGCGCCAGAGGATGTGGGACGTATCCACCCCCCCCTGCAGGATCAGATCCTCGGCCAGGGCGCCCATCTCGTTGCGGGGCAGGGCGGTGACCACGGAGGTGCGCAGGCCGAAGGTGCGGCGCAGGCCGCGCGCGACATTGTATTCGCCGCCGCCCTCCCAGACCTGGAAGGACCGGGCCGTGCGGATGCGGCCCTCGCCCGGGTCGAGGCGCAGCATGACCTCGCCCAGGGCGACGCAGTCCCAGCGGCAATCCTGCGCCGCGCGAAGGGCTGGCAGGTCGGTCATTTCATCAGCGAGGGCAGCCACAGCGAAAGCGCCGGCACGAAGGTGACCAGCATCAGCACCGCCGTGCAAGCCAGATAGAAGGGCCAGATGGTCCGCATCGACTGGGCCATGGAGATACGCCCGATGGCGCAGCCCACGAACTGCACCGATCCCACCGGCGGGGTAATCAGGCCGATGCCGCAGTTGAGGATCAGTATGACCCCGAACTGCACCGGATCGACGTCGAACGCCCTGGCCACCGGCAGGAAGATCGGGGTGCAGATGATGATCACCGGCGCCATGTCCATGAAGGTGCCGAGCAGCAGCAGGATGACGTTGATCAGCAGCAGGACCAGGATCGGATTGTCGGTGAGGGTCTGCAGCAGGGCGACGGTGGCGGCCGGGATCTGAAGGTAGGCCATCAGCCAGCCGAAGGCTCCGGCGCAGCCGATGATGAACAGCACCGCGCCCGAGGTCAGGGCGGCGCCCGCGCAGGCGGCCTTGAAGTCAGTCCATTTCATGTGGCGGTAGATGATCCCGGTCACCACGGTGGCGTAGACCACGGCGATCGAGGCGCTCTCCACCGCGGTGAAGATGCCCGCCCGGATGCCGCCGAAGATGATCCCGACCAGCAGCAGGCCGGGCAGGGCGGCGACCAGCCGGACCAGGATGGCGCGGAAGCCGGGGAAGGCCTCGGCGACATAGCCGCGCTTCCTGGCCACCACATAGGCGGTGACCATCAGGGCGGCGGCCAGCAGCAGGGCCGGCACGACGCCCGCCGCGAACAGGTCGGAGATCGAGACCCCGCCGCCCGCCGCCGCGGAATACAGGATCATATTGTGGGACGGCGGCACCAGCAGGGCCACGAGCGCCGCCGAGATGGTGACATTGACGGCATAGTCGGCGTCATAGCCGCGCTTCTGCATCTGCGGGATCATGGTGCCGCCGATGGCTGAAACGTCGGCGATGGCGCTGCCCGAGACGCCGCCGAACAGGGTCGAACCGACCACCGTGACCTGGCCCAGCCCGCCGCGCACATGGCCGACCATCGAGGCCGCCAAGGCGATCATCCGGTCGGACAGTCCGCCCTTCATCATCAGCTCGCCGGTGAAGATGAACAGGGGAATGGCCAGCAGGGCGACCGAGGTGATGTCGGACCCCATCTGCTGGAACACCACGATCGGCGGCAGGGCCAGATAGAGGACCGTGGCCAGGGTCGCGGCCAGCAGGGAGAAGGCGACCGGCACGCCGATGGCCAGCAGGATGGCCAGCAGGCCGAACAGGATGACGTACTCCATCAGTCGGCCCCCTCTTCGGCGGGGTAGTCGCCGGTGAACAGCCGCTCCAGTGCGAACAGCAGGATCAGGGCGCCGCCGACGCACAGGGCCGAGAATTTCAGCCCGGCGGGCAGGGGCGCTCCGGCCAGGGCGACCGGCCATTCGTCGATCATCAGCATCCCGCCCAGCACCATCAGCCCGGCTCCCGAGGCCGCGGCGATCAGGCGGGACAGGGCCTTGAGCCCGCGGCGGCCCGGGTCGGGCAGGGCGTTCTCCAGCGACTGGAAGGCGAAATGGCTCTCGCGGCGGACCGCCACGGCGGCGCCGAACATGACGGCGAAACTCATCAGCAGCAGGGCGGTCGGCTCGGTCCAGCCGGGGCTGTCGTTCAGCACATAGCGGGCGAAGACCTGCCAGGCCTGCACCAGGGCCATGGCGACCAGGGCCGCGCCCGCCAGGCCCAGCACCAGGGCGGTCAGGCCGTCGAGCGCGCGGGCGAGACCGCGTCGGGGTTCAGACATCTTCGGGCCCTCCCTGAGCGCCGATGGTTTGCGCGGCCGTTCAGGCGACCGCTGCGATCCGTTCGTGGAGCGCGCGCAGGCGCGGCTCGGCGAGATATTTGTCCAGCACCGGCCGCACGGTGGCGGCGAAGGCGGCCTTGTCGACCTCGGCCACCAGAGTCCCGGCGGCGATGACGGCGGCGCGGGCCCGGGCCTCGCGCGCGTCCCAGTCGACGCGCATGACCTGGACCGACCGGCGCGCCACGTCGCGGACCAGTTCGCGGTCGGCGGGCGTCAGGGCGTCGAAACTGGTCCTGGACATCAACAGGGCGTCCGGCGAGAACGAGTGTTCGGTCTGGCTCCAGAACCGGGCGACCTCGAACTGGCGGCTGGACTGATAGGCGGGCCAGTTGTTCTCGGCCCCGTCGATCAGATGGGTCTGCAATGAGGAAAAGACGGCGCCGAAGGTCAGCGGCGTCGGATTGGCCCCCATGGCCCGGATCGAGTCCAGGAAGATGTCGGACTGCGGCGCCCGCATCTTCAGCCCACGCAGCTGGCCCGGCTCGGTGACCGGATGGCGGACATTGTAGAAGCAGCGCGGGGCGGCGTCATAATAGGCCAGGCCGATCAGGCCGCGACGCTCGAAGACATTCAGCAGCTCCGTGCCGATGTCGCCATCGACCACCGCCCGCACATGGGCGACCGAGCGATAGACATAAGGCAGGGCCAGAAGCCGGGTCTCGGGAAAGGCGTTGTTCAGGGCGGCCACGGCGACACGGCACATGTCGATGGCGCCGAATCGGGCGAGGCCGATGGAGTCGTCCTCCGAACCCAGCTGGCCCGAGGGAAACTGGCGCACGCCGAGCCGGCCGCCGGTCAGCCGGCCCAGCTCCTCGCCCATCCATTTGACGGCGGTGACCGTCGGGAAGTCGCCCGGGTGGACATCGACGGCGTCGAACACCGTCCGCCCGTTCGAGGCCGGACGCGGGCCACAGCCGGCGAGCGTGAGACCCGACAGTCCGGCCAGTCCGAGAGCGCGCCGGGTCAGGCTCATGCGATCGCTCCTGTCGCCGGGACCGCCACACAGTCGATGCTGCCGTCGGGTCCGAAATCAGCGCCGGCGGACTGACCGGCCCGGATATCGTGCACCCCGGTGGCGGCGCCCGTCGAGACCAGCTGACCGGCTTCCAGCCGCCGTCCGCGCCGGTGCAGCAGATTGAGCAGGAAGGCCAGCGAATCCAGAGGCCCGCCCGGAATGGCGGCCGCTCCGCCCCGTCCGGCGACGACGCCGTCGATGGTCATGGTGCAGATCAGATCGGGCAGGCGTTCGCGCCATCCGTCGATCTCTCCGCCCAGGATCAGACCGGCGTTGTTGCCGAAGTCCGAGGCGGTGACCGCCGGGCCAAAATCATTGATCCCGGCGAAGGGACTGCCGGCGATCTCGACGCCGGTGAAGACCCGCGACACCAGCGGCGCGACGGCCTCCGTGGTCCAGTCGCCGCGATCCGGCGCCGTGGCGCCCAGCTCCAGCACATATTCGGCCTCGACCGCCGCGAAGCCGCCCGCGATGACGTCGAAGCGGGTGGGCGCCTGGCCGGCGGTCCAGACGTTGCGCGAAAAGATCGGTCCCGCCAGCCGCCCGGCCCCGAACCGCGCCTCGTGCGGGGCGTTGATCCGCCCCAGTTTCCAGCCCGCCACCCGGTCGGGCCAGGCGGCGATCGCCTCGTCCTGGATGGCGTAGGCCGCCTCCAGCGATTCGGGCGCGGCGCCGGGATAGGCGGTCAGCGCGCGGCCGCCCTTCCGCGCCGCGACGAAGGCGTGCGCGGTCGGCGAAATCGCTGAATTGTCGTGCGCGTGGCTCACGCCGCCTCCCTGTTGCGTCAGACATTGCGCAGGAAGGAAACCGGTGTCAATTTGAATCCGGCCACGCCCTGACCGCGTGTCCCGGAACGTCGCGGATGACGGCGATGACGGATAGGATGGAACGCATGACCCTGAACCGCCTCGTCGCCGGCCTCGCCGCCTTCCTCCTGATTGCCGCCGCGCCCCTGGCCGCGAAGGCCCGGATATTCGACTTCCTGCGCCGTGATCCCGCACCGGACCCCGTCGTCGCCGAAGCGCCCTTGCCGGCTTTTCCCGGCGCGCTGGGATGGGCCTCGCAGACCCCCGGCGGACGCGGGGGGCGCATTATCCGCGTGACCAATCTGGACGCCGCCGGACCGGGATCGCTGCGCGAGGCCATCGAGGCCGAGGGGCCGCGCATCGTGGTGTTCGAGGTCGGCGGGGTCATCGATCTGGGCAAACAGACCCTGCGCCTGCGCAACCCCTTCATCACCATCGCCGGCCAGACCGCGCCCTCGCCGGGCATCACCCTGATCAAGGGCGGTATGGATGTGACGACGCATGACGTCATCGTCCAGCACATCCGCATCCGCCCGGGCTCGGCCGGCGGCGAATGGATGAGCGGCTGGGACGAGGACTCGATCGCCACCGTCGGGGCCTGGAACGTCATCATCGACCACTGCAGCCTGACCTGGGGCACGGACGAGAACCTGTCGGCCTCGGGTCCGCGCTTCACCGGCGCGACGCCCGAAGAGTGGCGGCAGGGCACCAGCCACGACATCACCTTCTCGAACAATCTGATCGGCGAAAGCCTGGCCTATTCGACCCATTCCAAGGGCGAACATTCCAAGGGGTCGCTGATCCACGACAATGTCACGGGCCTGCTGATCGTCGGCAATCTGTATGCCCACAACCAGGAGCGCAGCCCGCTGTTCAAGGGCGGGGTGCATGGGGTCATCGTCAACAATCTGATCTACAATCCGGGCCCGCGCGCCATCCACTACAACCTCGCCCCCGAGGAGTGGGGGAACCACCCCTATGAGGTCGGCAGGATGACGGTGATCGGCAATGTGCTGCGCGCCGGGCCGTCGACGCCGACCGAGCGTCTGGCCTTCATGATGATCGGCGGGGCGGGGGACGTGGAATACTACGGCCGCGACAATATCGCGGTGGATCAGATCGGGCGGCCGCTGCCCATGTTCGGCCGCTACACCACCACGAGCGCCCGCATCATCCAGACGCGCCGCCCGCCGGTGTGGTGGGAAGGCCTGACGCCGATGCCAGCCGTGGAGGTCCAGCGCGCGGTCCTTTCCCAGGTCGGGGCGCGTCCGTGGGACCGCGACCAGCGCGACGTGCTGCTGATCGCCGAGGTGGCCGAGGGCCGGGGCGAGATCATCGATCACGAGCGCGAGGTGGGCGGCTATCCGGCCGTGGTCGAGGCGACCCGCAAGCCGTTCAACCCCGACGACTGGGACCTGCGCTTCATGACGCCCATGCGCGACGAGGTTCTGGATCGCCCGGCCGTTCGGCGCGGGACGTGAACGCTGACAGCGCGCGCGGCAACGTCTAAGGACACCGTTCGGCCAGAGAGATTCCCTTGGTGAACGAACCCCGACGGACCGGCGGCAAGCCCGCCACCATCAACGACATCGCCCGGCTGGCCGAGGTGTCGAAGAAGACCGTCTCGCGGGTCATCAACAACTCGCCCTTCGTCAAGGAAGAGACCCGCAAACGGGTCGAGGCGGTCATCGCCGAGGCGGGCTTCACCCCCGATCCGCAGGCGCGCGGCCTGGCCTTCCGGCGCTCGTTCCTGGTGGGGATGATCTATGACAACCCCAGCCCGAACTATGTCGTCAACATGCAGCAGGGGGTGCTGGACGCGGTGCGCGGCGCGGGGCTGGAACTGGTCGTTCACCCCTGCAACCGGGCGTCCGAGTCCTTCCTGAACGAGGTGCGGGCCTTCATCGTGCGGCAGAAGCTGTTCGGCGTGGTCATGCCGCCCTCGGTGTCCGAGGACGACCGGGTGGTGGCGATCCTCAAGGAGGCGGACTGCCGCTATGTGCGGATCGCCTCGGTGTCGCTGGACGAACCGGCCCGCATGGTGGTGACCCACGACAGCCGCGGCGCGGCCCGGGCGGCGCGGCATCTGGCCGAGCTGGGGCACCGGCGGATCGCCTTCATTTCCGGCCCCGACACCTTCCGCTCTTCGCACGAGCGGGGCAGGGGATTCGCCGAGGGTCTGGCGGAACACGGGCTGACGCTCGATCCCGCCTGGGTCCGCCGCGCGGCCTATACGTTCGAATCCGGAGCCGAGGCCGCGACGGAATTGCTGGCCCTGCCCAACCCGCCGACCGCCATCTTCGCGGGCAACGACGAGATGGCCATCGGCGTGATGAAGGCCGCGCGCGACGCGGGGCTGGACGTGCCGCGCGACCTGTCGATCGTCGGCTTCGACGACCTGCCGATGGCGTCGCGGGTCTGGCCCAACCTGACCACCGTGCGCCTGCCGATCCGCGACATGGGCCGGATGGCGGCCGAGAAGCTGACCGCCGGCCTGCGCGGACTGGACCCGGCGACCCTGGTCCAGCCCGAGGTCGATCCGTTTCTGGTGGTGCGGGATTCGACGGCGCCGCCGGGGCGGGCCTAGGGTCCGTACCCAATACCGCTCATCCCCGCGAACGCGGGGACCCAGTGCTTTCGTGAGGCAGGGTGCGTCGGATCGCCTTTTTCGCCTCGTGGCGGCGCCCGAGCGCCCAAAGAACTGGGTCCCCGCGTTCGCGGGGATGAGCGGAAAGAATATAAGTCCTTGATTGGTCTGGACCGTAATTGAGTCTGG
>CALSBO010000082.1:0-12611 GCA_943373195.1 Brevundimonas vancanneytii
GGACCGGCTGGCCGCCGCGCCGCTGGCCGATGTTCAGGGACCGGTCGATGACGACCGCCGCGCCTTCAACAAACGGCTGCAGGACATGGTGCTGGGGCTGATCGCCCTTGTGCTGCTGGCGCCGGCGATGGCGGCGATCGCTCTGGCCATCCGGCTGGACAGCCCGGGGCCGGTCTTCTTCCGCCAGCGCCGCCACGGCTTCAACCACGAGGAGATCGTGGTCTGGAAATTCCGCTCGATGAAACAGGAGGCCGCCGACGCCACGGCCAGCCGTCAGGTCACGCACGACGACGACCGCGTGACCCGCATCGGCCGCTTCATCCGCAAGACCAGCCTGGACGAACTGCCCCAACTGCTCAACGTCATCGCCGGCGAAATGTCGCTGGTCGGGCCCCGGCCACACGCCATCGGCATGAAGACCGGCCATATCGAGAGCGCCCGGCTGGTGGCCGACTACGCCCACCGCCACCGCATCAAGCCGGGCATGACCGGCTGGGCCGCCGTCAACGGCTCGCGCGGGCCGCTGCACACCGCCCAGGACGTGCGCCGCCGGGTGCAGTTGGACATCGACTATGTTGAGCGTCAGTCCCTGTGGATGGATCTGTGGATCATGGCCATCACCGTGCCCGTGCTTCTGGGCGATCGCGCGGCCGTTCGATGATCCCCCCGGCGACACAGGAGGCGCGCTGATGTTCTGGCGCGGCGTTTGGGGCTATCTGCCGGCCAATATCGTGCAGGGCGTGGTCGGTTTCCTGGCCATCGTGCTGTTCACCCGCCTGCTCAGCCCCGATGATTTCGGCCGCTACGCCCTGGCCTTCTCGGTCATGACCCTGGCCCATGTGGCGGTGTTCAGCTGGCTGGAGGCGGCCATGGCGCGGTTCTGGGCCGCCCAGGCGCCCGGCGCGGCCCAGGGCCATTTCGCCAGCCTGTACCGCACCGCCTTCATGCTCAGCGCCGGCTTCCTGGTCGCAGCCGGGGCCGCTGTCTGGCTGTGGCCCGTCGACCCCTTGTTCAGACTGGCGCTGGCCGCGGGCCTGTTCGGCGCGCCCGCGCGCTGTCTCGTCAAACTGGCGCAGGAGCGCTACCGCGCCGCCGGTGAGATTTCCAAGGCCGCCGGTCTGGACATCGCCGTGGCCGTCGGCGGCCTGGCCATCGGAATCGGCTTCGCCCTTGTGGGCATGGGCGGCGCGGCGCCGCTGCTGGGCCTGGGCCTCGCCCCGTTGGCCGCCCTGCCGTTCGTCCTGCCCGGGGAACTGAAACAGGCGCGCGGCGGCGGTTTCGAGGCCGCGCGGGTCCGCGAATACGCCCTTTACGGCTATCCGATCGCGGCCTCGCTGGCCCTGACGGTGGTGCTGGCCTCGACCGACCGCTTCCTGCTGGCCGTCTATATGGATGAGGCGGCGGTGGGCGCCTATCACGCCAGCTATTCGATCGCCAACCGGACGCTCGACGTGCTGTTCCTGTGGCTGGGATCGGCGGGCCAGCCGGCGCTGGTGATGGCGCTGGAGCGCGGCGGCCTGGACCGGCTCAAGGTCGCGGCGCGCGAGCAGCTGTCGACCTTCCTGCTGATCGGCCTGCCGGCGGCGGCGGGGGTGGCGCTGGTCTCCCGGCCGCTGGCCGAGGTGCTGATCGGCGAGGAGCTTAGGACGGCGGCGGCCAGTGTGACGCCGTGGATCGCCCTATCGGCCCTGTTGTTCGGCCTCACCGCCTATTATTTCGGCCAGGCCTTCACCTTGGGCAAGAAGACCAGGCGGCTGTTGATCGCCATGGCCATTCCGGCGGGGATGAACGTGGTGCTGAACCTGATCCTGGTGCCGCGCTTCGGCCTGATGGGCGCGGCCTGGGCGACGGCGGCCAGCTTCGGGTTCGGCATGATCGCCACCATGCTGATCGGCCGCCGCGTCCTGGTCCTGCCGATCCCGTGGGAGAGTCTGGCCCGCTGCGGCGTGGCGACGGGGATCATGGCGCTGGTGGTCTCGAGGCTTCCCGCCATCGGCGGCTTCGGCGAACTGATGCTCGACGCCGGGGTCGGCGCGATCGTCTATGCGGCGGCGGTCCTGACCCTGAATGCGGCGGGCGTGCGTGATGTGGCCCTGCGGCTTGCGGCCCAGCGCGGAATGCGGGGAGCGACGGCATGAGCGCCAAGGCGAAAATGACCGACAGCCCGGCCTGGAAGGGCGCCCGGCCCGCCGTCTCGGTGCTGATCCCCTTCCTGCGCGACGACCCCGCAGAACTGCTTGAGCTGCTCGACGAGGAGGCCGCCTCCGTCGGCGGGGCGGTCGAGATCGTCCTGCTGGACGACGGCACAGCGGACCCGGCGCTGACGGCTCGGCTGACCCGGCACATCAAGGGCATGGCCCTGCCGGTCCGCCTGATCACCCTGCCCGCCAATGAGGGCCGCTCCATCGGGCGCAACCGGCTGGCCTCGGCCGCGCGCGGCGGCAGCCTGCTGTTTCTCGACAGCGACATGCGGCCCGATCACCGGCGGTTCCTGCGGGACTGGGCCGATCTGGCCGCGCGGGAGGATCCTGCGGTGGCCTTCGGCGGCTTCTCCCTGCTGCAGGCCCCGACCGACGCCCGCTTCGCCGTCCACCGCGCCATGGCCGCCAGGTCCGAGTGCGTGCCCTATACAGAGCGCGCCAAACAGCCCGAGAAATACGTCTACACCTCCAACCTGCTCGTCCGCCGCGACGTATTCGAGGCCGAGGCCTTCGACCCCGGCTTCACCGGCTGGGGCTGGGAGGATGTGGAGTGGGCGATGCGGGTGTCGCGCCGCTTCCGCGTCGTTCACCTGGACAATGCGGCGACCCATATGGGGCTGGACACGGTCGCGGCCTTGGCCGGCAAATATGAGCAGTCGGCCCCGAATTTCGCACGCATGGCCCAGCGCCACCCCGCGATCGTCGCCGCCTATCCCAGCTACAAGGCGGCGCGGCTGCTGAAGCGGCTGCCCGGTCTGGCCCGACTGCGGCGGATGATGCGGCGCGGGGCCGAAACGGGCTGGCTGCCCGTCGCGGCGCGGGCGTTTTCGCTGCGGCTGTACCGCGCCGCCCTTTACGCGGATGCGGTGTGATGGCCGACGTCGCCGTCATCGTCCCGACCCTGAGGCGGCCCGAAAGCCTGCAGCGCGCGCTGCGCTCCCTGTTCGCCCAGACCGGGGTCGCGGACCGGATCGCGGCCATCGTGGTGGTGGACAACGACCCTGTCGGTTCGGCGGCGGCGACGGTCGAGGCCCTGCGCGGCCTTTCGCCCTGGACCCTGACCTATGTGCATGCGCCGCGGCCCGGTGTGGCCACCGCCCGCAACGCCGGCCTGGCGGCGACCGACGCGCCGCTGATCGCCTTCCTCGATGACGACGAGGCCGCCTCGGCCGGTTGGCTGAAGGCCTTGCTGAAGGCGCGGGTCGACACCGGCGCCGACGCCGTCTTCGGACCCATAACCGGACGCGCCCCGGACGCCGCGCCCTGGTTGAGACCCTGGCTGGAACAGTTCTTCGGCCGCGAAGGCCCCGCACGAACCGTGCTGATCGGGACGCCGTATGGATGCGGAAACTCCCTGATGCTCCGCAGCACCGCCCTGCCCGGTCCGGCTCCGTTCGATCCGGGCGCGGATCAGGCCGGCGGAGAGGACGACGCCCTGTTCGCGGCCCTGTCCGCGCGCGGCGGCCGCTTCGGATGGGCCGCCGACGCCCTTGTCGAGGAGTTCGCCCCGGCCCACCGCGCCACCCTGAACTACGCGCTGGCCCGCGCTTTCGCCTATGGCCAGGGACCGAGCCAGACGGCGGCGGCGGCCCGGAACTGGCCCGGCGTGGCGCGCTGGATGGCCATAGGCGCGGCCCAGGCCGCCGTCTGGGGCGCGGCCTCGGCGGCCCTGACCGTCATCGCCAGTCCCCGGCGGGCGGAGATGTATGACCGCACCGCGCGTGGTGTCGGAAAACTGTTCTGGATGAAGGGGTTCGAGCCGCATTTTTACGGCGCGAGAGAACTGGCCAGGCTCGAGGCCGTCAAGGCCTAACCCGTCAGCCGCCGCAGAAACCCGGGCGGATTATAGGTCGAGCGGTTGACCACCACGCCGGCGATCCGGCCGCCCACCGCCTCGATCTCGTCGCGCAGCATCAGGGGTTCGTTGACCGCGCCGCCCTCGGTCGCCACCACCAGGACGGTGGAGTCGACGTAGGGCGCCAGGGTGATGGCCATGTCGTTGCGGTCGGCGGCGGGGGCGTCGATCACCACCGTATCGGCGTGCTTGCGCAGGGCGTCCCAGTAGCGGGCGTCGCTGACCGCCTCGGCCCGCTGGCCCGAGCGCAGGTGTTCCGCCGCGAACCGGGTGACCCACAACCGTCCGCCCAGGCAGGGCCGCGCCGTCATCAGCCGGGCCGGATGCACAGGCTTGCCCGCCCGGTCCATGATGCGCGGGGTAACGGCGAAGAAGATGGAGCCGTCGGGCGTGGCGATGGCCGCCTTGCCCAGACGACCGAACCGGTCGGTCGCACCCGCTATGGCCTCCATCTGCCCTTGCTGGGCCAGGTCGGCGTCGATCAGCCAGACGGGGCGGCGGGCGCGGACGGCGGCCAGACGGGCGTATTCCCGGGCGACCGTCGAGACCCCCTCGCCCGAGGCCGCGGCGGCGATCTGGACCACACGGCCGCGATGGCCCGGCGCCGGACCCAGCGCCGCCCAGAGAGCCGCCATTTCGGATGTCAGATCGACCATCGAATCGCTACGCGCCCGGTTACAGGCTCCTACGCTAACACGGGCGGGGTCATCGGGCCTTCATCGGGGCGACGGCCAGAACCGGCATGTCGAGCGTCCGCCCGGTCGAAGCCGGCGTGACGTAACCGCGGCGCGTGAACACCCGCAGCAGGCCGACGCACAGGGCGGTGAAGGCGGCGAACAGGAAGACCGCCGCCAGCAGGGGCGCCTTCAGGCTGGTCCCCTTCGTCGGGGCCTCGGCGCGCTCGATGACATTGACGTTGTCGGCCCCGGCGGCGACCAGGGCGCTGTCGGCGCGGGCGGCGCTCTCGCGCTGCTGGAAGTCGCGCACCAGGGTGGTCAGGACCTCGCGGTTGCCGGCCAGATTGGCGTTGGCCGACTCCAGCCGGGTCATTTCGGCCTGGCGCGCGCGGAGCTGGTTCAGCTGGCCCTCGACCACGGCCAGTCGCGCGGCCAGTCCGTCGCGATCGGCGGCGGCGGTGATCCTTGAGGTCTCGATCTCGGTGAAGATGGTGCTCGGGCCGGTGCGGACCTCCTTGGGGCCGATCGTCGTGCCGGTGGCGACATAGGCCTGAAGGTCGGCGATCTGCTGGTCGATGTCGCGAACCGGCTGGGCCTCGGGGGTGTAGCGCGACAGCAGGGCCTCGCGCTGGGTGCGCAGGGTCAGGATCTGGTCCTGGGCCGAGATGTTCAGATCCTGCTGTAGTACGACCTCGGCGGGCTGCTGCGCCAGCTGGGCTTCCAGCGTCGCCAGCCGCTGCGTCGCCTGGTTCAGTTGGGCGCGCAGCGACAGGGCCTCGGCCTGGGTGGTCTGGTAGTTGGCGGCATACGCGGCCTTGGCCGTGACGAAATCGCCGATCTCGTTGGAGGCCAGGAAGGCGTTGTAGGCCTCGTCGGCCGCTGTCAGGTCGTCCTCGAAGGCCGCGCGCTGGGCCGCATAGGCCGGGGTGGCGCCGCCGCCGAACACCTGCCGGCGCTGCACCAGATACTGGTCGATCACGGCGTTGAGCACCTGGGCCGCACGCACCGGATCGTCGGACTCATAGGAGGCCGAAACGATGGCGCTGCCGGGCGTCACGCCCACGCCGAGGCCGGCGTCCAGAACCTTCAGCGCGTCGGTCTCCTTTTCCGCCGGCGCGCCGTCGGCGCCGGGCCCCAGGACCACATCCGCGCCCAGCGCGCGCACGGCCCGGCGCTTGACCTCAAGGCTGTTCAGAATGGCCGCCTCCGCCTGGGCGACGGCGTCGGCCTCGAGCGGCTGGCTGCGCTCGGTCGGGCCGACGCGCGGCTGATAGACATATTCCGAACCGGCCCCGGCATAGACGCTGGCGGTGGCGGTGTAGGATTTCTTCAGCGTCAGCACCGCCGCCGTGCCGATGGCGAACACGGCCAGAAAGATCACGGTCATCAGCAGCGTGTCGCGGAACAGCAGGCCGACGACGTCGGAGAAGCCGTAGCGCGGGCGGACTGTCGTGTAGGCCGACGTGCGCATGGGGGGCGGACTGATTCCATCATACTGGACTGGTAGCGTTAAGCCTTGGGCCAGCGGCGTTAACCACTGGTTACCCATAAGCGCCGACCCTGCCCTGGACGCTGATTTCGCGGAGTGAGTCCCCATGTCCATCGACCGCCGCCTGTTGCTGCTGGGCCTCGCCGGGGCCGGGGCGATGGTCAGCGGCTGCGGCAGCGCTCCGAGGCTTGCCGTGCCCGGGTTCGGCGGCGATGAGTACAGCGATCGCATGCCCCTGCCCCAGGATGCGGGCGGCGGGGCCAACCGCGTCCGCAATGTCGGCCGGACCTCCTTCCCGGAGATCGGTTTCGCCGACTGGACCGAGATGGAGCCGCAATATGTGCTCTATCCCGGCGACGAGATCGAGGTCGCCACCCCCACGGCGGCCGAACTGACCCGCACCCAGCGGATCGGCCCGGACGGCCGCATCTCCCTGCCCCTGGTCGGTCAGATCATGGCGGCGGACCGCACCATCGCCGAGGTCGAGGCCGACGCCTCCGCCGCCTACGCCCGCCAGCTGCGCCGCCCGGTGGTCGAGATCACGCTGAAGACCGCCGGCCCGATCCGCGTCTGGGTCGGCGGCGAGGTGCGCAACCCCGGCATGATCGAAATGAACGGCGACCTGGACGCCTATCAGGCCATCATCCAGGCGGGCGACTTCCTGCCCACCGCCAAACAGGGCGAGGTGGCCCTGATCCGCCGTGGTCCGGGCGGGGTGCGGATGATGCGGGCGGCGGACCTGCGGCCCCGCCGCGGCGAGATCATCGCCCTGCGCCGCGGCGACATCATCTTCGTGCCGCGCTCCAGCCTCGGCGAGGTGGCGAACTTCATCGCCCTGTTCCGCAATGCATTGCCGATCGGGTTCAACTACGCGATCGGCGGGCAGTATCAGCGGTTCTAGGCAGGTGGGGCCGGGGCGCGGTCTTGGTGGTTAGTGATTGGTGGTTGGTCGGGGCTGCCCTGAAAAGCGGTGTGTGTCCCCACTTCCGCACTTCCGTCCGGCCCATCTGGCGCGACAGCTAGGCCGCCAGCGTCACAACCCCGGCATCGATCCACCGCCGGGCCGCCTTCTGCGCCTCGGCGATCTCTTCCTGCTCCATTTCCTGACTCATCTCGCGGCGATAGACGCGCGCTTCGATGCTGCCCTTCATGGCGGCCAGGTTGAAGATCATATGGGCCGAGACGCGGTCCATGGGGCATCCGCCCTGGCCGCTCGAATACATCATGCCCAATCGGAACAGGTCGTCGCCGCTCATGTCGGCGGTCGGCAGGGGCAGGCCCTGCTCTTGATCGACGTGCGGCGCGGTTTCTTGCGCGTTCATCACCGTATCTCCCGAACCGGAGCCTTTCTGGCCCCGCCCTCTGAGACGCGATCAAATACCCGCGATTTGAAGGTAAAGTTAACAGCGTGGGCCGTTTCGGCCCATTTCAGTAGTCGAGGGTCGAATACTGCACCGCTGTTCAGACCTCTGAAATAGTTCGGAAATCCCTGATTCACACCTGCTAACGGCGGGTGACCGGAAGGCTAACGGGGGATGACCGGCGGGCTTACGAACGGTTACCGGGCGCGCTGGCCGAACAGGACCTTGCGCGCGGCCTCGGCCGCCGCGCCCGAGGCCGCGAGGTTCTTGCGGAGTTCTTCACCGAGGGCCCGGCCGGCGATCACGGCGGGCCGCGCCCCGACCCGCTCCATCCAGGCCGAAAGGTTCGGGAACTCCGCCAGGTCCTGCCCCTGAAGTTGCGGCAGGATCCACGGCCAGGCCGACATGTCGGCGATGGAATAGCCGCCGGCGAGATAGTCGCGGCCGGCCAGCCGCCGGTCGAGCACGCCGTACAGGCGGTGGGTCTCGTCCGTATAGCGGCGGACGCCATAGGCGATCTGGCGCTGGTCCTTGATGATGGCCGGGGCGTACTGGCGGAAATGGTGCGTCTGGCCCGCCATCGGCCCCAGACCGCCGACCTGCCAGAACAGCCACTGGTCGACCTCGGCCTTGCCGCGCGGGTCCTGCGGATAGAACCGGCCCGACTTGACGCCAAGGTACTGCAGGATGGCGCCGGACTCGAAGATCGACAGCGGCTGGCCGTCCGGGCCGTCCGGATCGACGATCGCCGGCATCCGGCCGTTGGGGCTGATGGCCTGGAAGGCGGCCCCGAACTGCTCGCCCTTGCCCAGGTTCACCGGCTTCATCTCATAGGCCAGACCCATCTCCTCGAGCGCGATGGAGATCTTCCAGCCGTTGGGCGTGGGCCAGTACCAGAGTTCGATGGGGGCGGTCATGCGGGGGTCCTGTGAAGCTGGGTCACAGGTGGGTGGGTGGCGGAGCGGGCGCAATGCCGGGGGCGCGGGGTGTGGGGTGTTGGGGGGTCGGAGGCGAGGGTGGCCGCTCCAGGGGAACCGGCGGTTGGAGCCGTCACCCAGTACGCCAAGCCTGACCCCACACCCTCACCCCCTCGCCCCACCCCCTATCCTGACATTCGCGTTCAGGGAGAGTTCATCCGCGGGAGCGGACGATCGCGCATGATTAACGGGCCGGCTCGCCCTCCGTCGCCGACCCCCTGCAGGAGAGTGATCATGAACCGCCTGACCAAGGCCGCGGTGCTGGGGCTGATGCTGGCCACCACCGCCCCCGTGGCCGCCGAGGCCCAGAGCCGCGGCGACCACCGTGAAAACCGCCGCGACTACCGCGAGGACCGCCGGGACGACCGGCGGGACTATCGCCAGGAACGCCGCGAGGACCGCCGCGACTGGCGCCGGGGCGAATACGACAACCGCCGCGACTATCGTGAAGACCGCCGGGACGACCGCCGCGACTTCCGGGGGGAACGCCGCGACGACCGCCGTGACTTCCGACGCGACCAGCGCTGGGACCGCAACAATCGTGACTGGTGGCGCGGCCGCGACGATTTCCGCGACTACCGCGGGGCCCGCAACGGCTACTGGTACGCCCCCAGCTACGGCTACTACCGCGTCGAGCCCCGCTATTACGGCCAACGCTGGCAGCGGGGCCACTATCTGCCGCAGTCGTACCGCAACTACTATGTGCGCGACCCCTATGCCTACAATCTGCGGCCGGCGCCGCGCGGCTATCGCTACGTCCACGCGGGCAATGACATCGTGCTGATCGCCGTCGCGACCGGTCTGATCGCCAGCGTTCTGTCGGGCGTCTATTAGAACCCGCCTTCAAGATGCGAATGCGCCCCGTCGGCTCCGGCCGGCGGGGTGTTTTCGTTTCCGGCCAGACCATGAATGCGATGTCGCCGTTCGTTCAGTCACGGTTCATGATGAAGGCGCGACCTTGGCCGCAAGCCGTCTGACAGGGACGTGCGGGGAAAGTACGAGAATGAAACGCTCATTGATGGTCGCCGCCGCGGTCGCGGCCTTCGCCGTGCCGGCCATGGCGCCCCTGACCGTCCTGGCCCAGGACGGTGAACGCGGCGGAGGTCGCCGCGGCGCCGCCCGCCAGAACGGCGACGAGGCCCGCGAGGCCCGGCCCGATCGTCCGAACCGTCCCGACCGTCCTGACGGCGGCGGGCGCGGCGGCGGACGCGGCGATCGCCCGGATCGACCCGACCGCCCGAACCCGGGCGGCGGCGGGGGCCGTCCCGACCGGCCTGACCGGCCGGATCGCCCCGACAGACCTGACCGGCCCGACCGCCCGAACCCGGGTGGCGGCGGAGGTCGTCCTGACCGGCCTGACCGGCCCGACCGCCCGAACCCGGGCGGCGGCGGGGGCCATCCTGACCGGCCTGATCGCCCCGACAGGCCCGACCGGCCCGACCGCCCGAACCCGGGCGGCGGCGGAGGCCGACCTGACCGGCCGAACCGGCCTGACCGTCCACAGGACCGTTGGGAACGGCGCGATGATCGCTGGGACCGTCAGGATCGGCGGGATCACCGGCGCGACGCCCGTGGAGACCGCCGTCAGGACCGTCGCGAGTACCGCGAGGTCCGCACCCGCTTCAACGGCGACCAGTGGCGGCGAAACTGGAACCGCAGCCACCGGGGCGACTGGTGGCGCAACGACCGGCGGTTCCGTGGCTACACCGGTTTCCGCTTCGGCTTCTATTTCGCGCCGGGCTACGGCTACTACCAGGTGCCGCGCAACTATTGGGGCCAGCGCTACCAGGTCGGCGACTATCTGCCGTCGATCTTCTGGCGCTATCGGCTGGATGACTGGCGGACCTACGGTCTCGGCTATCCGCCGGCGGGCACCCGTTGGGTGCTGGTCGACAACCACATCTATCTGATCGATGAATACGACGGCTACATCATCGACGTCATCTTCGACGCCTGGAGCTGGTAAGCCGTCAGCCCACGGAGGAAACGCCGTCCGCCCCCCGGGTCGGGCGGCGTTTTCTTGTCTGCACACAAGGTTGCGGCCATCGCCGCGCCGGGCCAGAACCGGGCCCATGACCGATCCGGCGATCAGCGACACGACCACGGGCGAAGAGGTCCCCTCCTCTCGCGCGCCGCAGCTGCAGCTGTCCGAGACCCTGATGGCCTCGCCGACCCGCTTCTTCAACCGCGAGATCTCGTGGCTGGCCTTCAACGGCCGGGTGCTGGAGGAGGCCGCCAACCCGGCCCACCCCTTGCTGGAGCGGCTGCGCTTCCTGTCGATCTCGGCCAACAATCTCGACGAATTCTTCATGACCCGCGTCGCCGGCCTGAAGGGCCAGGTGCGCGAGCGGGTGCGGGTGCTGTCCGCCGACGGCCTGACCGCGGCCGAGCAGCTGGACAAGGTCAATGTCGCCGCCGGCGGCCTGATGGCCGAGCAGCAGCGCCGCTGGCGCAAGCTGCGCAAGGAGTTGAAGGGGGCCGGGATCGAGGTGGTCGATTCCGCCCGCATCACCAAGACCGAGCGCGAGCGGCTGGAGCCCGAGTTCCTGAACCAGCTGTTCGCCGTGTTGACGCCGATGGCGATCGACCCGGCCCATCCCTTCCCATTCTTGCCCAACCTCGGCTTTTCGCTGGCGCTGAAGCTCAAACGGCGCTCGGACAATCGGACCCTTTACGCCCTGGTGCCCGTACCCACCCAGGTGAAGCGGTTCTGGCCCCTGGCCACCGACGGCCGCTCCACGCCGGGGCGGAAGCGCTATCTGACGCTGGAGAGCCTGCTGATGCTCTTCATCGACCACCTGTTCCCCGGCTGCGACGTGCTTGAGCGCGGCGTGTTCCGCCTGATCCGCGACAGCGACATCGAGATCGAGGAGGAGGCCGAGGACCTGGTCATGGAGTTCGAGGAGGCGCTGAAGCAGCGCCGCCTCGGCTCGGTCGTGCGCATCAAGATCGAGGCGTCCATGCCCGACGACCTGCGCGTCTTCATCACCAATGAGCTGGACGCCGCGCCGCAGGACATCGTGCTGGTCGACGGCATGCTGGGTCTGGCCCAGGTCGCTGACCTGATCCCCTCGGGCCATCCGGACCTGAAATTCCCCGGCTACGAGCCGCGCTATCCCGAGCGGGTGCGCGACAACGGCGGCGACATCTTCGCGGCCGTCCGCGAGAAGGACATGCTGATCCACCATCCGTTCGAGAGTTTCGACGTGGTGGTCCAGTTCCTGCGCCAGGCCGCCCGCGACCCCAATGTCATCGCCATCAAACAGACGCTGTACCGAACGTCCAAGGACAGCCCGATCGTCGCCGCCCTGATCGAGGCCGCCGAGAACGGCAAGAACGTCACCGCCCTGGTCGAGATCAAGGCCCGGTTCGACGAGGAGGCGAACCTGAAATGGGCCCGCGCCATGGAACGGGCCGGCGTCCACGTCGTCTTCGGCTTCGTCGAATGGAAGACCCACGCCAAGGTCAGCGTCGTGGTGCGGCGCGAGGGCGACGGCCTGAAGACCTACTGCCATTTCGGAACCGGCAACTACCACCCCGTTACGGCGCGCATCTATACCGACCTGTCGCTGTTCAGTTGCGACCCGGCCCTGGCCCGCGACGCCGGCCGGGTGTTCAACTACATCACCGGCTACGCCCCGCCCGACGAGTTGGAAGAGCTGGTCGTCTCGCCGCTCAACATGAAGACCACCCTGATCGAGCTGATCGGCAAGGAGATGTCGGCTGCCGCCAAGGGCAAGCCGGCGGCGATCTGGGTCAAGCTGAACGCCCTGGTCGATCCGCAGATCATCGACGCCCTGTACCGCGCCAGCCAGTGGGGCGTGCGCATCGAACTGGTGGTGCGCGGCATCTGTTGCCTGCGCCCCGGCGTGCCCGGCCTGAGCGAGAACATCCGCGTCAAGTCGATCGTCGGCCGCTTCCTCGAGCACAGCCGCATCATCGCCTTCGCCAACGGCCGCGACCTGCCGCATGACAAGGCCCGGGTGTTCATCTCCTCGGCCGACTGGATGACGCGCAACCTGAACCGCCGGGTCGAGCTTATGACGCCGGT
>CALSBO010000083.1:0-12444 GCA_943373195.1 Brevundimonas vancanneytii
GGCCCCGCCGGCCGCCATGGCGCCGGCGCCGGCGATCCCTGCCCCGGCCAGGGCGCCGGCCCCGCCGACGGCCAGCGCTCCGGTGAGCGCCGCGCCGGCGCCCAGCGCCGGTCCTCCGGTCACCAGGGCCGAGGCCAGGTTGGGGATGAACAGAGCCAGCATGGCCAGCAGGATGGCCGCCACCAGGATGGTCAGGGCTTCATAGATATCGGGATTGGCCGAGGGCTGGAGCTGATCGAAGATCGCCCGCGCGCCGGAAACGACGATCGCCAGGGCCAGGACCTTCAACCCGGACGAGACGACATAACCCAGCGGCCGTTCGGCGAGGAAGGCGGACTTGTTCCAGATCCCGAACGGCAGGAGCACGAAGCCGCCCAGGGTGACGATCTTGAACTCCAGCAGGGAGACGATGATCTGCAGGGCCAGCACGGCGAAGGCCAGCATGATGCCGATCATGGCCAGGCCCAGGATCAGGGCGTCCGCCATGTTGCCGACGACGTCGAGCGGATTGTCGACCGGCGCGGGCGTCTCCCCGAGCGCCTTCACGATCTCCCAGCCCTGGGCGAGGATAGCCCCCGGGTTGAGGAACTCTTGCCGGCTCAGGGAGCCGCCGCCAGCCGTCAGCCCCAGCTCCAGAAAGCCGGCATAGAGGGTCTCGGACAGCCGCTGCCAGTCGTTGATCAGCCAGGCGAAGGCGCCGATCAGCAGCACCTTGCCGAAGCCCGAGGCCAGCACCTCCCGGTTGGAGGACAGCGCCCACTGGATGCCGGTCAGGGCGACGACCAGGACGATGAGCAGGCCGAACACGCCGTTGACCGAACCCTGGAGGGCGTCGAACCCGGCCGAGATGGTGTCGGAAAACACCACCATCAGCTCGTTGGGCGTTTCCACTCCGACCGTCATCGCCCCGCTCCCTCAGTCGTTCGCGTGAGACAAGGGATCGAAGCGCGGCGCGGCCGGCGCGGCGGCCTGACGGCCCCACCGCTGGCGCCGGGCGGCGTCTCCGGAGGCGCGGTCCGCCGCGTCGCGCGCCGTGGCCTCGGCCATCAGCCGGGACTGGGCCAGCATGATGGTGCGCAGCGCCGCCAGGTCTTCGGCCAGCACGGCCAGAAGCTGGTTGGACGACTGGACCGCCGCCGTCTGGCCGGTCGCCGCCTGGCTGGCGGAGAGCGCCCCGGCCAGCCTCTGCGACCGGCCCTGCCCCAGCCGTTCCAGCTCGGCGGCCGTCCGCGCCACGTCCTCGGCGGTGCGCCGGGCGTTGACCGTGCGCGCCTCGCCCTGCTCCAGCAGGCTCAGCATGTCCGAGCCGGACAGATCGTCGGGGTACAAACTCCGGAACTGCTGCTCCAGACCGCTGACCGAGCTGGCGATCCCGCGCGCCGTCCGCGCCAGCTCGGCCATGTCCCGCAGCGACTGGCTGGATTGCGTCAGGTGGCTGTAGGGCGAGGCCGCCAGACTGCGCGCCTCGTTGGCGAGGCTCTCGAGCTGACGCGCCGCCTGCAGCGCATTTTCGATGTGATTGCGCGGGTCGAACACCACCTGCTGGGCCGGCGCCGGCGTGGCGCCCAGCAGGCTGACGGCGACGAGGCCGACGGCGACGATCTGGATGGACCTATTCGGCCGCGAGCGGGCCGGCGAAGGCGTCGAAAACGGAATCCACATTTTGCACTCCCTTGGCTTTGAGGAAATCGCGGGCGAAGCCGCCCGGTCGACCGTCGTCAGGTCCCGATCGCTCCAGGAGGGAGTCGATCAGGGTCTGGTCTTCCGGCGCGCTCGAGCCGCACAGGGCGAGGGCCACGCCGGTGAGGCGCAGGTCGAACAGCCGCCGGCCGCGCGGCTGGCGCCAGTAGTAGGCCCGCTTGGGCGTGGCGAAGGCGATCAGCTCAAGCTGGCGCCGGTTCAGGCCGAAGCCCCGGTAGAGTTCGGCGGACGACGGCTCCAGGGCGCGGGGATTGGGCAGGAAGACCTGGGTCGGGCAGCTCTCGATCAGACTGGCCGCGATCGAGGAGGCCGCCACGTCGTCCAGGCTCTGGGTGGCGAACACCACGCAGACCCGCTTCTTGCGCAGTGTCTTCAGCCATTCCCGTATCCGGGCCGCGAAGGCGGTCTCGCCGAGGAACAGCCAGGCCTCGTCGAGGACCAGCAGGGTCGGCCGGCCGTCGAAGCCCTGTTCGAGATGGTGGAACAGGGCCGAGAGCACCGGCGCCACGGCCGACGGGGTCCCCATCAGGGTCTCCAGCTCGAAGGTGTCGAACCGGGTGGGCGCCAGGGTCTCCCCCGCCCCGTCCAGCAGCGCGCCGTGCGGCCCCTTCAGGGTCAAGGGCTCCATGGCGGCGGCGACCGCCTTGTCCTGAACCAGGGCGCAGAACACCGTCAGCGTCCGCTGCGCGACCGGCGCCTCCGAGAGCGCCGACAGCGCCACCCAGATCTCTTCCCTCACTCGGGGGACCGGCTCCAGCCCGGCCAGGCGCACGGTCTCGGCGATCCATTCCGCGGCCCAGGCCCGTTCGTCCTCCCGGTCGATCCGGGCCAGCGGCTGGAGCGAAAACCGCGCGCCGGGCTCCAGCGCCCGCCAGCGGCCGCCAGCCGCGAGCGTCGCCGCGCGCGCCGACCGGCCCTTGTCGAAGAAGACCACCCGGGCGTCCCGATAGCGGAACCATTGCAGCGCCAGGAAGGACAGCAGGGCGCTCTTGCCCGATCCGGTCGGGCCGACGACCATGGCGTGGCCGACGTCGCCGACATGCAGCACCAGCCGGAACGGCGTCGCGCCGGTCGTGCGCGCCGTCGCCAGCGGCGGCCCGTCCAGGTTGGCGTCCCCGGCCGGCCCCGCCCAGACGGCGGAAACCGGCAGCAGATCGGCCAGGTTCAGCGTCGAGACCAGAGGCCGGCGCACGTCGGCATAGGGCTCGCCGGGCAGAGAGCCCAGCCAGGCCTCCACCGCATTGAGATCCTCGATCCGGGCCACCAGCCCCTGCGCGTTCAGCGCCGCCTCGATCGCGCGGGCCTTGGCCGCCGCCCCCGCCTCGCTGGCGTCCAGAACGGTGACCGTCAAAGTCAGATAGCCGAAGGCGCAGGACTCCGCGCCGAGCGCCGCGAGGGCGCCGTCGCACTCTTCGGTCTTGGACGCCGCATCCGTATCGAGAAGCGGCACCTCCTCCTTGGTGATGGCCTCGCGCAACAGGACGCCGACGCCCTTGCGCTTGGCGAACCAGCGCTTCCTCAGCTTGACGATCTCCCGCTCGGCCTCGGGCTTGTCGAGGCCGATCCAGCGCGCCGTCCAGCGGTACTCGAACGGCAGGGCGCCAAGGGCATCGAGCAGTCCGGGCCGGGTCGCCGACGGCAGGCCCCGCACCGAGACCACCTTGAGCCAGCGATCGCCGAGACGGGGCGCGACCCCGCCCGTCAGGCCGGCGTCGGCGAGCCAGGCGTCGAGGAACATCGGCGTCTCCAGCGGCCGGACCGCGAAGGCCCGGGGCGAGACGCTGTCATGCAGCCAGGTCAGAAGGTCCGCGTCATCGAGCCGTTCGATCTCCGGCAGGGCGTCGGACAACAGGTCGAGCGTCGTATCGGCTTCGCGGCCGAAAGCCTCCAGCGACACCCGCCAGTCGTGGCCGCCCCTGGCCAGACCGTCGAACAGCCAGCGCTCCATGCGGCGGGTTTCGTCGGCGGGCGGCAACCAGGTCAGGGCCAGCCGGAAGTCCGTCTCGAAGGCGGGATCGGCGGTCTCGAAGCGGCTGCGTCGTTCCGCGTCGAGCAGCCAGGCGACCTCGAGGTCGAAGGCGCTCTCCGGATAGGCCGTCGCGGGACGGCGGCGCGCCTCCATATGCAGACACCAGCCCGATCCCAGCCGCTTCAGGGCGTTGTTGAGCCGGGCGCGCACCGCCATCAGCTCGTCCTCGGTCGAGGACTCCAGGTCGGGCCCGCGAAACCGGAAGGCGGCCAGGAAGGACCCGTCCTTGTTCAGGACCACCCCGGGCGCGACCAGCGCGGCCCAGGGCAGGTGGTCGGCCAGGGCGGCGGGACGGCGGCGATGTTCGTCGAGGAACCGCATCGCGCCCTCACCCGTCCAGATGACCGGGCATCGCCAGATGCCGGCGCAGAACATCGAAGAACCGCCGGTCGGACCGCGCCGCCCACAGGCCGATCGCATGGGCGACAGCCCACCACAGCAGGCCCAGCCACCAGATCCGCAGCGCCAGGCCCAGCACCAGGGCGATCGTGCCCATGGCGATGGCGTAGTCGCGCGGCATGCCGGCCATCAGCACCGGTTCGGCCAGGGCCTGGGCCACCGGCAGCTCCCACCCGTCCGGCCGCGGGTCCATCACCCGATCTCCGCGCCGCCGGCGAAGCCGAAGAAGTCGAGGAAGAAGGTCGAGGCCGCGAAAGCGATCGACAGGCCGAACATGATTCCCAGGCCGCGCCGCATCGAGGAGCCGTTCTCGCTCATGGCGATGCCGGCGCCGAAGACGACCACGGCCACGACGGCGGCGGCCTGGACCACCGGTCCGGTGATCGACTGCACCACCTGCTGCAGCGGCCCTTCCCACGGCATGCCGGAGCCTCCCGCCAGGGCCGGTCCGGCCAGCATCAGGCCGCACGTCATCGCTGCGCCGAACAGGCGGCGCCCCAGTCTCCATTGCATGATCTGCTTCCTTTGTTTCAGCGCAGGTCACCGCGCCGCGACTCATTGCAAGCAGATAAAATCCCCGCCTGTCAACGTCATTTGCTCAAATAATTTCAACGACTTGTATGCGACTTGCTGACGACTTGGTTTAACTCGGCAAACGACTTTGCCAGGGTCGTGGCCATGACCTTTCCCGACCCGTCCGACGACTTTCGGCGACGTTTGACCAAACCTCGGCAGAGCCGGACTTTGGCCGGCCTCCCTTCCGATATCGACGGTTCAGAACAGCCGGTCCCGGCGATCAGGCCGTCCCTTCAAGGGGGACCCCGCCTTCGGATCCGCGCGCTTCACAGAGGCGCGAACCACGGTGTCGATTCGCGGGCCTCCCTGTTGTCGATGGCGTTGGGCGCAGCCCTGACCGTGCGCCTGGTCCTCCCGGCGTTCGGAAGCGGCAGTTCGGGGCGCGGGGGAACACGCAGGGCTGCGCGCGCCATATTCCCCGGCTGGGCCTGGCGACGGCCGGCCCAGAACGACCCCGGTCCCGGCGATCCATTGCCCAAAGCCGTGGACGGCCGTCTGCAGACGTTCCGATTGATCGCCTTAACCCTGTCGATCGCGTCAATGATCGGCCAGAAGATCGGCCAGAAGATCGGCCAGAAGATCGGCCAAACTGGCAAGGCGGAACCTTCTGTAGCCTCAAACGCCTTACATTATAGACACTGCCGGGATATGGATGGCGGATCACTCCGCGCGGAAAGATCGGCCAAAATGCCAGAAGTTCCCGAGTCTCCAACCCGTATCGAGCCCGCTCGTCTCGAAACGCTCCCGGCGAGGATCGCCGATCTCGTCGCCGACCTCGCCGCGCGGTCGGCGGAGCTCGGCGTGGGCCTCCATCCGAAGACCGCGCGTCACCTGGCCGATCTCGTCCGGATCATGAACACCTATTACAGCAACCTGATCGAGGGCCATAACACCCGTCCCCGGGATATCGAAAGGGCGCTGGCCGGGGTCTCCGATGCGGACAAGCGGGATCTCCAGGCGGAGGCGGTCGCCCACTATCGCGTTCAGCAGGAGATCGATCGCCTGGCCGCCGATCACATGCTCCCCGATCCCGCAGATCCCGCATTCCTGCAGCGTCTTCACCGCGACTTCTATGCGGATGCGTCCGAGGCCATGCTGACCATCAAGGGGGCTCGCCACACCTTCCTCATGACGCCCGGAGAATGGCGCCGTGGCGCCGACCAGGATGTCGAGGGCGATCATCTCCCGCCCGCCTCCGAGCAGGTGCCGGCGTTCATGGCCCATTTCCATCGCCGGTTCGCCTTCCAGCCGGCGCCCGGAGAGGGGCTGATCAGCGTGGGCCCGGGCCGGTCCAGCCGGATCGTCGCGATGGCCACCGCCCACCACAGGTTTGCCTGGATCCATCCGTTTCCCGACGGCAACGGCCGTGTTGGACGGCTGATGAGTCACGCCATGGCGCATGAAGCTGGAATCGGGGCTCACGGACTGTGGTCGATCTCGCGGGGACTGGCTCGGGGCCTTGATCCGGGACCGGAAGGACGGACCGAGTACAAGCGTCACATGGCGCGAGCCGACGAGGTCCGCCGCGGGGACCGTGACGGGAGGGGGCATCTGTCCCTGACTCAACTCGAGTCCTTCACCGCCTGGTTCCTGGAGGTTTGTCTCGAACAGGTCGGGTACATGGGAGAATTGTTCGAACTGAACGGCCTGTCCGACCGCCTCGCGAAATATGTTCTGATCTCGGGCCTCCCGGCGGAGGCCAACGCCCTGCTTCAGGAAACCCTGATCCGGGGAGAACTCGACCGCGGCGAGGCCGAGCGCGTGACCCGCCTTCCCGAACGCAGCGCCCGGCGCATCCTCAAGGAACTGACGGAACGCCAGCTCCTCGTGTCCGACACGCCGAAAGGACCCGTCTCGCTTCGCTTCCCCGCCGATACGCTCGACGTCCTGTTTCCACGCCTCTACGCCTAGCGATCACGGACGCGGAGCCGGGTCGCCGCGCGAGATCAGGCCAGCTGATGGCGACGCCGCCTTGCGCCAGCATGATCGGACTTTTGTCTTCATCCTTTCTCGCCAGACCCGGCCAAGGTTCCAAGGCTGGTCGTTTGGCAATACGGGAGTTTGATCCCTCCGGGTGCTCAAACAGCCGGTCTGGAAAAGCCAACATCGCCTATCTGATCAGCCACCCTCGCCCCATGGCCGAAGGGCTGCGCCCGCGCCGCAAGGATATCGCCGAGGAGTTCCGGCGAGGCTTCGTCGGCATGACGCAGGCGCCGGTCAGCCTCGACGAACTGATCGCCGCGCGGGAAGTCCTCATCACGATCATCGTCGATGACATGCCGACCGCCCATCGCGAATTCCTGGTCGGCTTCAAAACCGGCGAACCGGATTGGTCTCTCGTACGCCTGCCGGGCATCGCCGACCTGCCGGCGGTACGCTGGAAGCAATGAAATCTGGACCAGCTCGGGCCCGGCCGGCGCGACCGCCTGGTGGAAGGGCTGCGCGCCGTCTGGCCGTGATAAGGGGGCGCCGCAACCGGAACGACCCCGCCCGGACACCGCCGTCCTGACCGGACTGACCGGACTGACCGGAGTTGCGCGTGGCCGCGCCGCCGGCCACGCCCGCATCAAAAGGCCGCGGCGCCGAAGCGCTTCTCCCGGCGTCGCGATGTCAGCGGTCCACCAGGAAGCAGCGAAGCGCCGGCGCGCTCTGTCCTCACGCGAGCGGCGTCAGCAGGTAACGATCCGTCTCAAGACCCTCGACGGCGAGCACGGCCTCCACCCGTCTGCCCTCGGCCGTGCGCCGGATATGGACGATCCGGTCGACCGCCTCGGCGATCGCGCGCCGGGGCGGCCGGGCGACCACTTCGGTGAGCAGATCTTCCACCCGCCGCAGGACATCCCCGGCCGAATTGGCGTGGATCGTCGACAGACCGCCGGGGTGGCCGGTGTTCCAGCTCTTCAGCGTCTCAAGCGCGGCGGCGCCGTCGCGCATCTCGCCAACAACGATCCGGTCCGGCCGCATGCGCAGCGAGTCGCGCACCAGATCGACCACCCCGATGGCGACCGGGGCGCGCCGGGTCAGCACCGCCACCACGTCCCAGGCCGAGCACTGCAGTTCCGGCGTATCCTCGATCAGGAAGACCCGGTCTCCGGCGAAGGCGGGTTCGGCGAGCACCGCATTGGCCAGGGTGGTCTTGCCCGATCCGGTGCCGCCGGAGATGAGGATGTTGCGGCGTTCGACCGCCGCCTGTCGCAGCGCGTCCGCCTGGGCCTCCGTCATCACGCCGTCGCGGACATAGTCGGCCAGCCCCCAGATCACCGCGGGGCGTTTGCGGATCGAGAAGGCCGGCGCCGCGACGATCGGGGGCAGCAATCCCTGGAACCGTTCGCCCGTCCCCGGCAGGACGCCGGACAGACGCGGATCCTCGCGCGCCACTGTCTCTCCGACATAGTCGGCGATGAGCTTGATGGCGCGCTCGCGCGCCTCGGGCGAGAGGGACTGGCCGGTGTCCTGACGCCCCTCCCCGCTCCGGTCGAGCACCAGGCGACCGTCCGGGTTGGCGAGGATCTCCACCACTGCCGGCTCCTCCAGAGCGGCGAGGACCGTCGGTCCCAAGGCATGCCGCAGAGCCTCCAGCTTGCGCTCGGCGACGATCGGGTGGGTCGCCATCAGTTCGGCGGGTCGAACGAGCGGGGCTCGCGCGCCGGCCCGGGCGCCGCGTCGCGATCGGACCGGCCGGCGACGATCCGGGCCGCCGTGGCGTCGAGCAGCCGCTCGATGCGCCGGTCCACCGCCGCCTGCACCGTCGGATCCTGATCCACCACCGCGTCCGGCAGGCGCAGGAAGAAGGCCCGCGCCACCTCGATCAGCAGTTCCTGGACGATCTGCATGTCGCGCGCCGTCGATCGCATGTGGTCGCGCAGCGATCGTTCGAGCTGCAGCAGGCGATCCTCGGGATCGGCCTGCGGGCTCTTGAGCAGGCCGCGCGCAATGGCGCGTCCCGCCGCCTGGCTCAGGGGCATCCGCCCGCTGCGCGCCTCCCGGTTCAGGCCCGAGACGATCTTGGGGTCGTTGAGATAGACCTGCACCCGGCTGGTCTGGCGGTTAGTCCTGGCCATCGCTCAATCCTTGAAGTTGGTCGAGGGCGGCCTGCTGGGCCGCCATCTCCTGCGCCACCCGCCCGTAGATGTCGGCCGCCCGCGCCGCCGCCTTCTTGTCGTCCATGGCGGCGGCCACCTCCTTGAACAGGGGCAGGCTCGCCTCCGCGTCCTCGCCGAGACTGCGCCGCCCGGCCCACGAATGCGGACGGCGGCCCGGCGTGTCGACGCGGCGCGCCTGGTCCGGCGCCGGTGCATCGGCCCGGCTGCGGAACGGTTCGCGCTGGTCGTACAGAAGCTTGCGTGTGCGCAGCGGGCGGCAGCCGGCCACGAAGACCAGCTGCCGGTCGTCCGGCAGGGCGCGGATCTCGCCCGGCTCCAGCAGAGGCCGCTCGACCTCCGCCCGGGAGACGGAACTCCGGCCCGAGGCCAGGCCGGCGGGCGAACTGCGGCTGACGCGCGTTTCGGTCACCGACCCCGTCAGTTTCGACACCTTGTCCTGGGTCAGGGGATCCAGCGCCGAGAAGGCGGTGTAGACGGCGCAGTTGTCGAGGATGGTGTTATGGGTCCCGTAGGTCTCCACGATGTCGTTCAGCGACTGGGCGACGAACATCGCCTTGACCCCGTAGCCGCTCATCAGCCGCAGCGACTTCTCGAAGAAGGCCAGCCGCCCCAGAAGCGGGAACTCGTCCATGACCATCAGCAGCCGGTGGCGCTTGGCCCGTCCGGTGGCGTCCCGAGTCTCCTCGGCGGTGAGGGCCTGGGCCGCCGCGTAGAACAGCATCCGCACCAGGGGTCGGAGCGCCGCCGCATCGGCCGGCGCGACCTGGACATAGAGGGAAACGGGCGCCTCGGCGCACATCAGGTCGCCCAGGGCGAAGTCCGACGCCGAGAGCACCCGCTCGACATCCGCCCCGGCCAGCCATTTGAGATAGGAGCGCGCCGTGCCCTGGACCGAGGTGCGGAACCGGTCGTGCATCGCCGCATAGCCCTTGACCGCCGTGCGGATGAACGGATGGGTCCGCGGCGCGCCGTCCGGTCCCCGATCGTGCAGGGTCCTGACCATGACATCCGCCGTCTCGTCGAGATCGGCGAGCAGCTCGCGCACCTTGAGCAGCGTCTTGTCGTCGTCTGCGGCGACATGGAGGACATGCAGGATCACCGCCTCGAGGATCTCCGACGCCGCCTTGTCCCAGATCGCCTCGTCATCCCGCGCGCCGCCGGGATCGGACAGAATGGCCACCAGCCGCTGCACCTGGGCGAGTTCGCCCGGGCCGGGCTGGATTTCCGCCAGCGGGTTCCAGCGCGTGGACGCCGGATCCCGGGGATCGAAATAGAGGGCGTGCGAGAACCGGGACCGCCAGCCGGCCGTGATCCGCCACAGCTCGCGCTTGGGATCGTGCACCAGGACGCTCTGCGGCCACGACAACAAGGTCGGGGTGACATGGCCCCGTCCCTTCCCGCTGCGTGTGCCGCCGGTCACCAGGGTCGGTCGAAGATCGGTCGTCGCCAGCAGCCGTCCCCGCAACAGGCCGAGCACCGCGCCGGCCGGCTCGAGCAACCCCGCGCGGCGGGCCTCGGCCAGCCCGCCCCAGCCCCGGACCCGCCGCACCGACCCGGTCCGGCCGACGAGCGATCCCAGCCCCAGGCCGCCGGCGGCGCCGAGCAGGATCAGCGGCGCGCCGCGCGCCAGCGCCGCCTTGGCCTCGTCCCCGAATTCCGCGCGCCACACCAGGATCGCCCAGGGCGGATAGAGGGCCAGGTCGGGATGAACCCGCAGCGCCGGGCCCAGCGCCGCGGCCCAGTGATAGGTCCAGGCGAACAGCTGGGTCGCCGCCTGCAATCCCAGCAGCAGCCCCAGACCGAACAGGACGACCCGCGCCGGCACCTCAGCCGTCCTCGTCCGGAGAGTCCCGCCGATCGCCGACGACGTCGAGGACGAGCAGCGGCGCGGCCTCCATGCGGCGCTGGTGGTAGGCGACGAGCGCCTGTCGCAGCGCAGGCGTCGAGCCGGCGTCGAAGAGACGCAGGATCGCGACGGCCTCGGCGTCGCGGTCGCGAAAGATCCGGCGCTCCGCCGCCTCCAGCGGCCGCAGCTGGCGGCCGACCCGGTCGAAGGCCTCCGCGAGAACCTGATTGCCCGTCCCGCGGACGACGCGGTCGAGAGACCCGGCGAGCCGGTGCTCCGGCGCGGCCGTCGAGGGGACAGGATCGTCGCGATCGTGGGCGGCCGCGATCAGGTCCAGGCTCGCCGTCAGGCAGTGAAGGCGGAAGGCGAACCGGTCCCTGACGAGGGCCGCGTCCATCCGCGGCGCCAGATAGCCGCCGTACGGAGCCCGTTCGATCAGACCCTCGCCGCAGAGCCACGCCAGCGCTTCCCGAACCGGCGTCGTCGACAGCCGAAGACGCCGCGCCTCTTCCACGATCACCACGGGCGTCCCCGGCGCGAACGCGCCCTGCTGCGACAGCCGCCGAAGACTGTCGAGGGCCTGAAGAAAGGGATCACGCTTTCGGGTCACCACCGGCTCCGAAAAAAGGGGGGAGCCCGGACTATCGAGGGGGATCGGGACACTCGCCAACGGGTTGCACGCCTTTTCCGTAGGGCTCGCCATAAAACGTCGAGATATCCGCCGTGGGCTGTCGGCTCATCCGCCGCTTTGTGGCGGCTTCACCCTTGCTGTGTACGGAAACGAAAGGTTGAGCGTTGCTCCCTCTGGCGTCCCGTCGCACCATCCCCGGTTTGAGAGGTTCGCTGATGAGTGGAGTTCCGCCTGACCCGCCGCGTGATGGAGAGTTGCTGTCGGCGGCGGTCAAGGCGGTGCGCAGACATCGCGGCCTGACCACCGCCGAGGTCGCGGCCGCCATGAACATGGCCCTGAGGACCTATGAGCGTTTCGAGTCCGGCGCCACCCGCCTGAACCTGGACCATATCCACAGGTTCGCCGCCGCGACGAACAGCGATCCCTATGCGCTCATCCTGGCCGTCGTGATCGGCTCGCCCGAGTTCGCCCGACGCAGCGCGGACAACAAGATGGCCACCATCCTGACCATCGCGGTGCAGCGGTTCGACCGGACCATCCAGGATCGCCTGCTCGACCTCGATGCGCGGACCCTGATCGCGGCGGTCACCGGCATGTTCGACACCCTGCTGGACGGCGATGAGACCAGCGAACAGGCCCAGGCCTGGCTCAAGACAGGCGCGGCGGAGTTGCTCGCCACGCGACCCAAACCGGGCCGCTGACCCTGCAATATACTCCAGATATAGCTTTTCAGCGCCTCTCCCCGCGCGCTCACTCCCCTGGCGCCACATCCGTGGCGATCAACCCAAGGAGAGACCGTGATGACCCCCACCAAGCTCCGTTTCGTCAGCTTCGGCAGCGCCAGGACCCTGACCCGGGACCTGCTGTCCGGCCCCTATACGGAGATCAACGTCTTCGACAGTCGTGACCCCGCCGGCTGAATGAGCCGCGGACGGCCGTCGTCGGCGGCCGTCCGCAACCTTCGATACCCCCATGACGGGTCCGCTCCGGCGCGCAGCATGCTCCCGGGGCGAGCCCGAGAGGAGATACCAAGATGAAAACCCCCAAACTCCGCCTGGTCAGCTTCGGCAGCGCCAGGGCCCTGACCCGGGACATGCTGGGCGGCCAGCATACCGAGATCAATATCTTCGACAGCCGCGACCCGGCCTGAACGGCGCGC
>CALSBO010000084.1:0-12400 GCA_943373195.1 Brevundimonas vancanneytii
TCATCCGCGTCGCGGTGCAGGTCCGCGACCGGCACGGCGCAATGCATGGGCTCGGTCGCCCGGAAGGCCGCGGCGCGCACGATGCCCTCCAGCGCCTGCTCGGCCAGATCGGGCCGGGCGAGGGTGGTGCGGGGATCAAGGTTGGCGGCGGCTGCGGTCAAACGTGGGCTCGTCCGATTGAGCCGGCAGTCTGACGCGGGAAGGCGAAAGGGCGGTTAACAGGTGGGTCGAGGGTCGAGGGGCGAGGGGCGAGGGGTGACTCGCTCGGATCAGCGGCGGATCGGTTCGTTCAATCCTCGACCCTCGACCCTCGACCCTCGCCCCTCGTCCCTCGTCCCTAAGCGAAGCGGCGTTTCAGCATCTCGAAACACGCCCGGATCGCCTGGGCCTCGCCGCCTTCGGGCCAGCCGGGGCGGGCGCGGGGGTTCCAGGCGAAGATGTCCATATGGGCCCAACTACCGGTCGTCGGCGCGAACCTCTGCAGGAACAGGGCGGCCGTGACCGAGCCGGCCTGGGCCCAGCCGGCCGGATCGTTGCGCAGATCGGCGATCTCGGCCTCGAGGGCGGCGCTATAGCCGGGCCACAGCGGCATGCGCCACAGCGGATCGCCGACCGCGCGGGCGGCCTCCAGCAGGTCGGCGGCCAGGGCCTCGTCGTCGGTATAGAGCGGGGGCAGGTCGGGGCCGAGGGCCACGCGGGCGGCGCCGGTCAGGGTGGCGAAATCCAGGGTCAGGTCGGGCGCATGCTCCCCCGCCCGGGTCAGGATGTCGGCCAGGATCAGCCGCCCCTCCGCATCGGTGTTGCCGACCTCGACGGTCAGGCCCTTGCGGGTGTTCAGTATGTCCCCGGGCCGGAAGGCGTCGGCCGAGACGGCGTTCTCGACCGCCGCGACCAGCACCACCAGCCGCACCGGCAGGTCCGCCTGCATGATCAGCCGGCCCAGGGCCAGGGCGTGGGCGGCGCCGCCCATGTCCTTCTTCATATTGCGCATGCCGGCGGCGGCCTTGAGGTCCAGTCCGCCGGTGTCGAACACCACCCCCTTGCCGACCAGGGCCACCAGCGGCAGGTCCGGCTTGTCCAGATTCCAGCCGATCTCGATGACCCGGGGCGCCCGGTGCGGAGCCGCCGCCCGCCCCACGGCGTGGACCGCCGGGTACGTCTCGTCCAGCAGGGCGTCGCCGGTCGTCACCGCGATGTCGGCGCCCGCCGCATGGGCGATCTCGCGGGCGATGGTCTCGATCTGCAACGGCCCCATGTCGGCGGCGGGGGTGTCGACCATCTCGCGGACCAGGGCGCAGGCCGCGCCGATGCGCAGCGTCTCCGCCACGTTCAGCCCCTCGGGCGCCGACAGCCGCACCCGGTCGCGGTCGGGCTTCGCCTTGTAGCGGTCGAAGACATAGGCCCCGAGCATGAAGGCCAGGGCGGCATCGCGGGCGGCCTGCGGCTCCGCTTCCAGCCGATAGAGACCTGGCGGCAGCTTCGCCGGCAGGGCACGGGCCGACATCGGGTCGAAGGTCTCGCCGACGCCGACCAGGACCGCGGCGATCCCGCCCGCGCCGTCCGGGGCGACCAGCATCTGGCCCGGCTTGCCCTTGAAGCCGTTGGCCTCGGCCCAGCCCCGGAGCGCCGGGTCGATCACGCCGTCAGGACCCGTGAACCGCACCGGAATCGCGCCCTCGGCGTCGGCGGTCAGCAGGTCGGGATGCAGGGCGGACATCGGCGGCGGCCTTTCCGGCCCCACGGGACCGATCTTAACCAAGGATTGACGCGAAGGGCCGAATCTCAAGCCGAACCTTCCGGAGCGCCTTTCATGTCGCGCACGACCGCCTGTATCGCAACCGCCGCCTTGCTGCTGGTCGGCCCCATCACGCTTGCCCCGGCCGCGCCCGTCCACGCCCAGACGCCGCCTGACCCGTCCGCGACCCCCGCGGTTCAGACTGCGCGCCGGCCCGCCGGCGCCGAGGAACGGGCCGTCTATGACCGCGCCGACCCCCTGGCCCGCCAGATCTTCTGGACCGACCAGGCCGAGCTCGACCCGATGGACCCGGTCGCCGGGGTCAAGGCGGCCCAAGCCCTGCGCGAACTCGGCCGGTTCGACCAGGCCGCCGAGATGGCGGGACGGGTGCTGGTGGTCCAGCCCGCCAATTTCGACGCCATGCTGGAGGCCGGCCGCGCCCATATCGCCCGCGGCCAGGCCTTCTACGGCATCGCGGCGCTGGAGAGCGCGCGCACCGCCCGACCCGGCGACTGGCGCGCCTGGTCCCTGCTCGGCGCCGCCTATGAACAGGTCCGCCGCCCCGATGACGCGCGCGCCGCCTGGGCCCAGGCGCTGACGCTTTCGCCCGACAATCCCGACGTCCTGTCCAACATGGCCGTATCCGCGATGACGCGCGGCGACACCGCCGGGGCCGAGCCCCTGCTGCGCCGCGCCGCCGCCCAGCCGGGCGCCTCGCTGAAGGTGCGGCTGAACCTGGCCATGGTGCTGGGGCTGACCGGCAACATGGCCGAGGCCGAACAGATGCTGCGCCGCGACCTGCCGCCCGAGGCCGCCGACCGCAATCTGGCCTGGCTGCGCGAACGCGCCGCGGGGGCGGGCGCCGACCAGGCCCGCACCTGGGGGTCGCTCCAGGGCGGGTGATCGCCTATATTCCGGCCATGATCGACGAGCTCTACAGCGCGCGCATTCTCAGGCTGGCGGCCAATCTGCCGCACAGCGGACGGCTGGCCGCGCCCGAAGGCACGGGCGAGCGGGTGGCCAAACTGTGCGGCTCGAAGGCGGTCGTCGATGTCACGCTGGACGCGGCGGGCCGGATCGAAACCTTCGCCCAGGACGTCAAGGCCTGCGCCCTCGGCCAGGCCGCGGCGGGCGTGCTGGGCGAAGCCGTGATCGGCGCGTCGCTGGACGAACTCGTCGAGGCCCGCGACGCCATGTCGGCCATGCTCAAGGCCGGCGGCGAGGGTCCCACGGGCCGGTTCGAGGGCCTGCGCGCCCTGAAACAGGTCGCCGACTATCCGGCGCGCCACGCCTCCACCATGGTCGCCGTCGAGGCGACGTTGGACGCCGTGCGTGACGCCATGGCCCGCCAGAGCCCCGACACGCGAACTAGCCTCGCCGGTGCGGCCTGAGGGCTTTCGCCGGCCTACCGCTGACGCTACTTGAGGCCGTGTTGCCCCCGCAGCTTTTGCAGGGGATAAGCGCGGCGACATGGCATCCGGCGGAACCCTCTATGAACGCGGCGTGCGGCTGGCCCATCGCGGCTACAAGTTGACGCTGTCGCCCCTGATCGGGCAGTCGTGCCGGTTCCGGCCGACCTGCTCGGACTACGGCCGGGACGCGCTGATCCAGCACGGGCCGGTCAAGGGGGGATGGCTGACGGTCAAACGCCTCTGCAAATGCCACCCTCTCGGCGAAGGCTGGAAATACGATCCGGTCCCGCCCGCAAAGACGAAACGATGATCGACCTCAGATTCCCCGACGGCGCCAGCCGACAGTATCCCGACGACGCCACGGGCCGCGACGTCGCCGCCTCCATCTCGCCCTCGCTGGCCAAGCGCGCGGCGCTGGTCGCCCTGAACGGCGAGCAGCGCGACCTGGACCGCCCGCTGGGGGGTTCCGGCGACTTCAAGCTGATCATGCGCGACGATCCGGATGCGCTGGAAACCATCCGCCACGACGCCGCCCACGTGCTGGCCCAGGCCGTCCAGGAGCTGTTCCCCGGCACCCAGGTGACCATCGGACCGGCGATCGAGGATGGCTTCTATTACGACTTCCACCGCGAGGAGCCGTTCTCGACCGACGACTTCGCCGCCATCGAGAAGAAGATGGCCGAGATCGTGGACCGCGACGAGAAGCTGGTCCGCGAAGTGTGGGAGCGGGACGCGGCGATCGCGCTGTTCGAGGGCAAGGGCGAGACGTTCAAGGCCGAACTGATCCGCGACCTGCCGGGCAAGGAGACGATCACCACCTACCGGACCGGCACGTGGGTCGACCTGTGCCGGGGGCCGCATTTCCCCTCGACCAAATTCGTCGGCAAGGCCTTCAAACTGACCAAGCTGGCCGGCGCCTACTGGCGCGGCGACCACCGCAATCCGCAGCTGCAGCGCATCTATGCGACGGCCTGGGCCTCGAAGGAGGATCTGGACGCCTATCTGCTGCGGGTGGAGGAGGCCGAAAAGCGCGACCACCGCCGTATCGGCAAGGCCATGGGCCTGTTCCACATGCAGGAGGAAGGCCGGGGCATGGTCTTCTGGCACCCCAAGGGCTGGATCCTGTGGCGCGTGCTGGAGGCCTATATGCGCCGCCGGCTGGACGCCGCCGGCTATGTCGAGGTCAAGACGCCCCAGGTGCTGGACCGGACCTTCTGGGAGAAATCAGGCCACTGGGAGAAATACCGGCCCAATATGTTCGTCTGCGAGACGGTCGAGGGCGAGACGCTCAGCCTCAAGCCGATGAACTGCCCGGGCCACGTGCAGATCTTCGATCAGGGCCAGCGGTCGTACCGCGAACTGCCGCTGCGCATGGCCGAGTTCGGGGCCTGCCACCGCTATGAGCCGTCGGGCGCCCTGCACGGGCTGATGCGGGTGCGCGGCTTCACCCAGGACGACGCCCACATCTTCTGCCGCGAGGACCAGATCGTCGAGGAGACGGAACGGTTCATCCGCCTGACGCAGGTCATCCACGCCGATCTGGGCATGACCACGCACGAGATCGCCCTGGCCACCCGGCCCGAGGTGCGCGCCGGCACGGACGAGTTCTGGGACAAGGCCGAGGCCATGCTGGGCGAGGCCGCGCGGCTGGCCGGGGTCGATCCGGTCATCGCCGAGGGCGACGGCGCCTTCTATGCGCCCAAGCTGGACTTCATCGTCAAGGACGCCATCGGCCGGACCTGGACCTGCGGCACGCTGCAGCTCGACTATGTCCTGCCCGAACGTCTGAACGCGGAATATATCGGCGAGGACGGCCAGAAGCACCGGCCGGTGATGCTGCACCGGGCGATTCTCGGGTCGTTCGAGCGGTTCATCGGCATCATGATCGAGAACTACGCCGGGGCCTTCCCGCTGTGGCTGGCGCCGACGCAGATCGTGGTGGCGACCATCGTCTCGGAAGCCGACGACTATGCCCGCGAGGTGGTGGAACGGCTGAAGGCCGCGGGCCTGCGCGCCGAGCTGGACCTGCGCAACGAGAAGGTCGGCTACAAGGTGCGCGAACACTCGGTCGGCAAGGTCCCGGTCATCGCCGTGGTCGGCAAGAACGAGGCCGAACAGGGCACGGTGGCGATCCGCCGCCTGGGCTCGCAGGCGCAGGAGGTGGTGTCGCTCGACGAGGCGATCCGGATGCTGACGGACGAGGCGACGCCGCCGGATTTGCGCCCGGCCTGACCTTCTCCCGCTTGCGGGAGAAGTGTCGCGTCTTCGCCGCAGGCGAACAGCGACGATGAGGGAATCTCTGAATTCCCTCTCCGACCCTGGATCGGCTGACGCCGATCACCGGGCCACCTCTCCCGCGAGCGGGAGAGGGCAGGATTACAGCAGCCGCTTGCGCATGGCCTGGGACAGCATGTCGATCAGGGTCACGGCGACCACGACGATGATCACGATGGCGGCCGCCTCGCTGTATTCGAAGGCGTTCATGCGGTCGAACAGGACCTGACCGATGCCGCCGGCCCCGATCACGCCTAGGATGGTGGCGGAGCGGCTGTTGGATTCGAAACGATAGAGGGCGAACGAGGTCCACAGGGGCGCGACCTGGGGAATGACCCCCCAGACGATCTCGTGAAGCTTTGAGCCGCCGGTGGCGCGCACGCCCTCGACGGGACCCTTGTCGATCGACTCGACGGCCTCGGAGAACAGTTTGGCCAGAACCCCGGCGGTGTTCAGGGCGATGGCCAGAACCCCGCCGAGCGGCCCGAGGCCGACGATCACGACCAGCACGAGGCCGATCACGAGATCAGGGATCGAGCGCAGCAGGTTCATGACCCAGCGAACCGGCGTCACCACCCACACCGGAGCGATATTGCGGGCCGCGGAAAGACCGAGAGGCACCGCGAGGAAGACGGCGATGAATGTCCCCCAGAGGGCGATCTGGACCGTCTCCCACATCTTGGCGACGAAGAGTTCCCAGTTGCCGAAGTCCGGACGCAGGAAGTCAGACAGGTTGCCGGCCTTGCCGGCGTCGGTCACCAGCCGGGGCAGATTCTGCAAGTCCACCGCCTTGAAGCTGTAGACCAGCAGGGCGGCGACGCCGCCCCAGATCACGATGTCGAGCAGCCACGAAACCAGTGATTTCCGGGGCGGGTTCGGAATCGCCGACGGATCGACGCCCGACTTCGGCGCGGTCGTATCGGTCAAGGCTGGACCTCTCGCAGACTGCGCAGGCGCTGAAGTTCGCGTTCGGCTGTCGCCGCGGCCGCCGTATCGCCTTCCGCGCGCGCTTCGCTCAGCTGTTGATCGGCCACCATCTCGCGGACCGGATTCAGATAGCTGTCATCCGCCGCATTGAACCGGGAATAGTTCAGACCCGCCAGAACCTGGCGCTGGCGGTCGGCCTCGGCGCCTTCGCCCTGACCGTAGGTGAGGAAGAAGCTGCGAATCTTTTCCTTCAGAGCGGGATCGAGGTCAGCACGCAACACGATGCCGCTTTCCGGAATGGGAGGCGACTGCCAGATTTCCTCGATCTGGGCCGCCACCTGCGGGTTCTGGCGCGTCAGGAACACGGTGTTCACGGTGTTGGAGGTCGCTACATCGACCACGCCGGTCGCCACCGCGAAGGCGTTGGCCTGATGGTTGGCCGAACGGACGGTCTTGAAGCACTCGGCCGGCACGACATTGCGGGGGTTGAACAGGAAGGCCATGGGCGCGAGCGTGCCCGAGGTCGACTGGGCGTCGCCGATGCCGAAGTCATAGCGTTTCCCGCAGGCCATGACCTGATCGAGGGTGATGCCGGAGCCACGCCGCACGATGATGGTCGAGCGGTAACTGTCGCGTCCTTCCGGATCGGCGATCCGGGCGATGACTTCACCCTCCGCCCGATCGACGGCCTCAAGCGCCGGCTTGGCGGAGAGCCAGGCGACCTGGGTCTGGTTGCCGCGCATGGCCTCGACCAGGATGGTGTAGTTCGAACCGAAGAACGGCCGTACCGGCACGCCGATGGCCTTGGACATGTCGTCCAGCAGGGGTTGCCAGAGCGGTCCCGACGAGGCCTGGCCCTCGGCGGACAGGATGGAGAAGGTGATCTCCGACGGGGCGCCGCCGGCCTTTTCATCGCCGCCGCCGCAGGAGGCGACGCCGAGGGCGAGCACGGCGGCGAGCGCCAGCCGGCGGGTGAACGGGGGCAGGGTCATGCCTTGGTTTCCCAGAACGCGTCCTCGAACTCGGGACCGTAGATGTCGATCAGCTGCCGGGTGTCCAGGCCCGTGGAGGGGCCGTCATAGACGATCTGGCCGGCCTTCAGGGCGATGACGCGGTCGCAATAGCGGATGGCGTAATCGACCTGGTGCAGGGTGACGATGACGCCGAAGCCCTCGGTCCGGTTCAGCTCGACCAGCAGTTCCATGACCTTGCGGGCCGAGACGGGGTCCAGAGAGGCGACGGGCTCGTCGGCGAGAATGGCCTTGGCGCCCTGGACCATGGCGCGGGCGATGGCGCCGCGCTGCTGCTGGCCGCCCGACAGGGTGTTGGCGCGCTGGGCGGCGTAGTCGGAGACGCCGACGCGGTGCAGGGCGGCCATGGCGCGGTGCTTGTCCGCGGACGGCCACAGGCCCAGCACGCCCTTCCAGCCGGGGATGCGGCCGAGCGCGCCCAGCATGACGTTGGAGAACAGGGTCAGGCGGCCGACCAGGTTGAACTGCTGGAAGATCATGCCCAGCTTCTGCCGCGCGGCGCGGGTCGCCCCGGTGGTGCGGCCGTTCTTCTGCACGACCTCGCCGAAGACGCTGATCGTTCCCTTGCCGGAATCGATGGTCTGAAGGCCCGTGATCGAGCGCAACAGGGTGGATTTGCCCGAGCCAGAGGGGCCGATGAGGGCCACCATTTCCCCGGCGGCGACCTCGACGGACACGCCGTTCAGCGCCTTTCGGGCGCCGAAGGTCTTGGACACGTCCCGGGCCGATACGACACTGGGTCCGGCACTGGGCGCGACGGCTGCGGCGGCTGAGGTCATGGACACGCTGAAAGCGGTTGCAAGGGCGCGCCGCATCGCCCGATCAGGCCCGCGAGGCAAGTCTTAATGACACGTCCGCGGCGATTTCGTCCAGCGCGTTCCGCCCCCGGAGGGGAGGGGGACCATCCGCAGGATGGGGGAGGGGGAAGGTTCGCGCCGGTGTGTGAAGCGAGCCCCCTCCACCGCCGTGCCGGCGGTCCCCCTCCGCCGATGGGAGAGGAATGCTACTGCGCCGCGCGGACTTGTCCGGGCGGCCGTACAGGGCGTTGGAGGGCAGGGCGTTGAGCACGGCGGCCGAGCTTTCGAAACTGCCCGGCAGCCGGCGGACATTGCCGTTGCACAAAGCCCGGCTTCTCGCCGCCCCACAGTCGATCCGTCGGCGGACAAATCGCGGGCAAACCCACGCCCCGCCTGGAAAAAACCGCTTTACATGACAGTCCCGTGACCCTACATCGCGGCTTCCGGCGGACCCCGTAGGTCTAACGTTGCGCTGCTAACGCCGGTCTGGGTTTAACAATTACAGGGGTTTACGTGAATTGCGCACGTATTCATTTCCCCTGGACCTGGTCCGCGAGCGGTCCCCTGAACGTCCCGTCGCACTCGTGCGACCGCGTTCGGTTTCCGTAGCGGCGCGCTGGTTCCAGGACAATCTGAACGCCGACGTCTTCTATGCGGTGAAGGCCAATCCCTCGCGCTGGGTCATCGAGACCCTGGTCGAGGCGGGCGTCACCGGCTTTGACGTCGCCTCCCTCGCCGAGATCGAACTGGTCCGTTCGGTCAGCGCCGACGCGCGCCTGGCCTTCATGCACCCGGTCAAGAGCCGCAGCGCGATCACGCGGGCCTATTTCGATCACGGCGTCCGCACCTTCTCGCTGGACAGCCATGACGAGCTGGCCAAGATCATCGACGCCACCGGCAACGCCACGGACCTGAACCTGCTGGTCCGGATGACGGTGTCGGCGGACGGCGCGGCCTATTCGCTGTCGGGCAAATTCGGCGTCTCGCCGGACCAGGCCCCGTCCCTGCTGCTGGCCACCCGCCAGGCGGTCAAGGACGGGCTGATGGGCGTCTGTTTCCACGTCGGTTCGCAATGCATGCGCCCGTCCGCCTATGAGGCCGCCATGGCCCAGGTCGGCCGCGCCATCAGCCGCGCGGGCGTGTTCGTGGACATCGTCGACGTCGGCGGCGGCTTCCCCTCGGTCTATCCGGGCATGGTGCCGCCGGACATGCAGGAATACGCCGACGCCATCCATCGCGGCTTCAACGAGATGCCCGTGTCGGAAACGACCGAGTTGTGGTGCGAGCCCGGCCGGGCGCTGGTCGCCGAGTCGTCGTCGGTGCTGTGCCGGGTCGATCTGCGCAAGGGCGACGCCCTGTATCTGAACGACGGCAGCTACGGCTCGCTGTTCGACGCCACCCACTCGCGCTGGCCTTTCCCGACCAAACTGGTCCGGCCAGATTCCATTCAAGGGGGCGGTTCGGCGAGCGAGCTGAAGCCGTTCCGTTTCTACGGCCCGACCTGCGACAGCATCGACCACATGCCGGGACCGTTCTGGCTGCCGGCCGATGTGCAGGAAGGCGACTTCATCGAGATCGGCATGCTGGGCGCCTATGGCGTGGCGATGTCGACCGGCTTCAACGGCTATGGCGAGCACGAACTGGCCGCGGTCGAGGACGCCCCGATGGCCTCGCTGTACGGCCTGGCGCCGCGTTCGATCCCGACCGTGCGCACCTCGGCGGAAGAGCAGGCCCGCAAGGTGGTTCGGTTGTCACGCCCCAAGGGCAAGGCCGGGCAGCGGAAGCAGCGTCGGCGCTAAACCGTCGGTATCGTCCGTCGGATGAATTGATCAAAGAGGGGCACGGTGAAGGCCGTGTCCCCGTGGGTCGGGCTGTAGATCATGCCCTTCTTGATCAAGCCCCCGCGAAGGGGCGCGACCGAGGCGACAGCCGTTCCCATCTTTTCGGCGATGTCGCCGGACCGGTGCGGGCCAGGGCCAAGTTCAGCCATCGCTCGGAGGTAAGCCTTTTCTCGCGGCGTCAACCGATCGAGGCGAACCCGAAAGAAGCTCTGATCTAGATTGGCGATCGCCTCGCGTGTCGCCGTCGATACGATGTCAGCAGTGATTGGGGACCCGCCGGCGAGATTCCAAGCGTGGTATCCCCATTCTTGGAGGAAGTAGGGATATCCTTCTGTTTTCTCGATGATCTCAGTCAGCGCGTCGTCATCGAAGCTAACGCCCTCCCGCTCCACCGGATCAGCCAATGCCTTCGTGGCGTCCAATCGCGACAGGGCCCCCACCACGGGATAATCAAACAGCCTTTCCGCGTAGGATTTTGACCGGCCCGCCAGCCCAACCAGCTGCGGCAGACCGGCCCCGATCAGCACCAGTGGGAGTTGTTTTTGGGAAACGCGATGGAGCGCCATGATAACCGCGCTTAGCTCATCTTCAGTCAGATATTGCAGTTCGTCGATGATGATGGCGACAGCCGTGCCCCGCGACTTTGCCGCCTCCGCTACAGCAACGAACAGCTCCGCCAAATCCGCTTCGATGTCACCGCTGTCGGCCGTGCCGCGTTCCGGGTCGATATCGAGACCGATCTCAACCTCGCCGTACTTGACGCTGACGGCCCCCGCGAAGCTCTTGAGCACCCTCATGGCGCGCTTGACCTGCTCGCTGATATTCTCCAGCCGATCCAATCGGAACAGAAGGCTTCTGAGTGGGGGAACCAGTAACGAAGCCAGTCGCTTCGTTTCCGGGGTTTCAATCATGAGAGCCTGGTATCCCTCCGCCTCCGCCATCTCGTGAACACGGTTCAGCAACACGGTTTTTCCCACGCCCCGTAGCCCGACGATCATGAGGCTTTTCGCAGAGCGTCCCTGGGCAACGCGAGCCAAAGTTATGCGGGCGCGTTCCAGAATGTCGGCTCGCCCCGCCAAAGCCGGAGGCGGCGAGCCTGCTCCCGGCACGAACGGGTTTCTCACGGGATCCATATGTATGCTTCTTACCGTGGTTTATCTTGGATATTGATAAACTGCGCTAACTTTCATAGAAGTACAACCGCTCGGTCGCTCCGTCCCGAGGCTGGCTTTCTCAATCCGACGGGCGCTCAAATCAAAGGGAAACCCTTGCAATGAACGCTCCCGTTCAATCGAACCAGAAGGCCCAGCTGCTCCAGAACACCGTCGAGCATGTGGACATCACCTCGTTCGACGCCCGCCCGATCATCGACGCCATGCGCAAGATGTCGTTCTCGAGCCGTGACACGGCCCGGGCCGCCGACATCTTCAACATGGCCGTCGAGGATAAGGACTGTTCGCCGTGGCTGATCCTGGCCGGCTCGACCTCGGCCGGCGGCTGCATGCATGTGTACCGCGACATGGTGAAATTCGGCATGATCGACGCCGTGGTCGCCACCGGCGCCTCGATCGTCGACATGGACTTCTTCGAGGCCCTGGGCTTCAAGCATTATCAGGCCGCCGGAGAGGTGGACGACAACGTCCTGCGCGAAAACTACATCGACCGAATCTACGACACCTATATCGACGAGGAAGAGCTCCAGGCCTGCGACCACACCATCCTGGAGATCTGCAACCGGCTGGAGCCGCGCGGCTATTCCAGCCGCGAGTTCATCTGGGAGATGGGCAAATGGCTGAGCGAGGGCAATGCGAAGAAGCCCGGCTCGCTGATCCAGACCGCCTATGAAGAGGGCGTGCCGATCTTCTGCCCGGCCTTTGTCGACAGTTCGGCCGGCTTCGGCCTGGTCAAGCACCAGAAGGAGCGGATCGCGGCGGGCCAGCCGTATCTGATGATCGACGCGGTCGCCGACTTCCGCGAACTGACCGACATCAAGATCGCCGCGGGCGTCACCGGCCTGTTCATGGTCGGCGGCGGGGTCCCGAAGAATTTCGCCCAGGACACCGTGGTCTGCGCCGAAATCCTCGGCATCGATGCCGAGATGCACCGCTATGCGGTCCAGATCACGGTCGCGGACGTGCGCGACGGCGCCTGCTCGTCCTCGACGCTGAAAGAGGCCGCTTCCTGGGGCAAGGTGCAGACCACCCATGAGCAGATGGTCTTCGCCGAGGCGACCACGGTGGTGCCGCTGATCGGCTCGGACGCCTATCACCGCGGGACGTGGAAGAGCCGCGAGAAACGCCGCTGGAACAAGCTGTTCGGGAAGTAGGGCGGACGCATGCCTCCCCCGTCGGGGGAGGGGGACCGCGAAGCGGTGGAGGGGCGT
>CALSBO010000085.1:0-12316 GCA_943373195.1 Brevundimonas vancanneytii
CCCCCTCCACCGCTTCGCGGTCCCCCTCCCCCGCAGGGGGAGGAATGTGGGTCATCAATCCGGGGCCAACATATAGCCGACGCCGCGCACGGTCTGGAGGTAGCGCGGGTTCTTGGGGTCCGCCTCCAGCTTGCGGCGCAGACGGGTGACCTGCACGTCCACGGCCCGGCCGGTGATGTCGGCGGTGTCGGGCGACAGGCTCATCCGTTCGACGGCGGAATGGGCGTGGATGGCCAGGGTCTTGAGCAGCTGCGCCTCGGCCTCGGTCAGACGTTGCGGCTTGCCGTCGCGCATCAGCTCCAGTCGTTCCATGTCGAACACCGCCGGGCCCAGCTTGATCTCGCGGGGCGTCAGGGGCTTGCCGCCGGTGCGTCGCAGGATGGCGTCGACGCGCAGCGCCAGTTCGCGCGGGTCGAAGGGCTTGGACATATAGTCGTCGGCGCCGCGCGACAGACCCTCGATCCGGTCGTCGGGATCGCCCCGCGCGGTGAGCAGCAGGACGGGGGTCTTCGAGGTCTCGGCCTTGCCGCGCACCCAGGTGGTCAGGTCGAAGCCGCTCTCGCCCGGCATCATCACATCCAGCACCACCAGATCGAATTCGATCAGCTCCATCAACCGCTTGGCCGCCGCGGCATGGGCCGCGCCGGTGACGCGATAGCCCTCGCGGGCGAGAAATTCCTTCAGCAGTTCGCGGATGCGGTCGTCGTCATCGACGACCAGCAGGTGGCGGCCGGCGCCCGCGCCGGCGATCGGGCCGGAGCGGCCATGGGACCGCACATCGCTCATGCGGACGGCGCCCAGGCGTTGACCTGAGCGTTTCCGGCGGCTCTAACCCGGTGATCTTCGCGGGAGACGTTATTCAATGGCCTTCGTTCCTATCGACGATCGTGACGGTTGGATCTGGCTGGACGGCGAATTCGTGCCCTGGCGAGAGGCGCGTGTGCACGTTTTGACCCACGCCCTGCACTACGCGTCTTCGGTGTTTGAAGGCGAGCGGATGTACAACGGTCAGATCTTCAAGCTGATGGAGCATACCAACCGTTTGTTCCGTTCGGCCGAGGTGCTCGACTTCCAGATTCCGTTCACGGTGGCCCAGATCAACGAGGCCTGCAAGGAAACCTGCGCCAGAAACGGCCTGACCGAGGCCTATGTCCGCCCCCTGGCATGGCGCGGTTCGGAACAGGTCAGCGTCCCGGCCCAGAACACCAGCGTGCATGTGGCCATCGCCGCCTGGGACTGGCCCAGCTATTTCGACCCGGAAACCAAGCGGAAGGGCATCCGCCTGTGCTGGGCGCCCTACAAGCGGCCGTCGCCGGAAACCGCCCCGACCGAAGCCAAGGCCGCGGGCCTGTACATGATCGGCACCATCAATCGTCACTACGCCGACGCGCGCGGATACGCCGACGCCATGCTGCTGGACTGGCGCGGTTATGTCGCCGAGGCGACCGGCGCCAATGTCTTCTTCGTGCAGGACGGCCGGCTGATCACCCCGCCCGCCGACGGGGCGATCCTGAACGGCATCACCCGCCAGACGGTGCTGGAGATGCTGGCGGCGCGCGGGCTGGAAGTCGAGGTCCGCCACATCCGGCCCGAGGAGCTGGCCGGGTTCAGCGAATGCTTCCTGTGCGGCACGGCGGCCGAGATCACCCCGGTGAGCGAGATCGGCGACGAACGCTTCACCCCGGGCGACCTCAGCCTCGGCCTGATGGACGAATACAGCCGGCTGGTGCGACTACAGCCTTAAGCTATCAACACGCAATCCCCGCTTGCGGGGCATCTGGCGTTGTCAAACCATCGGTTTGCTTGGGGGCGTCGAAATGGTTGTGGCGGATAGGGCATGATTCTTAGTCTTGTCTCGCTACTCATCCAAGAACCTGTCCCGCAATCTGATCGCGACATATTCATTCAGCGGTATGAGCGCGTTCGCTTCTATTCCGAGATTGACGAAGACAGCGTTGACCGATTGGAGCGCATTCTTGGTCCCGGCGACATCATCGATATGGGCGGTCCAGGCGGAGACTTGAAGCAGTCGGTCCGCATGGCTGATTTGGTGAGGGATCGCAGAGGGCGGGTGAGGGCCTGGGGGCATTGTACGTCCGGATGCAGCATCGTCTGGGTCTCTGCGCGGGAGCGACTCACGGACGGCTTTCACGCCGTGACGTTCCACGGAACACCGATTGCAAGCCTTGCATGGATGCGTGACCATCCCGATTGGGTTCGTCCGGAGGAGCTTGGTCTGGCGGTTGAGAACGCGGCGCTCATGACGCGGTTGCTTGACGAGGCCGGGGTTCAGCCGTGGTTGTTCCACTGCGCCTATCGGCTTCAGAACCTCTCGCACGAGTTGGTCGGGGACTGGACATCCCCGCTGAGCAGCGGGTGAGGGCAACCGGCCTCTATTCCGCTGTCTGGTTTCCCAGATCGATTCTCGAGGCGGCGGGAGTTCGTCAGCTTGAGCGGTATGACCCACCGAACGAGCGTCAGCGACTTGAAGTGGAACAGACCTACGGTCCTTATCACGGCAGGTTACGCACCTATTGGGCACAGGACGGGGATTGCGATGTAGAGCGCAACGCGGTCCCGGTGGCCGAAGCAGGCTAACCACCGGGACAGCGCGCCTCGATCAGGCCGCCGGCGCGGGTTTCCGGCGGCGGATGCCCCACCACACCGCCCCGCCGATGATCACGATCGGCAGCATGACCGAACCGGCGGTGATCAGCACGGCCAGCATGCCCATCGACAGGCCGAAGGCGTCGCCGAGCGCGCGGGCGACCGGGCGCGTCGGGCTGTCGGCGGCCATCACCCCGCCCTGGCGGTAGTCGAGCGTCAGCCGGGCCGACTGGACCCGGTCGTTGAGGGCGCGCAGTTCGATCTGCTGGGCGTCATATTGCTGCTGAAGGGCGGCCAGCTGGCGTTCGATTTCCAGACGCTGCTCGAGGGTTCCGCCCCGGCGGGCCTGAAGCTCGCGGATGCGTTCGGAGAGGGAGGCGGTGGTGCGGGCGCCGGTCGCGGCCGTGTCGATGTCCCGGGTGACGTCCTCGCCTTCGGTGGCGGCCTCGTCGAGACGGCCGCCGGCGTTCTGGGCGTCGAGGGCCAGACCGCTGCGGAAGCGGTTGATCCATTCGGGCTGGCCGCGCAGTTCCAGCCGTCCGCCGGGCTGGCGGGAGGTCCAGTCGGCCTGGGCCGAGATCACCTGGCAGTAGCCGGGCCCGGCCGAAACACAGGCCAGTTCGTGCCGGCTCATCATCTCCGCGCCCCGGTCGCGCGGCAGGGACAGGGCGTAGCTGTAGGCGTAGGCGATCTGCGCCACCGGGGCGAGCGGAGCCGGGCGGGGGGCGACCGCCTGGGCCGGGAGTTCGGCGTCCGCCGTGGTTGAAGCCTCGGCGGCGGCGGCGGCGTCGGCGGCCGGGGCCGCGTCGGCCGAGGCGTCGGCCGCATTGTCCTCACTCGCCGGTGAACATCCGGCCAGTACGATCAGGCCGGCCGAGGCCAGCATCAGAGCCTTTCGCATCGTCATTCTCCCTGTCCCGTGGTGATCACGGTTTCGTGATGACGCGCGTGGATGACGACGGATTCAGGGCCGGAAACGAGCGAAACAGCGGCTTGCCATATTCGGCCGTGTGGCGTTCAACGGGAGCGGGGCCGGCGGGGAGCCGGCGGGGAAATACGTCCATGTTCAGTGTCCTGAACCTGCAGAGCCTGCTCGGGCTGGTGGTCATCGTGGGGGCCTGCTGGGGCCTGTCCGAGAACCGCAAGGCCTTCCCCTGGCGGCTGGCTCTGGGTGCGGTCGGGGTTCAGGCCTTGCTGGTGCTGGTCCTTTTCAACCCCTACTCCCAGTCGGTGCTGAGCGGGATCAACAGCGCCGTCGGCGGCCTGACCGTCGCCTCGGCCAAGGGCGCGCAGTTCGTGTTCGGCTATCTGGCCGGCGGCGATCAGCCCTATTCGGTCGAGAACCCGCCCGCCCTGTTCACCTTCGCCTTCAATGTCCTGCCGATGATCCTGGTGATCTCGGCGCTGTCGGCGCTGCTGTGGCACTGGAGGATCCTGAAATGGATCACCCACGGCTTCGGCATACTGTTCCAGCGGACCATGGGGCTGGGCGGCGCCTCGGCCCTGGCGGTGGCGGCCAACATCTTCCTCGGCATGGTCGAGAGCCCCATCGTCATCCGCGCCTATCTCGACAAGCTGACCCGGTCGGAACTGTTCCTGATGATGGTGGTGGGTCTGGCCACCGTGGCCGGATCGACCATGGTGGCCTATGCGGCCATCCTGGCCCCCGTGATGCAGAATGCGGCCGGCCATGTGCTGGTGGCCTCGATCGTCTCGGCGCCGGCGGGCGTGCTGCTGGCGCGGATCATGATCCCCGAGACGGCGGGCGAGGGCGGGGCCGGCGCCGACTACGGCTCCGCCCTGAAGTACGACAGCGCCATCGACGCCATCGTCAAGGGCACGGCGGACGGCCTGATGGTGGTCCTGAACATCTCGGCCGTGCTGATCGTGTTCGTGGCGCTGATGGCCCTGATCAACGTCATGCTGGGCGGGTTCTGGCTGTTCGACGACAAGGTGACGATCGAGCGGCTGCTCGGCTGGCTGTTCATGCCGGTGGCCTGGCTGACCGGGGTGGAATGGTCCGAGGCGGGCAAGGCGGGCTGGCTGCTGGGGGTCAAGCTGACCCAGACCGAGTTCAAGGCCTTCATCGAACTGGGCAATGTCCCGGCCGGGGCGATGAGCGAGCGCACCCGGATGCTGATGACCTATGCCCTGTGCGGCTTCGCCAACATCGGATCGGTCGGGATCACGGTGACGGGCCTCAGCGTCCTGATGCCCGACCGCCGGGAGGAGGTGCTGGGTCTGGTGTGGAAGGCCTTGTTCGGCGGCTTCCTGGCCACGCTGATGACCGCCTGCATCGTCGGGGCCTTGCCCGGAAGCCTCTTCGGCCTGTAGCGTTGCGATAAGCAACGGAGGTCCTGATGAAGCTGTTCACCTCGCACCGCGCGCCCAATCCGCGACGGGTCCGCTGGGTCATGGCCGAGAAGGGGGTCGAGAACGTCGAACTGGTCGAGATCGACATCATGACCGGCGAGCACAAGACCGCCGGATACCGGTCGCGGGTGGGGGTGCCCCATGTGCCTGCGCTCGAACTGGACGACGGGACGACGATCTCGGAATCGGTCGCCATCGGCCGTTATCTGGAGGCGCTGTATCCCGAGCCCAATCTGTTCGGCCGCGACGCGCGGGAGCAGGCGGTGATCGAGATGTGGACCCGCCGCTGCGAGTTCTATCTGGCCAATCCGCTGATGCTGAGCGTCCGCCACTCCCATCCGGCCCTGGCGGCCCTCGAGGCGGCCCAGATGCCGCAACTGGCTGACTACAACCGCGTCGCCGCCGAGAAATTCATGAAGACGCTGGACCGGCGGCTGGCCGAGCACGAGTTCCTCGCCGCCGACCGGTTCACCATCGCCGACATCGTGGGCGTGGTCGGGCTGGATTTCGCGCGGCTGATCAAATACCGCCCGCCCGAGGAGCTGACCCATCTGGCGCGGTGGCTTGAAGCGGGCCGGGCGCGACCGGCGGCGAGCGCCGGGGCTTAACCCAGGTCGAACTTGTCCTTGCGGCGGCGTCCCATCAGCAGCCGCGATTCCAGGCGGCCGCGGATGGCGTGGTAGTAGGCGCGCAGGAACTCCAGGTCGCTGGCGTCGCCGCGCGTATAGCCGATCTTGCCGGCGATCCGGTCGGCGACCGCGCGGACGGTGGGACGATCGCCGGTGCGCAACACCTGCTCCAGCACCTGCAGCTCCTTGACGCCATAGGCGTCCAACTGGGCGGGGGTGAAGGCGAAATTCGGCTGGTGGACGGCCCCGTCGTCGGCCATGTCGCGCAACAGCTTCTGCTTCGGCGTACGCAGCACCCAGGTGCCCGCGACCAGATCGCCCGCCCGCAGCTTGTCGGCGTTGAACAGCGGCAGGAAGACGAAGACGGCGCACCAGATGAGGCCCAGCAGATAGATCCAGCCGTCGACATTGCCGCCGCCGCCGGACAGGGGCGCGGCGAGCATGGCCGAGAGGGGCAGAAACAGCTCCAGTTCGCGCAGGACATTTCGGGTGAAGATGGCCTCGAACCGCAGCCGGCCGCCGTCGCGCGCGGCCACCCGCAGCCCCATGGCGCGCTTGCCCGGCGTGGCGGCGCGTGCCGACATCTCGAAGCCGAGGAAATAGCCGTTCCGCAGCAGGAACAGGCCCAGGAGCCAGATCACCGCGATCATCTCGCCCGCGCGGCCTGTCCCCGAGAGCGCGAAGGCGGCGGCGATAGTGAAGGCGATGATGACGCCGACGATGATCAGCAGGTCGATGATCAGGGCGCCGAACCGCTGGCCGACGCTGGCGATCTCAAGCCGCAGGTCGATGCCCTCGGGCGTCACCAGACTGCGCTGGCGCTTGCGCGCCTCGGCGGTCATGTCCGCGGCGGTCATCGGGCCGCCCTCGTTGGCCGTGGGCCGTAGAAATACAGGCCCCAGATCACGGCGGTGGCGGCGGCGATGGCGTATCGGACCAGGTCGCTGCCGATCAGCTGACGGCCGAAACCCTCCAGCAGGCCGGCCAGCATCAGCATGATGACCACCCCCATCATGGCGGCGCCCGCGCCGCGTCCGGCGCCCGACAGGGCCTCCAGCCGGCTGTGGTTGCCCGGAAAGGCGACAGCCCAGCCGATGCGCAGCCCGGCGGCCCCCGCCAGGACGATGGCGAACAGTTCGGTCACCCCATGGATCAGCAGCCAGCCGCCGAACTCGAAGCCGACGCCCTTGGAGATGAAGACGTGCAGCATGGCCCCGAGCATGGCCCCGTTCATCAGCAGCAGGACGATGGTCGGCACGCCCAGGGCGAAGCCGAGGGCGAAACAGGTCAGGGCCACGCCGGTGTTGTGGGTGAACAACATGGTCGAGAAGAAGGACAGGCCGTCAGCGCCTTCCTGGTGATACAGGGTGGCCTTCAGGGCCGCGGCCGAGGCCGTCGGATCGCGCTCGCCGGCCAGTCCCGGATCGACGAAGGCGTAGAACCAGTCGGCGTCGGCCGAGATCAGCCCCCAGGCGACTCCGGCGCCCAGGACGGTGATCAGCAGGGCGATCAGGGTCTCGCGCCACAGGCCGCGCACCCCCGCCGGCCAGTCGTGGGCGAAGAAGGCGCTCAGTTGCTCCAGCGGCGTCGAACGCGCGCCATAGACGAAGAAATAGGCGCGGGCGGCCAGGCTCTCCAGATAGCCGATCAGGGCCTGATCCAGCGAGGTGGCGCGCGCTACGGACAGGGCCGACAGGGTCGAGCGATAGAGCACCGGCATGGCCAGGATTTCGGTGTGGGACAGGGCCCCGGCCGAACGCTGCTCGGCCTTGGTGACGAGCTTCTCCAGCTGTCGCCAGTCGGCTTCGCGCTCGCGGCGGAAACGCTGGCTCTTGAGCTGCAGCTCGCTCACAGCCGGTCCCGGCGTTTGAGGTCGAGATAGACGTTCAGCACATCCGGACCGATCCGGTCGGCGGGCGCCTCGACGATATGGGCGCCGAGTCTGCGCAGGCGGGCCAGGACGAGATCGCGCTCACGCAGCAGGCTGGCCGCGACCACCGCCCGGGCCACGTCGTCGGGCGTGTCGGGGGCCGCCGTCACCAACGCCTCCAGCTCGTCGTCGCGCATGACCACGAACAGGACCAGGTGCCGTTTGATCAGCCGACCCGCGGTCTCGATCATCAGCTCGGCGGCGATCGAGTCCGCGAACTCGGTGAAGATCACCACCAGCGAGCGCCGCTTCAGCCCGGCCGACAGGGTGGTCAGGCCGAGGGCGTAGTTGGTCTCCTCGGTTCCGTAGTCAATCGCGGCGGCCTGGCGGACCAGCAGGGGAAAGCCGGCGATGCTGGACAGGGCCCCGGTCGACAGGCGCGGCCGGTCGTCGAAGGCGAACAGCCCGGCGCGGTCGCCGCTGCGCAGGGCGGCATAGGCCAGGATCAGGGCGCCGTGGATGGCGCGGTCGATGCGCGGCGCGCCCTCGATCGGCTCGCTCATCACCCGGCCGCAGTCCAGGGCCATGACGATCTGGTGGTTGCGCTCGGTGCGGAATTCCTTGGCCAGCAGGGTCTGGTGGCGGGCCGACTGTTTCCAGTCGACGGTGCGCCGGTCCATGCCGGAATGGAATTCGCTGAGGGCGTGGAACTCTGCGCCTTCGCCGAGATCGAGTTGCACCTTGGCCCCATGCATGGCGTCGCGGCTGAACATCCGCACCGCCTCGTCCTCGATGCGGCGGATGTCGGCGCCGATGGGGGTGGCAGCGGCCAGTTTCTCGCGCGTCTGACGCCAGATCAGGCCCAGAGGTCCCTGCCAGCGAACGACGGCCTCGTTGAACACCGCCTGACCCCGGCGCTCCGGCTGCAGGTCGAAGACGAAGGCGCCGGGTTCGCGCGCCTCGCCCTGGACGTTCAACAGGCCGACGCGCGGCTCGGCGTCCAGCGCGGCCTCCAGCGCGCGGGGCGTCTTGCCGCGCTTGCCGAAGGCGGCTTCCAGCCGTGCGGTCGCCGTCGCGGCGACGGCCAGATAGCCGGGCGCCTCGAAGACGATGCGGCACGCCTTCGGCCACGGCGCCATCAGACCGTCCAGCAGCATCAGGCTGGCGATCGCCAGCAACCAGGCGGGCGCGGCCAGCCACAGCCCGGGCTGGACCATCCCGACCACAAGGGCGACGGGCGCCCCCGCCAGCGCCGCCACCACACACCGGCGCGTCGGATAGATCATCGCGGGGCGGGGACCTGTTCGATCAGGCTGCGGATCGCCTGTTCGACGCGGCGGCCCTCGATCTCGGCCGCGGGCGACAGCACCACCTTGTGGCGCAGCGCCGGCAGGGCCAGCCCCTTGACGTCGTCGGGGATGACGTAGTCGCGCCCGTCCAGCACCGCGCGGGCCCGGGCGGCGACGGCCAGCATGGCCCCGGCGCGTGGCGAGGCGCCGGTCTGCAGGTCGGCGCTCTCGCGCGTGGCCCGGATCAGGTCGACGACATAGGCGGTGATCTCGGGCGACAGGCGCACGCGCGACACGGTCCCGATGGCGGCGGCCACGGTGGCGGCGTCGGCGACCGCCTCGACCCCGAGGGCGGCCGGGTCGGGCATGCCGGCATGGGCGCCGTGGGCCTGGACCACCTTCAGCTCATCGTCGCGCGACAGATAGTCGAGCGTCTGTTTGAACAGGAACCGGTCCAGCTGGGCTTCGGGCAGGGGATAGACGCCCTGCTGTTCGATCGGGTTCTGGGTGGCGATGACGGTGAACCGGTCGCTGAGCACATGGGTGTCGCCGTCGACGGTGACGGACCGTTCCTGCATCGCCTCCAGCAGGGCCGCCTGGGTCTTGGGCGGGGTCCGGTTGATCTCGTCGGCCAGCAGCAGGTCGCAGAACACCGGCCCGCGCGTCAGGGTGAAGGTCGAGGTCTGGAAGTTGAAGATGTTGGACCCCAGGATATCGCCCGGCATCAGGTCCGGGGTGAACTGGATGCGCCCGAACTGCAGGCTCAACGTGCGGGCGAAGGTCTGGGCCAGCAGCGTCTTGGCGGTTCCGGGCGGTCCCTCGAGCAGGATGTGGCCGCCGCAGAACAGGGCGGTCAGCATCAGATCCACGGTCTCGGTCTGGCCGATGACGGCCTTGCCGACCTCGGCGCGTATACGGGCGGCGATACCCCCGACTTCAGTCACGTCCACGGGTCATCTCCAACTTCCAGCGCATCAGGGACCGGGCGACGCTCATCAGGTCGCCGGCGTTTCGGGCCTTGTCCGCCTCGGCGGACAGTTCGGCGAAAGTGGTTTCGGAGCCCTGCCGCCGCGCCAGCCGGTCGAGCAGGGCGGTGGTCGCCTCCTTCGACAGCGACGGCGGGGCGGCGACGGCCCTGGCGGCCTGGGCGCGGACCAATTCGGCATAGGGGGCGGCCATACCGTGCTCCCGCCGGGCCAGCCGCACCAGGGCGGCGGTATTGTCGGCCAGGGCCTTCTTGCCGAGGGCCACGGCCCGGCGCGCGTGGCGATGCGGCTGGAAGCGGATCATGGCCTGCCAGCCGACCAGACCGGCGGCGAACAGCAGGCAGAGGGTGAAGCCCAGCAGCGGCGGCTCCAGCAACAGGCGCAGCACGCTGCGTGGCCGGCTGAAACCGTGCAGCGACAGGTCGAAGGCGATGGCCTGGTCCGGCGGCCCCAGCGTGTCCAGCAAGGCGAGGGCGGCCCGGGCCTTGGCCGGCTGGTCCATGCCCTGGGTGTTCAACAGGTCGGGGTCGGCCAGGACATAGAGGCCCGTGTCATCATGCGTCACCACCAGGGCCCGTCCGGCGCCGTCCATGATCACCGGCGTCCAGCCCTCGCCGGACAGGGTGCGCAGCGACTGCACCGGCGCGCCCTGGGCAATGACGCGGCCGCCGCCGCCGGTCAGGCGCGGGGCGACGCGCGTCTCGTCCTGTGTCAGGACCAGACCCTCGCGCACGTCCTCGGGCAGGACGGACAGGGCGTTGCCGACAGACAAGGTGCCGGCCTCGCGCACCCAGCCCTTGCGCGCGGCCTCGGGCAGGACCTCCCATTTGGGCAGGACCACCAGCACCGATCCTGCCTCCCAGCGCAGCTTTTCAAAGGCCTCTTCCTCGCGCCCCAGCGGCGGGGTCAGGACCAGCAGGCTGTCGCGGCCGCCGCCGCGCAGGGGACCGCGGCTCAGCAGGACCGGCCGGTCCATTCCCTCCAGCAGCTTGACCAGCCCGCCATAGCCGACGGCCGAGCGCGACAAGGCGTGGCCCCGTCCGTCGTCGCCGTTGCCGATCTCGGGCGCATAGGCGCTGAGCGCGCCGAGCGCCGACAGGGAGAAGACGGCCACCAGCACGAGGGCCAGCACCATGCCCGGCCGGAACGGATGCCGGGCCTTGCCGGGCGTGTCGGGGGCGGAGGTATCGGTCATCCGGCCCAGGCCTGCGGAAAGGCGAAGGCCTCATAGGCGGCGCGGCAGTCGGCCCAGGTCGCGCCGTCCACCGGACGGCCGCCGAACAGACTGCTCTCGACCGTTCGCGCGATCCTGTCGAAGGTCGGGCGGGCGGCGGCGGGCAGGCGGCTGAGTCCGGCGATGTCGCGGGCGGTCAGGGCGGGGCGGACCGTATTGGGCAGGCGGCCGTCGATGTCATTGATGCTGCGCAGCAGCAGCAGATGCACGGCCTCCGCGAACCGGCCCTCGGCGGCCAAAGCGTCGGCGTCGGACAGAAGGGCCAGGGCGGCGGCGGGCGCGGGCCGCCAGCCGTCGTCCTTGATATCCAGCTTGTCGGTCCTGACGGGCAGGCGGATGCGGATGACCTCGCGGGCGATGAACCACAGTATGGCGATGACGATCGCCGCCAGACCCAGCCAGAAGATGATCTTGAACACCGGCCCCATGGCCGTGAGAGCCTCGATCAGCGGCCGCAGCCAGCCGGGCGGCGGAGGCGGCGGCTCGAGGCCCCGCATTTCGAACTGGAAGGCCTTGTCGGCGGCCAGCGCCTGATGCGCGGCGTTGAAGGCCGCGTCGGACGCGGCCGTCTGATCCGCTCGGGCGGCTGGATTGTCGACAACGATAAGCCCCATCTGCCGCCACGATGCCGACTGGGTCTCCAGAAGTCGAGGCCGGCGAGGCGGAGAAAACGACGCAACCGGCGGTTTATGGGCGGCGCGTCGCCGGGGTCACAGGTCCCATGCGCGAGGATCGAAGGGCCGACCGTTCCATTCGATGTCGGCGGTCATGGCCTCGGTCAGAGGCCGGCCGGTGCGCAGGGCGCGGTAGCCGAACATGGCGGCGTCGACCTGGACCCCCAGAGCGGGCCGGGGGTCCCCGGGCGCGGTCACCACGTCGGCGCCGTCGCGGCGCTGGATGCGCCAGTCCGCCAGCCGTCCCTCGCGCAGAGCCGCGGGCAGGCCGCAACGCCACAGGGCCAGACCGACATGGCGCGCCCCGCCGACCGTTACGGCCTCGCCCCGACCCAGCAGCGCCCGACCGAAGGCGGGACTGCGGCCGAACAGATGGACGCCGCTGGTCGCCCGGGGATTGCATTCGATCAGCCACGGCTTTCCCTCGCCGTCGATGATTGCATCGCAGGCGATCTGACCCGTTCCGGCGAACCCGGCCAGCGCCTCGGCCATGGGCCGCAGGCGGGCGATCTGATGGGCCGGCAAGGGTCGGAAGGCATAGCTGGCGCCGCCGGGCAGCCGCCAGTCCGAGCCGTAGGCGCTGAAGGCGGCGATGCGGCCCGCATGGCAGACGGCGTAGAAGCTGACCTCCTCGCCCGTGATCCGGCGCTGGAC
>CALSBO010000086.1:0-12153 GCA_943373195.1 Brevundimonas vancanneytii
ACCTCGGTCAAACAGCTCCGCCAGCACATGGATCACTTCATCGAAGCCTACAACGCCAACCCCAAGCCCTTCGCCTGGACCAAGGCCAAAGTCCGTCAGAGACCCCTCAAGGGCCAACGTGTCAGCGATCTGTGATTCCGGGTACTAGCACTCAATAACGGAAAGGTAGGCCGGATCCGCGCGCGCCATATCGCGCATAGTCCTGTCTCGCGTGATGATCGGAATCCGCATGATCCGCGCTGTAGCGATCAGAAAGCAGTCGCCGGGGTCCTTGTGACCGGTCTGCGCGACGACCTCGGCCGCTTCCAGCGCGATCCTTTGCTTGATGGGAATCACGCGAGCGCCCGTCGCGCTGACGGCTTCACGAAACCAGGCGCGAGGCGAAAGGGCGCCGAGGTTCGGTCGATTCGCCCGGATCGGCTTCTGCGCCGCCACGCCGAGTTCCCACGCCGTCGCAGGCGATACATAGAGACGATCCGAGGCCTGAGCCTCTGCGATCGCCACCAGAGCAGCGTCAGTCAGGGGTTCTGCTTCGGTGACGAACCAATAGAGTGTGTGCGTATCGAGGAGCGCAGCCACGCCGGAACGTCAACGCTTCGACGGCACGCCTGCCGATCTTCCTTTCCCTTTCGAGACCTGCTCGAAAATGGGTTTGGTTAGATCGACCCCGCGCTTCAGGGTCAGCTTGCCCTTGAGCGCGCCGGCGCCGCGCACTTCGACAAACTGACCCGTGCGCGCATCGCGCACCAGTTTGGAAGGCGATGACGTTGGAAAGGTGTGAGCCATGGAGCGAATATAACGCCTGAGGGGTCGAAATGCGAATGTTGGAGGCGGAAGGACCGTCTGGTGTCGGTGGGTTCCTGGCCTGCTTCCGCCTTAAATCCCTCCCGATCTGTGGTATAAGCCCCGCCTCCCTCTCCTGCAGGACTGACCCTTGAGCCTCACGCTCGACCTCTCGCGCACGTCCGCGTCCGCCCCGGCGGAGCCCGTCAACCTCTCGGGGCTGACGCGCGCGGGGCTGCGTCAGGCGCTGATCGACGCCGACATCTGCCCGCCGGAAAAGGCGAAGATGCGCGCCAGTCAGGTCTGGGGCTGGATCCACCACTACGGCGTCACCGACTTCGCCGCGATGAGCAACATCGCCAGGGACACCCAGGCCAGGCTGGCCGCCGCCTTCACCCTGGCCCGCCCCGAGATCGTCGAGCGCCAGGTGTCGAAGGACGGCACCCGCAAATGGCTGATCCGGACCGCCCCCGGCATCGAGATCGAGACCGTCTATATCCCCGACGTCGGCCGTGCGGGCGCCCTGTGCGTGTCGTCCCAGGTCGGCTGCACCCTGAACTGCACCTTCTGCCACACCGGCACGCAGAAGCTGGTCCGCAACCTGACCGCCGCCGAGATCGTGGCCCAGGTGCAGGTGGCCCGCGACGACCTCGAGGAATGGCCGTCGCCGAAAGAAGACCGCCGCCTGTCCAACATCGTCTTCATGGGCATGGGCGAGCCGCTCTACAATCTGGACCACGTCGCCGACGCCATCGACATCATCTCGGACAATGAGGGCATCGCCCTGTCGCGGCGCCGGATCACGGTCTCGACTTCGGGGGTCGTGCCGCAGCTCGACGCGCTGGGAACCCGGACCCAGGCCATGCTGGCGATCAGCCTGCACGCCACCAACGACGCCCTGCGCGACGTGCTGGTGCCGCTGAACAAGAAATACGACCTGGCCCAGCTGATGGCCGGCATCCGCGCCTATCCGGGCCTGTCCAACGCCCGCCGGGTGACCTTCGAATACGTCATGCTCAAGGGCGTCAACGACAGCCCCGACGAAGCCCGCGCCCTGCTCAAACTGATCGAGGGCATTCCCGCCAAGGTCAATCTGATCCCGTTCAATCCGTGGCCCGGCACGGACTACGAGTGTTCGGACTGGAAGACGATCGAACGGTTCGCCGCCATCCTCAACAAGGCCGGCTACGCCAGCCCGATCCGCACCCCCCGCGGCCGCGACATCCTCGCCGCCTGCGGCCAGCTCAAGTCCGAGAGCGAGAAGGTGCGGGCGTCGGCGGTGCGCAAGGCGGCGGCGGAAGCGGCCTGAGAGGGATTAGGGACCAGGGATTAGGGATTAGAGAGCGAACCAAGCCGATCGCCTTCTTCTCTCTTCCCTATTCCCTAGTCCCTCCCGTCACACTTCCTCACCAACTGTGTCCGCCGCCCCCTTGCGGATTGAGGCAAAATCCGGGCAATCGTCGCGGGGCTCTTGCAACCGGAAAACCATGGACTCCTCGTCCCTCTCCACCGTGCTCGAAAGCGCCGAGGTCCAGGCCTTCGCGACCGGCTTCCCGACCACCCTGGCGCACCTCGGCGTGACGCTCGGCCTGCTGGCGGCTGGGGCGGTGATCTACGCCCTGTTCACGCCCTGGAAGGAGATCGCCCTGATCCGCGAGGGCAACGCCGCCGCCGCGGTGGCCTTCTCCGGCGTCCTGATCGGCCTGGCCATCCCGCTGGCGGTCAGCCTCAGCGTCTCGACCTCGCTCAAGGACATCGCCCTGTGGGGGGTCGCCACCGTGGCGCTGCAACTGCTGGCCTTCCGCGTCGTCGACATCCTTCTGACCGGCCTGCCCCAGCGCATTCGGGAAGGCGAGGTCGCCGCCGCCGTCCTTCTGGTCGGCGCCAAGCTGGCGACGGCGCTCATTCTGGCGGCGGCGCTGACAGGGTAGGTTCTAGGGACTAGGGATTAGGGATTAGGGATTAGGGAAGAGGACGGTCGGGTGCGGCGAGGGATGGATGATCGTCAGCGCTCCCGGTCTGTCGCCAGACCCGGCCCTCCCTCATCCCTGATCCCTGGTCCCTAGTCCCTCCCATGCGTCTCCCCGACTGGCTCATCTATTCGGCTGTTCTCGGCGCCCTGCTGCTGGCGTCGCTGGAGCGGCGCGAGAACGCCGACGCGCCCCCGGCGCCGCCGGCGCCCGACGAGATCGAGGGCGCCCTGCTGGGTCCGATCACGCCGTTCGATCCGGCGGTCACCGTCAATGCGCCGGACGTTCCGTTCCAGCCGACCTCGGGCACCGCCTTCTCGATCTCCAGCCAGGGGTATTGGGTCACCGCCCGGCATGTGGTCGAGGGCTGTCGCCGACCGGCCATTCTGGTCGGGGGCGGGCGGGCCGTCGCGGCCGATGTGCGGCTGGCCCCGCGCGCCGACATCGCCGTCCTGCTGACCCAGGGCGGCTCGGACGCCATTCCGGTCATGGCGTCGCACGGCCTGCGCGCCGGGCAGCGAGCCTTTCACCCCGGCTATCCGCAGGCGCGGGCGGGCGAGGTCGCTTCGCGCCTGCTGGGCCGCGAGGTGCTGCGGGTGCGCGGCCGGGGCCAGCGCGACGAACCGGTGCTGGCCTGGGCCGAGGTCGGGCGCACCGACGGCCTGGGCGGGACGCTGGCGGGCCTGTCGGGCGCCCCGGTTCTGGATCGCCAGGGCCGCGCCATCGGCGTCACCATCGCGGAGAGCCCGCGAAGGGGCCGCATCTACACCACCTCGCCCGACACCTTCGGCCCCGCCATCCGCGGCGTGCAGAAGCCGGACGAACCCCTGACCGGACGGCTGGTCACCGTCGACAACTACGGCCTCGTCGCCGACGACCTGCGCCGCGACCTGCGGGTGGCGCAGGTGGTGTGTCTGACGGCCTGATCGGTTTCTCCCTCCCCCGAAGTGGGGAGGGTGGTCGCGCAGCGACCGGGTGGGGAATTCCAGACGCACCCCATCCGGTCGCCGCTTTGCGTCGACATCCCTCCCCATGAAGGGGAGGGAGACGCGATTTTCTACCTCAGCGTCACCGAGTCGATGTTCAGGCTCGAGAGCGGCACGACCTCGACGTTGGGGTATCTGGCCCGCAGCGCCTCGATGAAGACCGAGGCGTCGCCGACGATGACCAGGCTGGCGCTCGAGGCCGGCAGGCGGGCGGCGGCGGCGGCCTGGATCTGGGCCGGGGTGACGCCGTTCACGTCGTCGTCGTAGCTCGCCAGATTGGTCAGCGGCAGGTCGTACAGGGCCAGGTTGGCGATCAGGCCGCCCAGGCCGTCGACGGTCTCCAGCGAGCGGCCGAAGGCGCCGATCAGGGTCGCGCGGCGCGGGGCCAGTTCGGCCTCGGTGGCGGTGGTCGCCGACAGGCGCACGATCTCGGCCATGATCAGGTCGGCGACCTGGGGCACGGCGTCGTTGCGGGTCTGGGCCGAGGCGGTGAGGATGCCCTCGTCCTCGCGCGCGCCCAGGCCCGAGCCGGCGCCGTAGGACAGGCCGCGCTTGATGCGGATTTCCTGGTTCAGCCGCGCCGAATAGCCGCCGCCCATCAGGGCGTTGCCGACCAGCAGGGGGAAGTAGGACTCATCGGTGCGGGCGATGCCGCGCAGGGCCGCCACCACCGCCGCCTGACCGGCGCCCGGCTGGTCGATGACGATGACCCGGGGAGCCGTCAGGGCGCCGGCCGGATCATCGATCGTTGCGACGGTTCCCGCCGGGTCGCGCCAGTCGCCGAAGGCCTGTTCGGCCAGGGCGTAAGCCGCCTCGGGCGTGATGTCGCCGGTGAACACCAGGGTCGCCTGGCCGGGGCGATAGCGGCCCGCGTGGAAGGCGACCAGGTCGTCGCGGCTCAGGCCCGGGATGGTGCCGGGCGTGCCCGAGCCGGGCAGGGCGTAGGGCGCCTCGCCGAACACCGCCCGGGCCGCGGCCAGGTTGGACACCGGCCCCGGCTGCGACAGCTGAACCCGAAGGCCGTTCAGGGTCTGGGTCTTCTGCCGGTCCAGCTCCTCGGCGGCATAGGCCGGGTTGCGCACCACATCGGCCATCAGGGCCATGGTCTGGGGGAAGACATTGGACGGCGAGGAGGCGAACACATTGGTGAAGTCCACGCCCGCGCCCGCGCCGATATTGGCGCCGAGACGTTCGATCTCGGTGGCGATCTGGGGCGCCGAACGGGTTTCGGTCCCCTGGGTCAGCAGGGCGGCGGTGAAATTGGCCAGCCCCGCCTTGCCCGCCGGGTCGTCGGACGTGCCGGCGTCGAAGCTGAGCCGGGCCGAGACCAGGGGCAGGCCGGGCCGCCTGGCCACCAGCACGCGCATGCCGTTGGCCAGGCGGCGCTCGGACACCTGGGGCGTGGCGGGGTCAAGCGGGGCGCCCGGCTGCGGCAGGGGCGTGCGCCGGCCCTCGGGCAGAAGGGTCACCGGCTCGCCGGCGTCCGCCAGCGTCGCCAGGGTGATGGGGGCGGTGAAGACCTCCTGCACCGTCGAGGCCGGATTGGCCTCGTCGGCCTGCAGATAGCGCATGGTGATGGCCCGGTCGTCGCGCAGATAGGTGCGGGCGACGCGCTGGACATCGGCCACGGTGACGGCCTGGATATTGGCCACGTCGCGGTCGGCGGCGCTCGGGTCGCCGGTCATGATCAGGCTGTAGCCGAAGGCGAAGGCGCGGCCGTCGATGGTTTCCAGACTGCGCAGGGTCCCGGCGATCAGTTCGGTCCTGGCCTCGGCCAGTTCGGCCTCGGTGACCGGCTCGTCGCGGATGCGGGCGACCTCGGCGCGCAGGGCGGCGATGCCCTCGTCGGGCGTATGGCCCGCGCTCATGATCGCCGAGGTATTGATCACCCCGACCTGCTGTTGCTGGTTGTTGGAGGAGGTCGCCGTGGTGGCGATCTGCTGGCGGTAGACCAGGGCCTGGTACAGGCGGCTGGAATCGCCGGTCGACAGGATGCCGTCCAGCACGTCCAGCGCCGCCCGGTCGGCGTGGCCATAGGGAACCGTCGGCCAGGTGATCTGCACCATCGGCAGGGGCACATTGGGGCCGTAGAAGGTCGCCTCGCGCGCGGTCCCGTAGCTCTCGGGGACATGGTTGACCGGCAGGGCGCGGTCGGGGTTTTCGAGGCCGCCGAAATAGCCGTCGATCCAGCGGTCCAGCCGGGCCTGATCGAAGTTTCCGGCCACGATCAGATAGGCGTTGTCGGGGCGGTAGAAGGTCTCGTGGAAGCGCAGGACGTCATCGACCGTCGCGGCCTCGAGGTCGGCGATCGAGCCGATGCCGGGGCGGCGATAGGGGCTGTCGGGATAGATGAAGGCCTGGGAGTGCAGGCGCTGGAACCGGCCGTAGGGGGTCGACAGGACGCGCAGGCGGAACTCCTCCTTGACCACGTCGCGCTCGCTGTCGAACGAGGCCTCGTCCACGACCAGCGACCCCATCCGCTCCGCCTCGGCGAACAGCATCCGCTCCAGATGCTGGGCCGGGACGGTCTCGTAGTAGTTGGTCAGGTCCAGGAAGGTGGAGGCGTTGTTCGAACCGCCGACGTCCTCGGTCAGCCGGTCGAAGGTTTCCTGAGGCAGGTTGCGCGTCGCCTTGAACATCAGGTGTTCGAACAGGTGAGCGAAACCGGACCGGCCTTCCGGATCGTCCTTGGCGCCGACCTTGTACCAGACCTGGACCGTGACGTTTGACGTGGAGGCGTCACGCGCGGTGAAGACCCTCAAGCCGTTCGGCAGGGTGCGCTCGACGAAACCCAGCGGCGGCACGACGATGGGGGCGGGCGCGGCGTCGGCGATGGGGGCGGCCGGCGCGGCGGCCATGTCCGCGTCAGGCGCGGTGGCGCAGGCGGCGAGGCCCAGCATCAGGGCGGAGAGCGAGGCGGCGGCGAACAGGCGGGACTTCATGGGACACGGCTCCGGAGCGCCCGGCGCACGCGGGCGCCCGAACCCTATCAGGGCCGAAACCGGGCGCACCTTACGGAGTCGTAATGAGTCCGCGCTCAATCCAGTTTGAGCGCCTCCGCGAGCAGCCGGGCCTCGGCCGCGCGGCTGGAGCCGGCGCGCCAGGCGACCACGATCTCGCGGCGCGGGGCCTCGGCGGTGATCGGGCGGACCACCACGCCGGGCAGGTCGGCCAGCCCCGCCCGGACCGCCATCTCGGGCAGGAAGCTGACCCCCAGGCCGGCGGAGACCATCTGGACCAGGGTGTGCAGGCTGGTGGCGGCGAAGACATCCTCGCCCCTGGGCGGGTCGATGTGGAAGGCGGCCAGGGCCTGGTCGCGCAGGCAGTGGCCGTCTTCCAGCAGGATCAGGTCCTCGGCCTTCAGCGAGCCGGCCGGGATCGGGCCGGTGCCGGCCAGGGCGTGGCCGACGGGCGCGGCGGCCAGGATTTCGTCGTCGCCGATACGGGCGTGGTCGATGCCCGGCGCCGAATAGGGCAGGGCGATCACCGCCGCGTCCAGCTGACCCGCCTTCAGCCCCGCGACCAGCCGCGGCGTCAGGTCCTCGCGGATGAACAGCCGCAGCGCCGGCCAGGTCGTTTTGATTCCCGGCAGTTTCGTCGGCAGCAGAAACGGCGCCACGGTCGGGATGACGCCCAGACGGAACCGTCCCGACAGGGGCTTGCCCGCATTGCGCGCCGCCTCGACCAGATCCTCGGTGCGGGCCAGAACGTCCTCGCCGCGCCGGACGGCCTCGGCCCCGACGGCGGTCAGCTGGATATTGCCGCGCGTCCGCTCCACCACCGGGGCGCCGAGGATCTTCTCCAGCTCCTGCACCCCGGCCGACAGGGCCGGCTGGCTGACATGCGCCGCCTCGGCCGCCCGGCTGAACGAGGCGTGCTCGGCCAGGAGTTTGAGATACTGAAGCTGGCGCAGGGTCGGGAGCATGGCCGACACATAGGGGCTCGTTATCGCCCGATCAAAGGCAATCGAACGGTCCTATGGGTCCGCCTCACACCGCCGCGACGCCGAACTCCTCGTCCAGGGTCACGTCGAACCGGTCGGCGTTCATGACCTGGGTCCAGGCCGCCACGAAGTCGCGCACGAATTTCGCGCCCGCATCGGCCGAGGCATAGACCTCCGCGAGCGCCCGCAGCTGGGAGTTGGAGCCGAACACCAGGTCGGTGCGGGTGGCGGTCCATTTCTCCTCGCCGGAGGTGCGGCAGGTCCCGACGAAGACCTCGTCGCCGCGGTCGGAGACCTCCTTCCAGGCCGTGCCCATGTCCAGCAGATTGACGAAGAAGTCGTGCGTCAGCTGACCCGGACGGTCGGTCAGGACCCCGTGTTTCGATCCGCCGTGGTTGGCGCCCAGAACCCGCAGGCCGCCGACCAGCACCGTCATCTGCGGCGCCGACAGACCCAACAGTTGGGCCCGGTCGACCAGAAGCTCCTCGGTCGGCACATTGAACCGCACCGACAGATAGTTGCGGAAACCGTCGGCCTTGGGCTCCAGCACCGCGAAACCCTCGACGTCGGTCTGGTCCTGCGACGCGTCGGTGCGGCCGGGGGTGAAGGGAACCTCGACGGCGTGACCCGCCGCCCTGGCCGCCTGTTCGACCCCGACCGAGCCGCCCAGGACGATCAGGTCGGCGATGGAGACGGTCGTCCCCGAGGCGGCGCGAAGGTCCTCATAGACCTTCAGCACCCGCGCCAGCTTGCCCGGATCGTTGACGTCCCAGTCCTTCTGGGGGGCCAGGCGGATGCGGCCGCCGTTGGCTCCGCCCCGGTGGTCAGAGCCGCGATAGGTCGAGGCGGAGGCCCAGGCGGTCGAGACCAGTTCGGCCACGGTCAGGCCCGAGGACGCGATCGCCTGTTTCAGCGCCGCGATGTCGGCCTTGCCGACGACCGGCCCGGTCCGCGCCGGGATCGGGTCCTGCCAGATCAGGTCCTCGGCCGGAACTTCGGGGCCGAGGTAGCGGGCCTTGGGGCCCATGTCGCGGTGGCACAGCTTGAACCAGGCGCGGGCGAAGGCGTCGGCGAAATACGCCGGATCGGCGCGGAATTTCTCCGAGATGGCGCGGTAGCCGGGGTCGACCTTCAGCGCCATGTCGGCCGTCGTCATCATCGTCGGGACGCGCTTGCCCGGCGTATGGGCGGCCGGCGCCAGGGTCTCGTCCGGATTGCCCACCGGCTGCCACTGTTTGGCGCCCGCCGGGCTGCGCACCAGTTCGTACTCATGGTCCAGCAGCATGGCGAAGAAGCTGTTGTCCCACCGGGTCGGCGTCGGAGTCCAGGCGCCCTCGAGGCCCGAGGTGATGGTGTGATCGCCCAGGCCGCTCTCGTGGCCGGACTGCCAGCCGAGACCCTGCAGGGCGATGTCCGAGCCCTCGGGCGCCGCCCCGACCTTGGAGGCGTCCCCGGCGCCGTGGGCCTTGCCGAAGGTGTGGCCGCCGGCGGTCAGGGCCACCGTCTCCTCGTCGTTCATGCCCATCCGGGCGAAGGTCTCGCGCATGTCGCGCGCCGACTGCAGGGCCTGGGCGTTGCCGCCGGGCCCTTCCGGATTGACGTAGATCAGCCCCATCTGGATGGCGGCCAGCGGGCTCTCCAGCGCCTTGCCCTCCTCCTCATTGATCCGGGTGGCGCCCAGCCAGTCTTCCTCGGTGCCCCAGTAGACGTCCTTTTCGGGCTCCCAGACGTCGGCGCGGCCGCCGCCGAAGCCGAACACCGGCCCGCCCATGCTCTCGATGGCGACATTGCCGGCCAAGATCATCAGGTCGGCCCACGACAGGCCGGCGCCGTATTTCTGCTTGATCGGCCACAGCAGGCGGCGCGCCTTGTCGAGGTTGCCGTTGTCCGGCCAGGAGTTCAGCGGGGCGAACCGCTGCTGGCCCGCGCCGGCGCCGCCGCGCCCGTCCCCGGTGCGATAGGTGCCCGCGCTGTGCCAGGCCATGCGGATGAAGAAGGGGCCGTAGTGGCCGTAATCCGCCGGCCACCACGGCTGGCTGTCGGTCATCAGGGCGGTCAGGTCGCGTTTGACGGCCGCATAGTCCAGCGCCTTGAAGGCCCTGGCGTAGTTGAAGCCGTCGCCCATGGGATCGCCGGTCCGCCCCTGCTGGTGCAGGATGTCGACCGACAGGTGATTGGGCCACCAGTCGCGGTTGGTCCGGCCCAGCAGCGCCCGCAACGCCGCGGGCTCCTTCTTCGGATCGTTCAGGGGGGTGGCGCCGCCAGCGTGTCCGTCCATGGCCGTCTCTCCTGCTCCGGGGAAGAGGCCACGCTAGGCCTGCTTTCGACCGAGGGACAATCGATAAACTCTGTCGTCCGGAACAGGAAAATCTATAATGATCTACAGCCCGTCATCCTCGGGCTTGTCCCGAGGACCCATCGTTCAGCGGCCTCCAACCTGAGACCAGATGGCGTACCGTGATGACCTGCGAGGCTTCCTTTGCCCGTGCGGCGGGCAAATGGGTCCTCGGGACAAGCCCGAGGATGACGGGGTGTGGAGTTGATTGGGCCCCGGCCGCTAGGCCACCGCGCCCTGTTCCATCATGAAGGCGTTCAGCTTGTTGCCGTCCGGATCGCCTCACTGCGCCAGCATGCCTCCGTCGATCTTGAACTCGGCGCCGGTGACGAATTTGCTTTCGTCGGAGGCGAGGTAGAGGACGCAGTACGCCACGTCGTCGGGTTCGCCGATCCGTTTCAGGGGGATGCCGCGGCTGAGGCGTTCGTGGGCCTTGGCCTCGTCGCCGTGGGCCATGGCGACGAAGGGGTCCAGGATGGCGGTCTTGATGAAGACCGGATGGACCGAGTTGCAGCGGACGTTCCAGTCCTGTTTGGCGGCCTCGAGCGCGACGGTCTTGGAATACATCCACACCCCGGCCTTGGTGGCGTTATAGGCGCCCATGCCCGGCGCGGCGGCGAGGCCGGCGATCGACGAGATGTTGATGATCGACGCCGGAGCGGACGCCCGCAGATGCGGCATGGCGTGTTTGCAGCCCAGCATCACCGATTTGAGATTGACCTCGTACTGGCGCTGCCAGTTCTCGACCGTGTCGCTCTCGACGAAGCTGAGCGGCCCGCCGATGCCCGCATTGTTGACCAGGATGGACAGGCCGCCCATCGCTTCGACCGCCCGGGCGACCACCTCGGCCCATTGCGCCTCGTCGGCGACGTCGTGGGTGAAGGCGAAGGCCGCGCCGGGGATTTCGGCGTTGACGGCGGCGGCCAGGGCCTGGGCGCGGGGTCCGTCGATGTCGGTGATCGCGACCCTGGCGCCCTCGCGCGCCATCATCCAGGCCATGGCCTCGCCCAGTCCGCCCGCCGCGCCGGTGATCAGCGCCTGTTTTCCAGCGACCCGTCCGCTCATCATTTCGCTCCCATGGCGGCGGCCGCTTCGTCGATGAAGCGGGCCATTTTGACGTCCCGGTCGGTGACGCCGCCGGCGTCATGGGTGGTCAGCAGGACCTCGACCCGGTTGTAGACATTGGACCATTCCGGATGGTGGTCGACCTTGTCCGCCAGGATCGCCACCCGGGTCATGAAGCCGAAGGCGGCGTTGAAGTCGGCGAAGACCAGTTTGCGCTCGATCGCGGGCCGGTCGCCGTCGTGGGCGCGCCATAACGGAAGGCCCCCGAGAGCTTCCGCAAGGTCAATCCGGTCGGCCATGGCGTCCTCCTGCTCCCTCGCCGTATCGCGCCCGGCGAGGCTCCACAAGCGGCGGGGAACAGGCGGTGAAGCTTTGGCGTTATCGAACGTCGTCATTCGCGCCGGGAGCCTGCCGTGGCCAATATGTGGATCGCCGCCCTGGACCCCGCCGACCGGCGGCGGATCGAACCACATCTGCATGAGCGGCCGTTCGCCCAGGGACAGATGCTGTACGACGCCGGCGAGGCGGTCGAGGAGGTCTGGTTTCCAATGAGCGGGGTGGTCTCGCTGATGACCGTCCTGGACGGCGACCGGATGGTCGAGACCGCCGCCATCGGCCGCGAGGGCCTGATCGGCGTGACCTGCGGGCCGATGAACGGCCGCGCCGCCAGCCGGGCCATCGCCCAGGTCGAGGGCGTCTCGGCCTGCTGCCCGTCCGATGTTTTCGCCGCCGCGCTGGAATCCAGCGAGGCGATGCGCGGGGCCCTGGCCCGGTTCACCGAAAGCCTGTTCGCCCAGGTGCAGCAGGCCGCCGCCTGCAACGCCCAGCACAGATTGGACGAACGGCTGGCGCGCTGGCTGCTGACCATTCACGACCGCGCCGAGGGCGACCGGTTCCACCTGACCCAGTCCGACGTCGCCGGCATGCTGGGCGTGCGCCGGGCGACGGTGTCCGAGGTGGGAACCATGCTGGTCGACAAGGGGCTGATCCGCCGGGGCCGCGGCTGGGTCGAGGTCAAGGACCGCAAGGCGCTGGAAGCGGCCTCGTGCGGTTGCTACGCCGCCATGCGCG
>CALSBO010000087.1:0-12147 GCA_943373195.1 Brevundimonas vancanneytii
CGCCGCGGTAGGACGCTTGTCATCCCGGCCGAAGCGCAGCGAAGAGCCGGGACGGGCTCCGGCCCCTGACCTCGACCGCCCGGACGGCCTTGCCGAGCCGGGCGAAGGGCGGCCGAGCCCACCCTCGCTCCGGGTAAGCTGACGCTTCCCGGAGCCCCACGAAGAAGAATGTCATGCGCGTCCCGGCTCTTCGCTGCGCTTCGGCCGGGATGACAAGCCCCCATCAAGGTGAGGGGAAAATCACCCGCCCTGAACGTCATGCCCCAGGCTTCGGCTGATCGCGTCGAGCAGGTCCGCCGACTGTCGTTTCGCGGCGGACGGGTCTTCGCCCTCGGCGGCGACCTCCGCCTTCACCTCGGCGGCGATGTCCACGATCTCGACCGCATCCGCCACGCTGATGACCTGCCGCGCGATGAGGCCATGGACCAGGCTCTCGACCAGCAGGAGGGCCGCCTGGCCGTGCGCGTCCGGACCTTCGTCGCCCGCGCCGGACCCGGCGTTGTCGTTTGAAGATTCGGAAGTCATCGACCGCTCCGTGTCAGGCGAGAGCGCGAGGTCTCTCAGCCGCCGGAGCCTGTGAACCGGCCGACGATCCCCGGACTGTAGCGAAACGACCGCGCGTCACCATCATCCAAATCAACTTTCGACAATAACTTTGGACAATATTAAAGTCGGCGGCGCCGTGGGATGAGCGTCGATGGAGAACCGCTTTATCGCCAAGCTGAGCGGCTTCGGGGCCTTGAGTCCGGCCGAGGCGGCGGCCCTGACCGAGGCCACGTCGGCCCCGCGCCAGTACGCCGCGCGCCATGACCTGATCCGCGAAGGGGATCGGCCCGGCCCGGTCTTCGTCATCCTGGAAGGCTGGGCCTGCCGCTACAAGATCCTGCCGAGCGGGTCGCGCCAGGTGCTGGCCTTTCTGATGCCCGGCGACTCCTGCGATCTGCACGTCAGCCTGCTGGCGGAGATGGACCACGGCATCCAGACGATCACCCCGGCCCTCGTCGCCACCATCGAGCGGGCGGACATGGACGCGATCATGGATCGTCACCGGGGCGTGGCCCGGGCCATGTATTTGTCGCAACTGGTCGACGAGGGCACGATGCGCGCCTGGATCACCAGCATGGGGCGCCGGACCAGCGTCGAACGGGTCGCGCATCTGATGTGCGAACTCTATGTCAGGGCCCGCAACATCGGCCTGACCGCCGAACCGCGCCTCGCCCTGCCGCTGTCACAGCTGTTGCTGGCGGATTCGCTGGGGATGACGCCGGTGCATCTGAACCGGGTGCTCAAGGAACTGCGGCTGAGCGGCGCCATGAGTCTGCAACGGGGCAGTCTGCTGGTGGGCGATCCCAGCAAGCTGATCCAGATCGCCGGCTTCGACGAGAACTATCTGCATCGCCGGCTGCGAAAGGCCGCCTGAGGGCGCGCATGACAGGTTCTTGATAATTAACCCATGTGAATCCGGGCCGATCGTTTCTGTGAAACGGTGGTTTGTCGCTCGCAGCTCTCGGGCGCTTGAGAGAGATCGGCACCGCACGCCGAAGACTCCCGACATGCGGCTTGGGGGGAGTCTCGTGAATTTCATCTGCTATCTCGAAACCCACACCAGCGCGGTTCCCCATATGGAGGTTCTGCCGGTGAAAACCCTGCCGGAGGCCCGGCTCGCGGCCCGCCGGATGCTGTCGGAACACCGACGGCCGATCGCCGCCCACATCTTCCGGAACGACGAGCGCGTCGACACCCTTATCCCTTAGGACCGTCCCCCCGGCGCAGTTTTGCGGACGCACGCCAGAACGCCGCCATCTGGCGGTAGGCGCTGCGTCTGTCCGGATCGGTTTCGGACGCCGCCAGACGTTCCAGGCTTTCCGCCTGTTTGAGACACTCCTGTTCGGTCTTCATCGCACGACCGGAACCGTTCGCCGGGCCCGAGGTTGCGTCGCCTGTCCGTTCGCGTTCCGCGAACGCACATCCGCCGCCGTTCGCGAAGCCGCGCCGCCCGAACCCGCAAACGGCGTGGCGGCGAGCCCGGCGGGCCGTCACCGTCTGTCCATCGCAACGGCCCGGTCGTCGGGCCCTCATGAAGGACAAGACCATGATCCGCCTCGCAACCGCCGCCGCCGCCCTGCTGCTGACCGCCGCCCCCGCCCTGGCCTTGGCCACGATGCCCCAGTCGGCCGACAGCAAGGTCGTGCTGACCTTCGAGACCGGCGCCCGCACCGGCATGGTCATGGTCGCCCTCTATGACACGGCCGCCGCCTTCAACGGCGAGGGCCGTGACGCCGACGCCAACCGCGCCGTCGCCCGCACCGCCATCAGCGCCTCGGGCCGCGTGGTCGCCACCTTCGAGAACCTGCCCGCCGGCGACTATGCGGTGAAGGCGTTCCACGACGTCAACGGCGACGGCGAGATGAACACCAATCCGTTCGGCATGCCGATCGAGCCCTATGCCTTCTCCAACAACGCCGTCGGCAATATGGGCCCCGCCCGCTGGGACCGCGCCCATTTCGCCGTCTCGGGCGAGACGTCGCAAACGATCAGCATCCGCTGAGCGGCCCGAACCAGCGCCCGTCAGGAGATCTCCCATGTACGCTTCCCGTCGTAATTTCCTGATGAGCGCCGCGGCCCTGTCAGCGGCCGTGATCACCCCCGAGACCGTCCGCGCCATGGCCGCGCAACAGGCGTCCGCCGACTGGGCCCTGGCCACCGCCGATCTGGAAGCCGACATCGCGCCCCGGGCCATGCGGCTGGTGCACGGGCGGGCGCCGGAGGGCCTGACCGGGACGCTGTTCCGCAACGGTCCGGCCAAATTCCGGCGGCCGGGCGGCTCGGCCACCCACTGGTTCGACGGCGACGGCCTGATGCGGGCTTTCCGCGTCAACGACGGCCGGGTGACGCTGGACGCCCGGTTCGCCGACACGCCCAAGCGGCGCACCGAGACCGAGCTGGACGCCGTGGTCACGCCCGGCTTCGGCACGGTCGGCGACGCCCGCGCCCGCCTCGGCTCCAGTGACGACGCCAATGCGGCCAACACCGCCGTGATGCTGGCCGGGGACGAGGTCTGGGCCCTTTGGGAAGGCGGCTCGCCGGTGGCCATGGCGGCCTCGGACCTGTCGACCAAACGGTTCGTCACCCTGCGCGACGACCTGAAGGGCATGCCGTTTCAGGCCCATCCGCGCTACGACCCCGACGGCACGATCTGGAACATCGGACTGAACGGCGGCCAGGCGGTGGTCTGGCGGCTGAACGCCGACCGCAGCCTGCATACGGCCAGCGTCATCGATTTGCCGCGCGCCAGTTTCATGCACGACTTCACCGCCACGGCGCGGCACCTGATCCTGGTGCTGCAGCCCTGGGTGTTCGACAACCAGGGCATGCCCTACGCCAGCCGCTTCGCCTGGAAGCCCGAGCTGGGGACCCAGGTCATGGTGGTGGACAAGGCCGACCTGTCGCGCCGTCGGATCCATGACCTGCCGACCTTCAGCTATTTCCACCTGGGCGACGCCTGGGAGGACGCCTCGGGGACGATCCGTTTCGATGTCGCCGCGGGCAGGGACGTGGCCTTCGCCATCGAGGGCGCCCGGGTGCTGGTCGAACAGCGCGGCAGCGTGCCGGGCGAGCATGCGGTGCTCAATCTCATTACCCTGCACACGGACGGACGGGCGGAAATGGCGTCCTCGGGCGTCACCGCCGAGTTTCCGAGGAACGATCCGCGCCGCGCCGGCCTGCCGCGCCGCCTGACGGTCCATGTCGCGGGCGAACGGCCCGACCGTCCCCTGCCCACCGGTCTGGCGACCTGGGACTGGGCCTCGGGGACGTCCGACTATTTCACCTTCGGCGATACGCAGATCGTGGAGGAGGCCGTCGTCGTGCCGCGCGGCCCGGGCGAGACCGACGCCTGGCTGGTCGCGCCGTCGATCAATCTCGCCGAGGGCGTCACCGAACTGCACGCCTTCGACGCGGCGCGGGTGTCGGACGGCCCGGTTGCGACCTGGCGGACCGATGTGGCCCTGCCCGCCGGCTTCCATGGCGTTTGGGCCGGCTAGTCGTACTCGATACCGCTCATCCCCGCGAAAGCGGGGACCCAGTCCTTTGGGCGCTCAGGCGGGGCCGTGGGGCTCTAAAGGCGATCCGAGGCAGCCCGCCTCACGAAAGCACTGGGTCCCCGCTTTCGCGGGGATGAGCGGAAAAAGAAAAGTCCTGGACTGCATAGGACCGCAATTGAGTCCGGACGCTCAGTACCAGCCCGCGTCGCGCAGGGCCCTGGCGTAGCGGCGGCTGACCGGGGCTTCGAGGTCGCCGTCCAGCGTCAGGGTCGCCCGGCCGTCGCCGCGGCTGACGCCCCGGACGGCGTCTTTCGCCACCCACCAGCTGCGGTGGGTCTGGGCGCCCTCCAGCCCCTCCAGCTCGGCCAGGGCGTCGGCGAGCCGCATCAGGATCAGGTCCGATCCGCGGTCGGTGTGGATGCGCAGATAGTGGTCCTCGGACGAGACCGCCCGGATCGTCGCCCCTTTCAGCTTGAACGGCAGCCGGTCGAGGAAGCGCGCGGGCCTGCCCCCCGGCGTCGCCGCATGGGTCTGGACCGGGGTTCGTGACAGGAAGACGTTCAGTGCGCTGATCGAGCCGGTCACCACCGCCACGGGCAGCAGGAAGTCGGGCAGCCGCGCCAGGTCGACGGACCGATCGTCGTCGAAGAACCAGCCGGTGACGGCCCAGACCATGACGGCCAGCGGCCCCGAGATCACCAGGGTGAGCGCGGCCACGGCCAACCACGGACGCTGATCCATGTCGATGCGCCGCTCGACCAGCCGCGAGCACAGATGGCCCCAGAACGCTCCGAGCAGCATGATGGGCAGCCAGTAGGACAGCCGGAAGCCCAGGGGCGTGTCGTTCATGCCGAACGCCCCGCTGAAGGCCAGCAGGGCCCCGCCCCCCAGGGCCAGGCCGACGCCGCGCAGCAGCGTCCGGTCGATCGCAAGGCGCACGACTTCCCGCGGCGGGGCCGGACGGTCGCTCATGCCGGACGGGCCGGGCCGCAGACCGCCCGGAAGCCCGCCGCCGCGAACCGGACCATATAGTCGCCGGCCGTCTCCAGATCCCCGGACCGGCACAGGCCCCCGGACAGACGGTCCAGCCGCCCCGTCTCGCCGAGCGTCAGCGTCAGCGCGCCCGACAGGTTATGGTAGGCCCAGTACAGGTCGACTTCCTGCGCATCGGGCAGGATCACCTTGATCAACTCGATCAGCCGCCGGATCGCCGGGTCGAAATACCGGGCCATGGTCTCGCCGCCGAAGGTCGGATTGGCGTTGGTCTGGGCCACCAGGGCGGAATAGTGTTTCCAGCCCGGCCCGCCCTTCAGCGACCACTGGAACGGCGGGCGCAGGAAGGCCTCGAACAGCCCCTCCAGCGTCATCCCCTTCGGACCGACCTCGCGCGCATAGCGGTTGATGGCGTCGACCCGTTCGTTGTTCCAGACCTCGGCCCGCCGCAGGAAGACCGCGTCGAACAGGCCGCGCTTGGCCCCGAAATAATAGTGGACCAGCGCCGTATCCACGCCCGCCTCGCGCGCCACCTCGCGGATCGTCACGCCATAGAAGCCGTGTTTGGAGAACAGGTCCTCGGCGGCGTCCAGGATCAGATCGCGGGTGTCGGCGACCCCGGCGGCCCTGGCCTTGGGGGGGCGGCCGCGTTTGGCGATCGGGGCGTCGAGCTTGGTCATCCGGCCAAGCTAGGCCTCAAACATGGGGCTGTGCAACGGCGCCACAGGTCCTTCGCCCCTGACGCGCACGTAAGCGTCGCTGTTTGACAGGTCGCCCAAAACGGTTACCTTCTCGAAAATCATTGAACGCTGAATAAAGGCGTCATCGGGCTGGAAATCACAGGATTGGGGCTATCATGAACCGCTACGTAAAGACCGCCTTGCTCGCCGGCGCCGCCTGGAGCGCGCTGTCCACCTTCGCCATCGCCCAGGACGCGCCGCAGGACGGGGCGTCCACGCTGGACGACGTCGTCATCAGCGCCCGCCGCCGCGACGAACTGCTGAAGGACGTGCCGATCTCGGTTTCGGCCCTCGGCGCGGAGCGTCTGGAGCAGACCGGCGCCTCGGACATCACCGCCCTGCAGCAGCAGACCCCGAACGCCACCGTCCAGGTCGCCCGCGGCTCGAACTCGACCCTGATCTCCTTCATCCGCGGCATCGGCCAGCAGGACCCGCTGTGGGGCTTCGAGCCCGGCGTGGGCCTGTATGTCGACGACGTCTATGTGGCCCGTCCGCAGGGCGCCGTTCTCGACATCTATGACATCCAGCGCATCGAGGTCCTGCGCGGCCCTCAGGGCTCGCTGTACGGCCGCAACACCGTCGGCGGCGCGGTCAAATATGTCACCAGAGGGCTGTCGGACGACCCGGAACTGACCCTGCGCGGCGCCTACGGCAGCTACAACCAGGTCGACCTGATGGCCGCCGCCAGCCTGCCGCTGGGCGAGACCTTCCGCGTCGGCGGCGCCGTCGCCTCGTATCAGCGCGACGGCTACGGCACGAACCTGAACACCGGCGCCGAACACTATAACAAGGATGTCCTGGCCGGCCGCCTGAGCGCCGAATGGGAGCCGCGCGACGACATGTCGATCCGCCTGGCCTATGACCGGGTCCAGGACGATTCCAACCCCCGCCACGGCCGCCGCGAAGTGGCGGGCGCCACCCCGGCCGGCGCCATCCAGCCCAGCGTCTACGACACCAACGCCGGCATCGGCGACAACAATTCGGTGATGACCCAGGGCGCCTCGGCGACCGTCCAGATCGACCTCAGCGACAACTGGACGTTCAAGTCGATCACCGCCTGGCGCGAAGGCGACACTGATACGGTCATTGACTTCGACAACACCCCGGCCCCGACGCTGGACATCCCGGCCTTCTACGCCGACGACCAGCTGACGCAGGAGGTTCAGTTCCTGTTCGACTACGACCGGATTCAGGGCGTGGCCGGCTTCTTCTATCTGGACGGCCATGCCGAGGGCGCGTTCGACACCATCCTGGGCAACGCCGGCATCGTGATCGGCACCTCCGGTCAGGTGGACACCGAGAGCTGGGCCGGCTTCGCCGACATCAACCTGGACCTGACCGATCGCCTGCACCTGGGCCTCGGCGTCCGCTATACGCTGGACGAGAAGCAGGGGACGGTGTTCCGCGCCAACTACCTCGGCGCCACCCGTAGCCCGATCCTGGGCGGGACGCCCCGCGCGCCCCTGCTGGTGCGGACCAACTACACCAACTCCAAGGATTTCTCGCAGTTCACGCCGCGCATCGCCCTGTCCTATGATCTGACGGACGACATGACGGCCTACGCCTCGTTCTCGCAGGGCTTCAAGTCGGGCGGGTTCGACATGCGCGGCGACGCCTTCCTGACGCCGAACACCGTCAACGGCTACAATCCCGAAACCGTCGACTCTTACGAGATCGGCCTGAAGGGCGCGCTGGACCGGCTGACCTTCGCCGCCTCGGTCTTCTACAACGAGTACCAGGACCAGCAGGTCACCACCCAGGTGCCCGCCGGCGCCGGCATCGCCAGCTTCGTCGACAACGTCGGCTCCTCGACCTTCTACGGGGCCGAGTTCGAAGGCCAGCTACGCATCCTGGACAATCTGTCGGCCAATTTCGCCGTCGGCTATCTGGACTCCGAGTTCGAGGAGTTCCTGCGCTACAACCTGACGACGATGATGTTCGAGGACATCTCCAGCCAGGTGGTGCTGCAGAACGCGCCTAAATACACCGGGTATCTGGGCCTGACCTGGCTCGGCGACGTGGCGGGTGGTTCGCTGGCGGTGACTCCGTCGGTCAGCTACCGCGACGACTTCAGCCTGTTCGAATTCCCCAACCCGATCCTGGATCAGCAGGCCTATTCGATCGTCGATCTGTCGGTGGTCTGGACCGATCCGACCGACCGCTTCACCCTGGGCCTGTACGGCAAGAACCTGACCGACGAGGAGTACCGCGTCGGCGGCTACAACTTCCCGGGCGCGCTCTTCGACAACTCGGTGATCGGCTACTACGGCCCGCCGCGGACGGTGACCGCCTCGCTGCAGGTCAAGTTCTGAGACTCCTGAAGCCTGATCGCATCTGATCATGGGCGGCGGTTCACCTGAGCCGCCGCCCTTTTTCTTTGGCGCTGCCGAAAAGCACCGCTACCGTTCCAGCCAACAACCAGACGGGTCGAGGGAAACGCCATGAGCATGACGGAGCAGGGCATCGGACCCGCCGCCGACCGCGGCTATCGCGCCTATGTGCTGGCGCTGCTGATGGTGGTCTACACCTTCAACTTCATCGACCGGCAGATCCTCGCCATCCTGCTGCCCTACATCAAGGCGGAGCTGAATTTCACCGACAGCCAGCTGGGCCTGCTGGGCGGCCCGGCCTTCGCCGTCGTCTATTCGACCCTCGCCATTCCCATCGCCTGGCTGGCGGACCGGATGAGTCGCGTGACGATCGTCGGCGTGTCGCTGGCGGTGTGGAGCGGGTTCACGGCCCTGTGCGGCTTGTCGACCGGTTTCTGGTCCCTGTTCGGCGCCCGCATGGGCGTCGGCGTCGGCGAGGCGGGCGGGGTGGCCCCCTCCTATTCGCTGGTGGCGGACTATTTCCCGAAATCGCAGCGCGCCCGGGCCCTGGCCTTCTATTCCTTCGGCGTGCCGATCGGCACGGCCCTGGGCTATCTGTTCGGCGGCCTGCTGGCCGAACACATCAACTGGCGCATCGCCTTCATGGTCGTGGGCGGGGTCGGCGTCCTGCTGTTCCCCCTGCTCAAATTCACCGTCAAGGATCCCGTCCGCGGCGGCTTTGACCGCGCCGCCGCCGTCGAGGGCGTTCCCGAGGCCGCCCACGTCCCGACCCAGGCCGCCGGCTTCGGCGAGGTCTGGGGCGTGCTGCTGAAGAAACCCAGCTTCTGGTTCCTGGCCTTCGGCGCGGCCTGTTCATCGGTCTATGGCTATGGCGCCGCCTTCTGGCTGCCCAGCTTCTTCCAGCGGTCGATGGGCATGGAGGGTGTCGATCGCGCGGTCTATATCGCCGGCATCGCCTTCATCGGCGGCACCGCCGGCATCTGGTTCGGCGGCTGGCTGGCCGACAAACTGGGCAAGGGCGTCAACAAGGAGGCCTATCCGCTGATCCCGGCCATCGGTTTCATCATCGCCGTGCCGATGTTCTGGCTGGCCATGAATGTGCCGGACCGGACGTTCGATATCCTCGGCTTCGATGTCGCCGGAAAATGGGTGGCCTTCGCCCTGTTCCTGGTCCCCCAGGCGCTCAGCCTGGCCTGGCTGGGACCGGTCATCACCGCCGTCCAGCACCTGGTCCCGGCGCACATGCGCTCGACCGCCTCGGCCAGCTTCCTGCTGATCAACAATCTGGTCGGCATCGGCCTGGGCATCTATCTGCTCGGCGCTGTGTCGGACTATCTGACGCCGCGCTTCGGCGACGAGGCGCTGCGCTATTCGCTGTACGTCGGACAGTGGTTCTATGCGCTGGCCGCCCTCCTGCTGATCATCGCGGCGCGCAGCCTGAAGAAGGACTGGGTGGATTAGGGGCGAGGTTCGAGGGTCGAGGGGCGAGTAAGATCGCACGTTGGAGCCCTCGACCCTCATCCCTCGGCCCTCGACCCTTCTCAACCTGTTGCGCCTGCGAAGGCGCAGCCCCTATAAGCGCCGCAACTCCTCCCAGCAGTCCGGCGGCGCCTCCCCCATGAACATCCACGAATACCAGGCCAAACAGGTCCTGAAGGGCTTTGGCGCACCGGTCGCCGAGGGCGTCGCCATCACCAGCGCAGACCAGGCCGAGGCGGCGGCGAAGCAACTGCCCGGCCCGCTGTATGTGGTGAAGTCGCAGATCCACGCCGGCGGGCGCGGCAAGGGCAGGTTCAAGGAGCTGGGGCCCGACGCCAAGGGCGGCGTCCGCCTGGCCTTCTCGATCGAGGACGTGGTCAAACACGCCAAAGAGATGCTGGGCAATACGCTGGTGACGGCCCAGACCGGCCCGGCCGGCAAACAGGTCAACCGCCTCTATATCGAGGACGGCGCCGACATCGACCGCGAACTCTATTGCTCGCTGCTGGTCGACCGCGGCACGGGCCGGGTGTCCTTCGTGGTCTCGACCGAGGGCGGCATGGACATCGAGGCGGTCGCCCATGACACGCCCGAGAAGATCCTCACCATCGACATCGATCCGGAAGCCGGCGTGACGCCCGCCAATGTGGCCGAGATCAACACAGCCTATGGCCTGACCGGCGCGGCGGCCAGGGACGGCGAGAGCCTGTTCCCGATCCTCTACAAGGCCTTCGTCGACACCGACATGGCGATGCTGGAGGTCAATCCGCTGATCGTCATGAAGGACGGCCGCCTGCGGGTGCTGGACGCCAAGGTCAGCTTCGACGGCAACGCCCTGTTCCGCCACGACGACATGAAGGCGCTGCGCGACGAGACCGAGGAAGACGCCAAGGAGATCGAGGCCTCGGAATGGGACCTCGCCTATGTCGCCCTGGACGGCAACATCGGCTGTATGGTCAACGGCGCCGGCCTGGCCATGGCGACGATGGACATCATCAAACTGTACGGCAAGGAGCCCGCCAACTTCTGCGACGTCGGCGGCGGAGCGTCGAAGGAAAAGGTCGCGGCGGCGTTCAAGATCATCACCGCCGACCCGGCCGTCCAGGGCATTCTGGTCAACATCTTCGGCGGCATCATGCGTTGCGACGTCATCGCCGAGGGCGTGGTCGCGGCGGTCAAGGAAGTGGGCCTGAAGGTGCCGCTGGTCGTCCGCCTGGAAGGCACCAATGTCGCCGAGGGCAAGAAGATTCTGAACGAGTCGGGCCTGGCCATCACGGCGGCGGACGACCTGGACGACGCGGCCCAGAAGATCGTCGCGGCGGTGGGGTAGGATTGATCCTGAACACGGTTACACATATTATGTGTGGCCGGAGATCGCCATGAAGAACATCACCCTCGCCATCGACGACAAGGTCTTGCAGGATGCCCGTCAGTACGCTGCCCGTCGCAACACCACTGTGAACGCCCTCGTCAGGGACCACCTGACCCGTTTGGCCGCGGAGGATGACCGGCTTTCGCAGGCGCGCGCCAGACTTCGCGAGCTCGCCGAGCGCTCGACCGCCTTCATGGGGCCGCCTCTGACTCGCGACGAGATCAATGACCGGCACAGCTAGGTCGATGCTCGACACGAACGTGCTGGTCTATGCCGCGACCGGTGGCGACCATCCTTCCAAGCGGGACCGCGCCTTGGAACTGCTGGATCAGGATGGCGTCGGGGTGTGCGCGCAGGTGATGCACGAGTTCTACGATGTGGTCACACGCAAGGCGAAAACGCCCCTTCCGCCGTTTGTCGCCATGCAGTGGCTCGACGAGCTGGAGGCCTATCCGCGCGTCGAACTGGATGCCGATACGGTTCGGGATGGCGCCGAGTTGTCGCAACGATACGGCATCCGCTACTGGGACGGCGCGATTCTCGCGGCCGCGCATCGGCTGGGCGCCGCCGTCCTCTATTCCGAAGACCTGAACGACGGCCAGATCTACGGATCCGTCCGCGTCGAAAACCCCTTCAAAGACCTCTGATCCCAAAGGCCCCCATGTCCATCCTCGTCGACAAGAACACCAAGGTCATCGTCCAGGGCCTGACCGGCAAGACCGGGACCTTCCATACCGAACAGGCGCTCCGCTACTACGGGACCCGGATAGTCGGCGGCGTGCACCCCGCCAAGGGCGGCACGAACTGGACCGGGTCCGAGGGCGAGACCCTGCCGATCTATGCCTCGGTCGCCGAAGCGAAAGAGGCCACCGGCGCGACCGCCTCGGTGATCTATGTCCCGCCCGCGGGCGCCGCGGACGCCATCATCGAGGCCATCGAGGCCGAGGTGCCCTTCATCACCTGCATCACCGAGGGCATCCCGGTGCTCGACATGGTGCGGGTCAAGGCGCGGCTGGACCGGTCGAACTCGCGCCTGCTGGGCCCCAACTGCCCCGGCATCCTGACCCCCGAAGAGTGCAAGATCGGCATCATGCCGGGCTCGATCTTCAAGAAGGGCAATGTCGGCATCGTCTCGCGCTCGGGCACCCTGACCTATGAGGCGGTGTTCCAGACCACCAACGAGGGTCTGG
>CALSBO010000088.1:0-11937 GCA_943373195.1 Brevundimonas vancanneytii
TGCTGGACCGCGCCGGCGTGCGCCACGGCTTCTTCACCCGCGCGGGCGGCGTGTCCACGGGCCTGTATGAGGGGCTGAACACCGGCGTGGGGTCGAAGGACGATCCGGCCGCCGTGGCCGAGAACCGCCGCCGGGTCGCGGCCCATCTCGGCGGCGTTCCGGACGATCTGGCCGGTTGCTTCCAGATTCATTCCGCCGTCGCGCGTGTCGCGGAGGCCGGCTGGAGGGGCGCGCGGCCCGAGGGCGACGCCACCGTGACCGCCGCACCGGGCGTGATCTGCGCCGTCCTGACCGCCGACTGCGCCCCGGTGCTGCTGGCCGATCCGGAGGCCGGGGTCGTCGGCGCGGCCCATGCGGGCTGGAAGGGCGCGCTCGGCGGCATCGTCCATTCCACCGTCACGGCCATGCAGGCCCTCGGCGCCGAGCCGCGCCGCATGGTCGCCGTCATCGGACCCTGCATCGCCCAGGCCAGCTACGAGGTCGGCGCCGACTATCAGGCGCGGTTCGAGCACCACGACCCGGGCAGCGGCCGCTTCTTCGCCCCGGGCGCCGCCGCCGACAAACGGCTGTTCGACCTGCCGGGCTTCGTCCTGTGGCGGCTGGAGCAGGCGGGCGTCGCCGACGCGGCCTGGACCGGCGATGACACGCGCGCGGACGCCGCGCGGTTCTATTCGAACCGGCGGGCGTTTCTGGCGGGGGAAGCCGACTTCGGAAGGATGATGAGCGCGGTCACGCTTTGAATCCTTCCCCCGCTTGCGGGGGAAGTGTCACGTCGATCGGCGCAGCCGATCCAGTGACGATGGGGGTGGTGTCCAGCGAAGAAAAAAGTTCCCTCATCGACCCTGTTCGAGCTTCGCTCGAAGACGGGCCACTTCTCCCGCAAGCGGGAGAAGGAAGAAGCGTCAGCCCGCCATCGCCAGTTCGGGCGTGCGCGTCACTTCGCGCCACGCCTGCGGATTGGCCAGCAGTTCGCGGACCAGCAGGTTGTTGATGTGGTGGCCGGCCTTGACGCCCTCGTAACGGCCCGCCAACGGCGCGCCGAGCACATACAGGTCGCCGATGGCGTCCAGCGCCTTGTGCTTGACGAACTCGTTCTCCATCCGCAGTCCGCCTGGGTTCAGGATCTGGTCTCCGTCGATGACCACGGCGTTCTCCAGCGAGCCGCCACGAGCCAGACCGGCCTGGCGCAGGGCCTCGACCTCATGGGCGAAGCCGAAGGTGCGGGCGGCCATGATCTCGTTGCGGAAGGTTTCCTCGTCGACGACGAAATCCACCACCTGATTGCCGATCACCGGCGTGTCGAACTCGATCTCGAACCGCATCTCATAGCGGTCGCAGGGCAGCAGGGCGGCGGTCTTGTCGCCTTCCCGGACGCGGATCGGCTCGAGGATTTCGATATAGCGGACAGGGGCTTCCTGGCGGCGGAAGCCGGCGCGGTCCAGCAGCTGGACGAACTGTAGCGCCGAGCCGTCGAGGATCGGCAGTTCGGGCCCGTCCACCTCGACCACGGCGTTGGACACGCCGAGAGCCGCAAAGGCCGCCATCAGATGTTCGATGGTCGACAGCTGAACGCCCGCAGCGTTCTGGATCATGGTGTTCAGGCGGGCGTCCACGACAGCCTCGCCCGAGACCGGAATGCGGTTGTCGCGGTCCTTGATGTCGGTGCGCACGAAGACGATGCCCGTGCCAACCGGCGCCGGACGCACGGCCAGACGCACCCGGTCGCCGGTGTGCACGCCCACGCCCGCGATGATCGCGGGTGCGACGGTCGTCTTCTGGCGATGGTCGATTCTGACCGACAAACTCATACTCATTGCAGTTTCTGCGCTCCGCCTCTGTGTGCGGAGTTCGCCCCACGAACCGTCTAGCGGCGCTGTCGCAAGACTGAAATGAAAGTCGGGTTTCGGATTGTTTCGGTTTGGAACAGGGGCGAGAGTCGAGGGGCGAGGGGCGAGGGCGCCCAGGTCGGACGCTCCAAACGAAAAGGACGGCCCCGACGGACCGCCCTCTTCTTCGCAACCTTGGCGCGGAGGTCCTCGACCCTCGCCCCTCGACCCTATTCCCTAGTTCGCGAGGCGTCTCAGGAACGACGGGATTTCCAGATCGTCCTCGGCCTGTCCCAGTTCGGGTTCGGGCGTCGGCTGGGTCTGGCTGGTCGCGCGCATTTCGGTCGCCCGCGACTGGGTCGGATAGGTCGGCTGGGTCGGCTGACGCTTGCCGCGGCCGAACAGGCTCCAGCCCGACTTGCGGTGATCGCGATCGTCGTAGTCGTCGTGGGCGGGCTCTTCGTGCCGGGCCTCGGACTGCGCGGCGGCGGCGCGGTCCATGTACAGGTCGCCCTGGCCGAGCGGCGCCGTTTCGGCGACCGTACGGCGGGGGGAGGATTCATACTCCTCGACCCAGGGATCGACGATCGGATCGAGGGTCCGCTCTTCGGCGACGTGGATCACCGGCTCGGGACGAGGCTCGAAACGGGGCTCGGGCGTCCGGGCCGCGGCGTAGGCCGGCTGGCTGGGCTGAAAGGTCGGGACGATCGGCGCCGGTTCCGGCATACGCGGCGTCTCGGCGCGGACGGGCCCGTGCGCCGGTTCATGACGCACGGGCTCGGCGCGCGAGGCGGCATGAGCCGGGGTCGGACGCCGGGTATCGAACGCCGAGGTCGTCGCGTTCGGCGTGGTCTTGACCGCGGCCAGGTCTTCCATGCCGGTCGCCACGACCGAAACCCGGATCTTGCCGTCCAGGGCCGGGTCGAAGGCCGCGCCGAAGATGATGTTGGCGTCGGCGTCCACCTCGCCGGCGATGGCGTTGGCGGCCTCGTCGACCTCCAGCAGGGTCATGTCCATGCCGCCGGTGATGTTGACCAGCACCGCCTTGGCGCCCTTCAGCGAGGTCTCGTCCAGCAGCGGATTGGCGATGGCGTTCTGGGCCGCCATCAGGGCGCGGTCGTCGCCCGAGGCCTCGCCCGTGCCCATCATCGCCTTGCCCATCTCGGACATGACGGCGCGGACGTCGGCGAAGTCGAGGTTGATCAGGCCGGGCAGGATCATCAGGTCGGTGATCGAGCGCACGCCCGAGTGCAGCACCTGATCGGCCATGCCGAAGGCGTCGGCGAAGGTGGTGCGCTCATTGGCGACGCGGAACAGGTTCTGGTTCGGAATGACGATCAGGGTGTCGACATACCGCTGCAGTTCGGCGATGCCGGCGTCGGCCAGGCGCATGCGGTGGCGGCCTTCGAAGGTGAAGGGTTTGGTCACCACGCCGACCGTCAGGATGCCGCGGTCGCGGGCGCATTTGGCGATGACGGGCGCGGCGCCGGTGCCGGTTCCCCCGCCCATGCCGGCGGTGATGAAGACCATGTGCGCACCCTCGAGGTGGCCATGGATTTCCTCGGCGGATTCCTCGGCGGCGTTCATGCCGACCTCGGGGTGGGCGCCCGCGCCCAGCCCCTGGGTGATGGTTTCGCCCAGCTGGACCCGGCGGTCGGTCTTGGCGAAGGACAGATGCTGGGCGTCGGTGTTGGCCACCACGAACTCGACCCCTTCGAGGCCGGCGTCGATCATGTTGTTGACGGCGTTTCCGCCCGCGCCGCCCACGCCGAAGACGACGATCCGGGGCTTCAATTCCGTGGCCTGCGGCCGCACCAGCGAAAGAGACATTCTATTTCCGACCTTATCCGACCCTGCCCCTGCGGCCCGATGCGAAAACCCCGCCGATTCGCATTGGTTATGAGCGCGTTAAGGAAGCGCCCGAACTGCTTAAAGGAGTGTTACCGGATAGGCTGAGTCGCGGCCCAGGCCACGGATTTCGTTAACCTTGAGCGCAGATTCCGGTGTGTGGACGAACGAAAAAGGGCGGCTCTCGCGAGCCGCCCTTTCCGTCTGGGTCGGTCTGTCCGCCTTAGAACGGGCGGTAGTTCAGGCCGATGAAGAAGCGCGTGCCGTAGGGGTCCATGTTGTCGATGAAGCCAGTGCCGAAGTAGGCGGGCTGCTCGGCGTCGAACGCGTTGACCACGCCGGTCCGCAGCGACAGCTTGTCGCTGACATTGTAGCGGACGGTGAAGTCGTGGCGGGTGAAGTTGCCGGTGTCGAACATGCTGAGCGGACGACCGTCCGGGTTGTTCACCTGATCACGCGCCTGAACGATGTCCTGGGCCGCCTGCCAGTCCGCCACCCAGGTCACGCTCCAGATGTCGTTCGGGGTCCAGGTCAGCTGTGACGAGAACCGGACGCGAGGGAAGTTCACCTGGCCGGCATTCTCGACGAAGGCGTTCGGGTTCGAGATATTGGTGAAGTTCTTCTGGTCGATCAGCCAGTTGCCGCGAAGCGAATAGTCGAAGCGACCCCAGTTCCGACCGAAGACCTCGTCTGTATCCAACGAGTAGCGAGCCGTGAAGTCGAGGCCGCGAGTTTGAAGTTTCGCGAAGTTGATCGAGCCCTGGATGAAGCCGATCCCGGTGTTGCCCGGGGTGCCGATCTCATAGACCTGCGAGCGGGCCTCCGCCGTCGTACCCGCCACCGCCGCGTTGTCGCGGAAGATGGTGTCGCACGCCGACTGGTTGAGGGACGGCCCCTGCACGCAGTTCAGCGAAGCCGCCGCCGCCGTGACGGCCGCGATGACGTTCTTGATCTCGACCTCGTAGTAGTCGAGCACCAGGCTGAAGTTCGGGATGAAGCGCGGCTGCAACACCGTCGAGAAGGTGAAGGATTCCGAGGTTTCCGGGTCCAGGTTGGGGTTGCCGCCCGCGACGCCGGCGATGCCCGAGGGATAGGTCGGGTTGTAGTCATCGTCGGGATCGGCCGTGCCCTGCGTGAAGTCGAACGCCGGCGCCGGCAGACCGCGACGGGCCGCGACCTGGGCGAACAGGGCCTGACAGTTGGCGACCCGGTTGGCGCGATCGGTGGTGTTGTTGATCGCGACGATCACGCGGGTGTCGCAGGGATCGACCACGCCGTTGAAGAAGGTCTGGGTCAGGGGCGAGAAGTTTTCACCCAGGTTCGGCGCGCGGAACGAGGTGTTGAAGCTGGTCTTGAACGCGATGTCCCGGATGGGCCGGTAGACGAAATTGACCCCGTACACCTCGCCGGTTCCGGCCGTCGTATAGTCGAAATACCGGTAGGAGCCGCTGAGTTCGGCGTACTCGCCGAGCCAGCTGTCGCGGAACAGCGGGATCGAGACTTCGGCGAAGGCTTCCTCGGACTTGTACTCCGCGCCCGGGAAGTCCGCGCCGGTGTTCAGGAACAGGAAGCGGTCGCCGGTCGAGGTCGAACGGCCGAAGCCTTCGGTGAACTCGCGGCGGGCTTCGAGGCCGGCGGCGACGCCGATCGGACCCGCGCCGAAGAAGTCCCACAGCTCGCCGGACACGAAGGCGATCGCCTGCTCCTGCTCGTTGCGCTCGGTCGGGGTGATGGTGGCGTCGATGTAGGCCAGGGCCTCGGCGCTCTGGTTGCCGCGGCCGAAGACGTTCAGCGGAACACAGGCGTTCAGCGCGGCGGTGCCTTCCGCCGAGTCGCGCAGGTCGCCGCCCCGGAAGCTGTCGCCGAGGAAGTTCGCGGGATTCTGGGAGCGAAGCAGTTTGGCGCGGCAGACGATCTCGCCGGGCCGGCCGTTGACGACGCCGGCGGTGTCGACGACGGCGTCCGAAGCCAGCTGGAAGCGCTGGTTGTCGGTGCCGCGTTCGGTGTTGGCGACCTCGACTTCACCGGCGCCGTAGGCGAGCGACCAGTTGAAATTGTCGATGAAGAACAGCCGATCCATATCGCCTTCGAGCGAGAAGTTCAGCTGGGTCAGTACGCGCGTGTTGAACTGGGTGCGGTCCGGTCCGAACAGGAAATGCTGCGCGAACGGCGAGGCGATCGGGCCGCCCGTCGGCTGCCCGGGCATCGTGACGGTCGGCGCGGTGTAGGCTTGCCGGGTGTTGGTCTGGATCGCGGTCCGCAGGTTGGACGGCAGGAAGGCCGTGTCGTCCAGGCGCAGGATGAAGGCATTGGTGGCCAGCGCGTTGTCGGTGTCGTTCGGCGCCTGCAGATCGTTGATGAAGAACTGATAGAAGGTCGGCTGGCTGACGTCGAAAGTGTCTTCCTCGACGCGCTTGGCGTCGAACGAGAAGCGGACGTTGGGCAGGATGTCGAAATTCAGCCCGGCCGCATAGCGGTACGATTCGGATTCCGGCGTCCGCGACAGCTGACCGAAGTCGGCGCCGTTATCGCCGTCGCCGCCGATGTTGATCGTGCGGTTCAGGCCGACGGAGCCGATGCGGGTGCCGAAATCGGCCAGACGCGCCGTCGGCCCGTCGAACACCCAGGTCTTGCCCGGCGCGACGTTGAAGCAGTTGGCGGCGAAGAAGCTGGTGCAGTTGCCGAACGGAACGTCGGGATCGTTCAGCGGGCTGGCCGGCTGGTTGTTGGCCAGGGTGGTCTGGCCCCAGCGCAGGATCTGCAGTTGGCGGCGGTTGTAGAAGACCTGGTCCGCGATATCGAAGATGCCGTCGCTGACCGGACCGTTGGGGGAGCCGGGCGCCGGGTCGGCGTCGACGCCCGCGAGGCCCGGGTTGGCCCGGTACCAGTCGATGTCCAGGATGCGGACCTCGTCGTTCTGGTCGTACTCGGCGAAGCCCCACAGGTTGAGGCGGTCGTCGAACAGATTGACGCCGGCCAGGGCGGAGACGCGGGTGTTGGCCTGGCCGTCCTGGTTGATCATGCCGTAGTTGGCGTCGATCTCAAGGCCTTCGAAGTCCTTGCGCAGGACGAAGTTCAGCACGCCGGAGACGGCGTCGGCGCCGTAGACCGACGAGGCGCCGCCGGTGACAATCTCGATGTTCTCGATCAGCAGGCGCGGAATGGTGTCGATGTCGACGGCCAGCGAGCCGCCGTTCGAACCGACCTGACGGCGGCCGTTGACCAGCGTCAGCGTCCGGCCGGAGCCGAGCGAGCGCAGGTTGGCCAGCGACAGACCGCCGTCGCCGAGGTTCGAGCCCGTCGTGTCCGAAGGAACGACGGAGTTCGACAGGGCCGGGATGGTCGCCAGGTAGTCGATCACCGTGCTCTGACCGGTGGTCAGCAGCGCATCCCGGCTGACCTGGATCAGCGGGGTCGGGGCGTTGGTCGGGTCACGGCGGATGCGCGAACCGGTGACGACGACTTCGTCGATCTCGGTGGCGTCCGGGTCGGACTGGCCCTGAACGTTGACGCCCGGGAGCTGGTCCTGGGCGAAGGCCGGAGCCGCGAGGGCCATGACGCCCGCCAGGATCGTCGTGCCAAAGAGATACTTGCGCTTGAGAAGCATGGTGTTGGGCCCCAACCGTTGTGGATGCAATACGCAGCGTCCGCCGGATGACGGATTCTGCTTCGGACCTCCACGCTAGCAGCAAAGAAGGCAACGGCAAGGGATTGTGGCGGCTTGGCGTCCAATCCAGCCCCCCGTTGTTACAATCCGGACACAGTCTCGCCACGCCGGGGAAAAAGCAGAGCGTTTGCGGACCCTTGGCCGAGGAGATCAGAGGTTCTCGCGCAACCAGCCCGCGGCGCGGGCCACAATCCCGCCCCGATGGACGCGGGGCGCATCCGCCGCCGAAATCTGGCGCGACATCAGTTTGCGGGCCGAAACGGCCTCGCGCGGACCGTAGGCGGCGCGCAGCAGAACCCCTGCGGCTGAGCAGAAGGCGGGGCCCGAGGCGGCGTCGGCCAGGTGCGGCGCCCGCTGGGGCTTGCCCAGCCGGACCGGACGGTCGAACACCCGTATGGCCAGTTCCCGTACGCCGTTCAGCTGACTGGCCCCGCCGGTCAGCACCAGGCCGGCGCCGGGCTCCAGCCCCACGCCGGCGTTGCGCAGCCGGTCGCGCAGCAGCTCCAGCGTCTCCTCGACCCGCGGGGCGATGACGGTCTTGAGCATGGCGCGCTGGACGAAGATCGGCCCGGCCGAGGCGTCCTCCCCGCGAGGCGGGGCCTCCAGCATCTCGCGGTCCTCGTGGGCGTCGGCCATGGCCGAGCCGTGCAGCGTCTTGAGCCGCTCGGCCCCCGCCCGCGAGGTCGACAGGCCGCGGGCGATGTCGGCGGTGACGTGGTCGCCGCCGACGTTCAGGGATTCGATGTGCAGCAGCGAACGCCCGCCCCAGACCGCGGCGGAGGTCGAGCCGCCGCCCATGTCGATACAGACGCAGCCCAGGTCCATTTCGTCGTCTTCCAGCGCCGCCAGCGACGACACCACGGGCGCCGCCGCCACGCCCTGAAGATCCAGGTGGGCCAGCTCCAGACAGTGGCTCAGACCGTTGAAGGCGCTCTCGGCCATGGACACGACCAGCAGGTCCAGTCCCAGCGAATGGCCCTTCATCGAGCGCGGATCGTGCACGCCGCGCGCGCCGTCGACCGACCAGGCGATCGGCAGCACGTGAATCGGGCGGCGGTTGGGCAGGCGGATCTGGGCCAGGGCCATGCCGATGGCGCGCGCCAGATCGACGTCCCCGACCGGCGTGGCCCCCAGCGAGACCCGCGCCTGCACCCTGTGGCTGGCCATCTGGCCGATCGCCGTAGTGACGACGACGCCCGAGACCGGCGAACCGGCCGCCCGCTCGGCGCGCTCGACCGCGTGGCCGATGGCCTGGGCCGCCTCGTCCATATTGACGATGCCGCCGCCGCGCACGCCGCGAGACTGGACGTGGCCCGCCCCGGCGACGCGGATGGTGCGGTCGGCGTGGCGCACCCCGTCGGCCTTCATGATGAAACAGGCGACCTTGGACTGGCCCAGGTCGAGGGCGGCCACAACGGGCGCCCTGCCCGGCGTCCGGCTCGCACTATCCACAGACTTGTCCACAGTCCGTCCGCTCATGTGTCGCTTCCCACTCTACGCTTCGCCGGCGGAGGGCCGGACGGCGACCTCCTCGGGCGTTCTCAGGTCGATGCGGGCGAAGCCCAGTTCGAGCAGCCGTTCGCGCTGGTCCAGCGCGTCGAGCTGGATCAGGGCCGCCTCCTGGTTGGAGGCGGGCAGCTGGATCAGGCTGCCGTCCTTGAGCCGCAGGTCCCAGCGGCGCTCGTCGACGCGGACCAGGGCCTCGACCCGGCTTTGCAGCCGCGGGCGCTGGGCGATCAGGGGCAGGACTTCGGAGGCGGCCTGTTCGGCGCCCTTGCCGACGACCAGCGGCAGGTTCGGATAGCGGCCGGCGTCGGCCCCGGCGATGACCTGGCCGTGGCTGTCGATGACCTGGTTCAGCCCGCCGGTCTGCCAGACCGCCAGACGGTCGTGCTCGACGACATGGACGATCAGGGTGTCGGGCAGCAGACGCACCACGCGCGCGGACTTGACCCAGCCGATCGCCTCGACCCGCTCGCGCACGGCGTCCAGGTCGATGGAGGTCATGGGCTGGTCGGCCGACAGTTGGACCGCCTGCTGGATGGCGCGGGTGGCCTCGGGGCTCTCGCCCTCGATGAAGACCTTTTCCAGTTTCAGTCCCAGACCGGCGGTCATGCCGTCCATGCCCTGGCCGATCGAGGCGCCGATCCGCTCGGCCCGCGCGCCCGTGGCCAGAACGCCGGCCAACAGCAGAACGCCGGCGGCGATGGAGATGACGACGGCGCGGGGGGACAGATCCAGCCGGCCCAGCGCCGCGATCTTGCCGGGGGTCGCCTGCGCGTTGCGCGGCGCGCGGCCGCGTCCCTGGGATTTGGGAGCCGCGCCGCGTTTTGCTGGCGGGTTCGAACTCTGTCGCCGACCGCCGCGAACTACCGCGGGCATGAGGCGTCCTCCACCATCCACCGAACCAGGGCTTTGTAGTCCATCCCCACATGGGCGGCCTGCTCGGGACTGAGCGAGGTCGGCGTCATGCCGGGCTGGGTATTGACCTCCAGAAGGACCAGTTCGTCCTTAACATCGTCATAACGAAAGTCGGATCGCGACACGCCGCGGCAGCCCATGGCGGTGTGAGCCAGCTCGGATTCGCGCAGCGCGGCCTCGAACACATGGGGCGGCAGGATCGCCGGCAGCACATGGCTGGACCCGCCCGGCGCGTATTTGGCTTCGTAGTCGTAGAAGCCCTTGGCCGGGGTGATGTCGGTGATGGTCAGGGCGCGCGGCCCGGACTTTTCCCCAAGAACCGTGACGGCCAGTTCCTTGCCGGCGATGAAGGGCTCGACCATCACCTGCTCGCCATAGGTCCAGGACGGCTCGCCCGGAGCGGCGCACGGCGGCTCGCCCTCGCGCACCAGATAGACCCCGACCGAGGACCCCTCGGCGTTCGGCTTGATCACATAGGGCGGCGGGATGACGTGGGTGCGCGAGACGGCGAACCGGTCGTACAGGCCGCCGCCGGGCACGATCACCCCCGCGGCCTTCAGCACGGCCTTGGACTTGGCCTTGTCCATGGCCAGGGCCGAGGCCAGCACCCCGGAATGGGTATAGGGAATGCCCAGGGTCTCCAGCACGCCCTGGACGCAGCCGTCCTCGCCCCATTCGCCGTGCAGGGCGTTGAAGACGACGTCGGGTTTGAGCGCTGCCAGCACCTGGGCCAGGTCGCGCCCGGCGTCGACACGGCTGACCTTGGCCACCTGCCCCTCCAGGGCGTCGGCGCATTTGCCGCCCGAGGACAGCGACACCTCCCGCTCGGACGACAGCCCGCCCATCAGGACGGCGACGTGCAGGTCGGAAAAGGGGCGGCTCATGACGGACTCCGGAGAACAATCCGATTGCGACCGACGTGCTTAACATTGGCTGAAGCGCCATGGTTAAGACGTGGGGATCGTGAAGCGGCGACGGCCGACAGTCAGTCCTTGTCGCGCCTCTCAGCCCAAGGATTGAGGATTTTCACGCCCAGCGGCTCGAAATGCGAAACATTGCGCGTGACGACCGCCAAATCGTGCGCATGGGCCGTGGCCGCCAGCATGAGATCACGGTCGCCGACATTGAGACCACATCTTCGATCGTGCGCGAGCAGACGACCGAAGATGTCGGCCGCAATGTCCTCAAGCGGCAGGATGCGACCAGCGAACCGCCAAGGCAGGACATGCGCCAGCGCATCTTCAAGGTCCCGAAGCCGCTTGCCGGGACTGAGCCTATCCATCCCAAACCTTATCTCGGCAAGGCTGACGACGCTGATCGCCTGATCCTCGAGAGGTTGACGTTCGTGCCATCGTCCGAACGCTTCATCGACCTGACGCCGCATCAGGGCCGAGAGCACATTCGTGTCCAGCAGCTGCCTCACTCGCCAACCGGGGGAGAACCTGCCGCCTTGCTGCGCTCATCAACAATTCGGTCCAGGATTTCGGCCAGCCGGTCGCCCAGCCCCGTGTCGCGGACTGGAGCGAAAGCGTCCCGAAGAGACATGGGTCGGGCGTGCTCGAACGCACTGGAGGGTTCGCCAAAACCGCCATCCAGGCGATCAAGCCTGACGCCAGAACCTCGAAGCGGCTCGAAGAACTCGAGAAGGCTTTCTGGTTTATCGTCTGGATGCGGCTCGACCGCGATGCGATGGCGATTCCAATCGGTGGCAGACACTACGACCACCTCTTCCTTGCCATAACGCGTCACGCGCTGCGGCTGGCCGCTTCTCGCGCGTGCCATGACTTCGCTGAACCGAGCCTTTGCTTCGGCGACGGACCAAGTTTGATTTCGAGCGCCCGATGACATGTTGGTCATCATAGTCACAACGCCTACAGACATCAACACCTCTACATGACGAAATGTTTCTCTTTTGTTCTGATTATGCTGTCCAGAGAACACGAGTCGTTTTTCGCGGCGCTCTCAGGAGGACATCATCAAATGGCGAACGAAAAATCGGGTCGAAGGCAGGATCGATCGCGTCCAAAGCGCTCCAGAATCCCAAGAGCGTGTCACCGCGCGAGATCAAATCGCTCGCAGGGTCGGTGCTGACGCAGCGGCCCAACAAGAGATAGTATTCAATCGGATCGTCCGATCCGCTTGATCTCCCAATCCAGCTGGACCCCGGTCTTGGCC
>CALSBO010000089.1:0-11699 GCA_943373195.1 Brevundimonas vancanneytii
GATCGGCCGAGGCGTCGGCCCGGCCCGAACTGCGCGGACGATCCGCCGAGGCCGAACCCGAGGCGCTGCCGCCCAGCTCGGCCGACACGCCGCCTTCGCCGGCGCTGGCGCCGCCGTTCACGGAGTCTGAGGCCGAGGCGTCGGCCGACCGGGCCGCGCCGAGGGCGGAACGGGCGGTTCCGGCGGCGCGGGCCTCGGCGCGGCGTTCGGCGGCGAGGGCGCGTTCGCGGGCCCGGTCGGCGCGTTGCTGGATGCGGGCGGCGCGGGCTTCGGCCCGTTCACGCAGACGGTCGGCGCGGCTGGCGGCGGCGGCCGCCGTGTCGCCGGCGAAACGGCCGTTGACCGAGCCGGCCACATTGCCGCCGACCTGACCGCCGAGGCCGCCGCCCAAACCACCGATCGGGCCGCCGACCTGCCCGCCCAGACCGCCGCCCAGGCCACCGCCCAATCCACCGCCCACGACCTGGGCGTTGGCGGCGCCCGCGAGGGCGAGGGTGAAGGCGGTCGTGGTGATCAGCATCAGGGTCTTGCGCATGGGACTATCTCCTGGAATCTCGCAGGGCGTTGGGCACCCTCGCCATGTCCAACGCGCCCGCGTCCCGGATTCATCCCGCGATGGGCCGAATTATCGGCTCAGCTGCCCCCGGGCCCCAACCGCGCGGGGCTCGACGCGCCGGTCCGTGGCGACCAGGCCCCGGCCGTAGATCGGGTCGAGGCCGCGCGCGCCGGCGTCGGTCGCCGCACTCGCCACGGCTTCCAGGGCCGCCGCGCTCCCGGTGCGGCCGGGCCTTTGCAGCCGCTGGGCCAGCAGGCCCGCCACCAGCGGCGAGGCGAAGGACGAGCCGCGCACGCTGACATAGCCCTCGCCCGCCCCTGCGGCGGCCATGTCGGCCCCCGGCGCGGCGAAATCGACCTGCGGACCCCGTCCCGCCTCGGGCAGGACCCGGCCCCGTCCATTGACCGCCGTGACGCCCACCACATCGGGATAGGCGGCGGGATACAGTGGCGGCGCCGACGGGCCGTCATTGCCGACGGCGGCGACGATCAGCATCCCTCGGCCCGTCGCGCGGCGCACCGCGGCCTCGACCACGGCGTTGCGCGGCCCGACCAGGCTGACATTGACCACGGGCACGTCGTTCTCGGCCATCCAGGCCAGGGCCTGGACCAGACCCGTCGCGGAGCCTCCCGCCAGCGAGCCGCCATAGACGTCGGCGGCGTAGAGTTCGGTCCCTGGCGCGGCTCCGGAAAAGGCGCCCGAGCGGCCGACCATCAGGGAGGCCACGGCCGTGCCGTGCGGCGCCGCGCGGGCGGGTCCGGAAAAGCCGCGCTGGACGATCCGGGCGCCGGCGACGGCCGGATGGCGTGGATCGACGCCGGTGTCGATCAGCCCCATCCGGCCGCCGCCGCGCTGCGGCGCGGACGCAGGCTCCGGGGTCGCCGGGACCCCGACCGCCTCGGCCAGTTCGCCCGCCGGGGCGTGGACGTGGTTGTAGGCATAGCTGCCTTCCGGATCGAGCCGGCGCAGCCGTTCGAGCGCGCGGCGCAGCGGCAGGCCGGGCGGCGGGGCCAGAACGACGGTGGTCATGTCCAGGGACGCCAGCCGCTCTTCGCGCACCACGGTGAAACCGGCGTCGAGCGCGCGGCGCCGGCCGGCGGCGCTCAGATCGACGGCGACGACCTCGCCGCGCACCACCGGCCAGCCGCCGGGGTCGGCCTCCAGCGCGCCTTCGGAGCGCCGGATCAGGCCGCGCAGGCGCGCCGGGGCGGCGGGAATATCGGCGTTCAGGCCGCCCGCCACGCCGTCGATCACGCCGGGAGTCCCGGGCAGGCCTGACGGCACGGCGGGTACGTTGGGCAGGCTGGGCGTCTGGGGGGGGCGCGGCACGCTGGGCAGACCGCCGGGCAGGCCGCCGCCGGGCAGCCCCCCGCCAGGCAACCCGATTTGTGCAAACGCGGGACCGCCGATCACGGCCATGGCCAGAACCGCGAGAATGGACGACAACAACAGTCGCATCGGCATGGGCGGCATTCCCGGGAACGTCCTTCTTTTCAAAAGCCTTTGGCGGTGCGGGACAAGGGATGAAACGACAGGACCGAAGCGTTCCATCCCGTATGACGAGGTTTTGTGCTTGGACGAGTTTCAGACGGGGCTGGTGGACCTTCTGCCGCGGCTGCGCCGCTTTGCGCGCGCCATCGCCCGGTCGGACGCCGACGCCCATGATCTGGTGCAGGAAACCGTCGAACGCGCCCTGGCCAAACGGTCGGGCTTTCGTCCCGGCACGCGGCTGGACAGTTGGGCCTTCACCATCATGAGACGGATCTTCATCGACCAGACCCGATCCAACGCGCGGTGGGCCCGGGTGGTTGCCCCCGCCGATGACGTGACACCGAACGTCGCCGACGCCGGGCAGGCGGACGAGGGCCTGCGCGCCGACGCCCTGGCCGTGCGCGACGCCATCCAGGCCCTGCCCGACGACCAGAGGCTGGCCGTGGCCCTGGTGCTGATCGACGGCCTGTCCTACGCCGAGGCCGCCCAGGTCATGGGCGTGCCCGCGGGCACCCTGACCAGCCGGCTGGTGCGCGGACGCCAGACCCTGATCCAGACCCTGGCCGAACAGGGAGTGAGCGCATGACCCAATACGACGACGAGACCCTGATGCGCCGCGTGGACGGCGAACTGTCGCCCGAGTCGGGCGCGGCCATCGACGCCGCCGCCGCCGCTGATCCCGTCCTGGCCGGGCGACTGGGCGCCCTTCGCGCCCTGCGCACCCTCGTCCGTGAGGCCGTGCCCATCGCCCCCGATCCGCGCGACCAGGCCCTGGCCCGGATGATCGCGGCCGGCGGACCGGCCGCCCGCCCGCCCGTCCTGGAGCGACTGCGGGTCGGCCTGGGCGCGGTTTTCCAGCCCCGCCACGCCCCCATCTGGGCCGGACTGGCGGCCGCCTGTTTCGTACTCGGACTGTCGATCGGTTGGCTGGGCGGCGGACAGGCGGACAGCGGCTTCGTCGTCGATCGCGATGGAGCCATCGCCGATGCCGGTCTGGTGCGGGTGCTGGATACGCGGCTGACCGCCGACGGCGCCGACGCGCAGGGCCGCGCCGTGGGCCTGACCTTCCGCGGCGCCGACGGCCGCTGGTGCCGCACCTTCCAGTCGGGCGATGCGGGCGTGGCCGGTCTGGCCTGCCGCTCGGATGACGGATGGACCTTGCAGGCCCTCGCCCCGTTCCAGCCCGCCGCCGGAGACTTGCGCACCGCCGCCGCCGACATCCCCGCCCCGGTGCTGGCCGCCGTGGACGCGGCGATCACGGGCGACACACTCAACGCGGCCGCCGAGGCCCGCGCCCGGGACGCCGGCTGGCGACAGACCTTCGCCATGGATGAAACGGCCACGCTCCATCGTTGACTGCTCTGGGGGACGATCCCCGTGCAGCCTGCGATGACTGTTCATGGACGAGGAAACGCTGAGGGAACGCGCCGAAGCCTGGCGTCGGCGCGCCGTCGAAACCCATGACCCCCGCGAGCGCGCCGCCAATCTCCTGATCGCCGGCCACTACGACGCCCTGGCCGACCTGATGGCGGCCCGTTCGTTTCGAACGTCCGCCCGCGACGAAGGCTGACGGCGGCGGCATCGGTCTCACTCGTTGCCGGGGCGGCGTTCGAGCAGACGCCGGACGCCCGGATTTCCCAAAGAAAGAGGGCGGCCCCTTCGGACCGCCTCCTTCCCTGCAGTGGATGCTTGCCCGGGCTGGTTCTACATCATCCAGTCGTCGTGACCGCCGGGACTCCTGTCAGCGGGCGCGAACGTCACATTGTCTTCCAGCAGGAAGGCCATGGCGCTGTCCGATCGCGGGGCCTCCATGTCTGACGCCATCCGTCCGCCGAAATCGAACAGATCGTCACCCGGCAGAACCTGGGGGCCGTCGTCCTTGCTCATCAGGAAGGCGTCGTCAGCCAGCGCCATCTCGGCGCCCGGGACCGGCGCCACCAGACTGGAGACCGCAGCCGTCGAACCATCGGCGAAGCGGACGCGTTCGACTCCCACCAGCTGATCGGTCCCGTCCCGGCCCGCCGTCGCATCGACCGACTGGAACCCGCCGGCCGTGGCGGTGAAGGTGTAGTCCGCCCGATTGCCCGACAACACGGCGATATCCTCGCCCGCGCCGCCGTTCAGGGTGTCGTTGCCCTGGGCGCCGGTCAGAACATCGGCCTGGGCGCCGCCGGTGATGACGTTGTCCAGAGCATTGCCGCCGCCGGTGAAGGCGTTCGAGCCCGTATAGGTCAGGTTCTCGAAATTGGCCCTCAGGACATACGAGTCGCGCGAGATTTCAACAGTGTCGCTCCCTTCACCGGCGAACTCGACCAGGGTGTCGTTGGCGCTGACGACATAGCGGTCATTGCCCATGCCGCCCTGAAGCTGGTTGGCCGCGCCCGATCCGCCGATCAGAACGTCGTCACCGCCCTGTCCAATCAGGGTATCGACGCCGGTGCTGCCCGTCAGGACGTTGTTCAGCGCGTTGCCGATACCCGTGAAGGCGCTCGTTCCGATCGAGGTCAGGTTCTCGAAATTGTCCCGCAGCCGGTACTTTTCGACCGTCGTCTGGACCAGATCGACGCCTTCGTCGGCGAACTCGACCAGGGTGTCATTGGCCGACACGACATAGCGATCGTCGCCCTGTCCGCCCTGCAGCTGATTGGCCGCGCCGGAGCCGCCGATCAGAACGTCGTCGCCGTTCAGGCCCACCAGGGTGTCGGCGCCGAGACCCCCGTTCAGAACATTGCCGGCGCCGTTGCCGACAAGGGTGTCGTTGAAGTTCGAACCCGTGACGTTCTCGATGCCGGACAGTGTGTCGGTTCCGCCCGATCCGTCGCTGGCGGTCGCGAGGTTGAGACGCACGGTCGCGCCGGCGGTCGCGACGCCATAGTTGGCGGTGTCGACGCCCGCGCCGCCGACGAAGCTGTCGTTGCCGCCGCCGCCGATGAAGGTATCGGCGCCGTCGCCGCCGTCCAGCATGTCCGCGCCGCCGCCGCCGACCAGGAAGTCCGCGTTGACCCCGCCGGTGATGGCGTCATTGCCCGCGCCGCCGTTGAAATAATAGGCGACGCCGGTGTCGGCCGTCATCACATCCGCGCCCGACGTGCCCAGCTGGACCTCGCCGAACAGGTTGCCGCGCTGGGCGCCCGACACCAGGTCGCGCACGTCGAACAGGGCGCTGCCCTCGGCGACAAAGGTGATGCCCTCGTCGTCGAAACGGCTGACGTCGCCGAACAGGCCGTCGGCATAGTCTTCCGATTGCAGGCGCACGCCCAGCCCGCCGTCCTGGTTGGCCAGGGTCCCGCCGTCATTGGCGTTGCCGTTGCCGACCTCGCTGCTGGTGAAGGTCAGGCGAATGGCGCTCGACCGCTGCGAGTCGGCGTTGACGCCGATCTCGACCGTGTCATTGCCGGTCCCCAGATCGGTCAGGTCCGACCCATCCCGCGAAACGTTGAAACGGGCCACGTCGTCGCCGGCGTCGCCATTGACGGTGTCATTGCCCAGACGGCCTTCCAGGATGTCGTCGCCGTCGCCGCCGTTCAGGACGTCATTGCCCGAATCCATGCCGCCGAACTGGTCGACGATCGAGACCGTGCCGCCGCCGCCCGAGTTGGTGGTGTCGTTGTAGCTGAAGGTGACGCCGTCGCCGTACAGGGTGTCGTTGCCGATGCCGCCGTCCAGGATGTCGTCGCCCGCGCCGCCCTGCAGCAGGTCGTCGCCGCCCTCGCCGAACAGGGTGTCGGAGCCGGTGAAGCTCTGGTCGCCCAGATTGCGCCCCGCGCCGAACTTGCCGCGGATCGAGCCGTCGCCGTCCAGGATGTCGTTGCCTTCGCCGCCGCGCAGGGTGTCGTTGCCGGCGCCGCCGCCGGCGCGGTCGGCGCCGTCGCCGAGGCTGATGGTGTCGTTGCCGGAGACGACCACATCGGTCATCGAGTCGGGCCGGAAGAAGGTGCGGATCGTGTCATTGCCCGAACCGGTCGAGACGGCGAACGATTCCACGCCGGTGAAGCGGGTGCTGGTCGTTCCCGTGCCCGAGGCCTCATCGAATCCGGTCTCGCCGAAATTCTGGATGCCGACCGTCAGGCCGGAATAGTCGATCACCAGCCGGTCGTCGTCCGCCCCGCCGTCGACCACGTCCCGGCCGCGCGTCACGGTGATCGTGTCCAACCCGCCCAGTCCGTTCAGAGCATCGTCGTCCGGCGTATCGACCAGAACGTCGTTGCCGGCTGTTCCATTGATTGTGGGCATGGTCTGCTCCGAATATGGCGCGCACGGCGCCAGAACTGTGGCGCGATTTCGCCATGGGGCAGCTAACGGAACTCGACTACTTATAGTTTCAGTGCTTCTCGCGCTATTTTCAGATTCTTAACTATTTCCATATGCTCAAGCTTCGGATTTTATTGGCTTCCTTTTCGGCGGTTGCGCTGAGACAACCGTCCGTACGATTTGGCTTCGATTTCGGATGCAACCTGAGTGATGGATGACATGATCGTGAGAGCCCCATGGCGCTGAAAATCGGCCGGATGGCTCGCCAAGCGGACGCCTTCGCCGCGGCGGTCACCTTCATGGCGGCTCGCGAACCGTTCAGCGAACTGCCGTTCGGGCCGATGGTGTCCAGCATCTCCGGCGCCGTGCGGCGGGGTCATTACGTCCTGGCCTCCGAGGACGGCCGCGTCGTCGGCTTCACCTTCTGGGCCATGACTTCCGCCGAGATCGCGCGCCGCTGGACCGAGGAGGCCTATGAACCGACCTATGAAGAGGGCGTCGGCGGCGACACCGTGGTCCTGACCATGGGCGGCGGCGAACACCCCACCGTGGCCCTGCACGGGGTTCGCCACATCGCCAGACTCTATCCCGGCTATCCCTACCGCATGGTCCGGTTCGGCCGTCAGGGCACGAAGGTCGGACGGTTCCCGGGCCGCGCCGCTGACGTGTCCGGCGAGGCCCCGGCCGTCGACTGATCACGCTTCGGCTCCAATGCTGACCGGCTCACCGGCAGAAGCGGCTGTCCGTCGCCTCCAGATGCAGGTGGTCGTGGTGGACCGCGTTGTAGTCGGGGCTCAAGACCGTGCCGAAAATCCGGCAGGCGTCGTCGCGGATGCGGCGCAGGAAGCGCGCCTCGGGCTCATCCCCGCTCCAGTCGTCCGCCACGACGATGCGCCGCCCGTCGCGCAGCCTGACCCCTGAGAAGTCGAGGGCGGCGGCCCGGGAATGGGCGCTGATGCGCGTGCTGCCGGCGCCGTTGTTCACATTGCGGCAGGCATAGGCGCCGAAATGGTCGATCTGCACCACGTCGGAGCCGAGAATCTCGCGCGCCGCCGGCTCCAGCGACTGCCGCCGCCAGATGCTCAGCGCCAGCGCGGTCTGGCAGGTCATCTCGACATCGCCGGGCGTCATCCGCGCCACCGTGCCCATGTCCGCACCAAGGGCGCCGCCATCGGCGAGGCCGCAGGTTTCGCTGTTCACCCGGTCGGGAACCGGCCGGAAGGTCACGCGGGCGGCGGTCAGTTGCGCCATACATTGCTGCAGGTCAGCGCCCTCCCGCAGCACTGCCGCTCGCGTGCCGGTTTCGATCGGAAGGTCGATCAGGCCCCCTGCCAGCGGCGCCTCGCTCCGGCTCGGCGCCGGCCATGCCGAGCGTGACGGACGCATGGCGGCGTCCGGCAGCATGGGACTGCAACTCGCCAGGGCCAGGGCCACGATGATCGGGACGGACGGGCGCCGGAGAAAGGCCATGGGGTGGACGCTAACCGATTCCCCCCGCCCGGCCCGATCACGACGCGGCGAGTCGACGAAAAACGGGCGGCCCGTGGACCGCCCGTCATCTGATGGGACTATGTCCCTTGTTAACGGAGGGGACCCCCGCGGTTGCCTTTGCTAGACACTGGATTTGCGCACACGGTCGAGTTGAGGTCAAGTGGAGACTGGAGGGGCCTTCATGACCATCGAGAACGCGCGTTTCGCCTTCGACATCGGCACCAACTCTATCGGCTGGGCCGTCTACCGCCTGGACCGCCAGGGGCGTCCCTGCGAACTCGAGGACTGCGGCGTCCGCCTGTTCTCCGACGGACGCAATCCCAAGGACGGCCAGTCTCTGGCGACCATGCGCCGCGTTCCTCGTGCCGCCCGACGCCGCCGCGACCGTTTCATCCAGCGCCGCGCCTGGCTGATGACGCTGCTGGTGCGCCACGGCCTGATGCCGACGGAAGAGGCCGATCGCAAGGCGCTGGAATCGCTCGACGTCTATGCCATCCGGGGACAGGCGCTCGATGGGCGGCTTGAGCCGTTCGAGATTGGGCGTGCCTTTTTCCACATGAACCAACGGCGCGGCTACAAGTCGAACCGCATCGCCGACGCCCGCACCACGGACGACAAGGACAAGGGCAAGATCGCATCGGCCGGCGAACGGCTGGAGGCTGAACTCGGCGACCGGACGCTAGGTCAATACTACGCAGAACGTCAAACCGGACCCGTAAGACGACGGAAGGGCGTTCGCGCCCGCATCAACGGCGAGGGCGCCAAGGCGTTCTATGACATCTACCCCCAGCGCGACATGCTGGAGGACGAGTTCGACCGCGTCTGGGCGGCGCAAGCCGCGCATCACGCCGCGCTCCTGACCGAAGAGGCTTGGGCGGCCATCCACCAGGCGATCTTCCGCCAGCGCCCGCTGAAACCCCCGGTGATCGGCCGTTGTACCTTTTTCTCCCACGAGACGCGGCTGGCCGACGCCCATCCCGTGGCCCAACGGTTCCGCATCTATCAGGAACTGGCCAATCTGGAGATCGAGGAGGGGTTGGAGCGGCCGCGCCGTCTGACCTTGACCGAGCGGGACCTGCTGGCCGCGCCCCTTCTGGCGGGCGAGGATCTGACCTTCGGCAGCCGCGGCGTACGTAAACTGCTGGACCTACCCGGCGCGGCGAAGATCAATCTGGAGGAAGGCGGGCGAGACCGGCTTAAGGGCGATGCCTCCGCCGCCCGCCTGGGCGGCAAAAAGGGCGCGCTAAAACGTATCTGGTCTGGCCTCGACGACGACGCGCGCGGCGAAATTATCGAACAGTTGCTGACCGCTGACGACCTCGACGCGCTCAAGGGGCGCTTGATCGGACTGGGAGTCACGCCCGAGGAGGCCGAGGACGCCGCCCACTTCGTCCCGCCGCAGGGCCATCTGCGCGTCGGCCCCACCTTCGCGCGCGGCCTGGTCGAAGCGATGAGGGCGGGCGACCCCGAGACCGGCCTCGTCGTCCGTTATCACGATGCGGTCAAACGGGCGTTCCCGAAGTTGCATCACTCCGATTTTCGCACCGGCGAGGTTTACGACAAACTGCCCGACTACCGCACGGCCCTGGAGCGGCACACGGTCGGCGGTACGGGCAACCCGGACGATCCTGACGAGAAGCGTCTCGGCCGCGTGCCCAACCCCACGGTCCACATCGGATTGAACCAGCTCAAGCGCGTCATGAACGCCCTTATCGACCGCCACGGCCCGCCGGAGGAGGTGGTGCTGGAGCTGGCCCGAGACTTGAAAATGTCGAAGGACGACAAGGATAAGGCCCAGAAGCAGAACAAGGAAAACGAGCGCAAGAACGACCAACGACGCAAGGATCTGGAAGAGGCCGGCCTGACCGCCTCTCCCGCGAACCTGCGCCTGTATCGCCTTTGGGAGGACCTCGGCCCGATGCCGCGCGTCTGCACCTATACCGGCAAGACCATCGCCTTCGCCGACGTGTTTTCCGACCGGATCGAGATCGAGCACATCCTGCCCTTCTCGAAGACACTCGACGACTCCATGGCCAACAAGACCGTGGCCTTCCGCGAAGCCAACCGGGGCAAACGCAATTTCGCCCCGGAACAGGCTGACTGGTCGTCCGTCCCAGGCGGCTACGAAGCCATCCAGCAACGCGCCGACGCCCTGCCCCGCAACAAGGCCTGGCGCTTCAAACCCGGCGCGATGGAGAAATACGACAAGGAGGAGCGCGGCTTCCTCGACCGGCAGCTGAACGAGACCCGCCACCTGTCGAAACTGGCCCGCGAATACGTCGCGCCCCTGGTCAATCGCGAGCCGAACGAGAACAATGTCTGGGTCGTTACCGGCCAGCTGACGGCCATGCTGCGCGCCCGCTGGGGCCTGAATTTCTCGAATGTGAAGGACCGCAACAACCACCGCCACCACGCCATCGATGCCGCCACCATCGGCGTGATCGACCGGGGCCTGCTGAACGAACTGGCTCGCCGCGCCGGCGCGCGCGAGGGCGACGACGACCTGAACGCCATCACCAAGGACGTGCCCGAACCGCCGGGCTTCGTCGCTGCCTCGCGCATCTTCCGCGACAATGTCCGCGAGCGGGTCCAGGCCGTGGTGGTCTCGCACAAGGCCGAGCACGGCACCGGCGGCGCCCTGCACGAGGACACCGCCTACGGCCTGGTCGACCCTGCGAGCGGCGAGGACGGCAACCTGGTCTACCGCAAGGCGCTGGACGGGCTGACGGGCAAGGAGGTCGGGCGTATTCGCGACCTGAGCCTGCGCGCCCGTCTGGCGGCGCATCTGGCCGAGGCGGGAGTCAAGGACAGCGACAAGACCGGCTGGCCGGCGGCGCTTCGCGCCTTCGGCAAGGCCGAGAACATCCGCCGCGTCCGCCTGTTGAAGAAGGAGGAAGGCGTCGTCCTGATCAAGGACCGCGCGGGCAAGCCCTACAAGGCCCTGGTCCCCGGCGAGAACCACCACATGGACATTGTCGAGGGGCCGGACGGCGTCTGGCGCGGCTATGCCGCCACGGTGTTCGAGGCCAACCAAAGAACCGCCGAACCGCGCTGGAAATCGGAAGTCCCCGGCGCCCGCCTGATCATGCGGGTGCACAAGGGCGACATGGTCGAGGTCGAGGACGGCGGCGAACGGAAGATCAAGCGGGTGGTGCGGATCAATCCGTCCGGGGCGCGCCTTTATCTCGCGGCCCACGACGAAGGCGGGGAACTCGCCAAGCGGCATGACGATGACGAGGATCCTTTCCGTTGGGACCTGGCGTCGATCTCCAGACTCAAGGAACGCGGCTGCCGTCTCACCAAGGCAAATGTGCTAGGCCTTTAAGGCCTCCTCGCTTGGCGTGCATGGCCTGGCTTCCCACGAGATCAGTTTAGTCCCCTATCACATACGATCTAGGCGAGCGTATTATGTCGGACGATTGACGCTGTGCGCTTTCAGGCGCAGTTTCGCTCGCCGCTGCTGTCGCGGCCTCGAACCGGAAGGGAGGTGAGATAGTTGAGAAAATCCATCGGAACGCGCTCGCGAACGGGGGATGTGTGCCCGAAGTCCGGCGTCTGGGAAGTCGAAGGACGGTCGGGACACACCGCCCCCATCGCTGAAGGCAACCGTATGCCGCCTTATGGCGGCGTCGCGGTCGTTTGGATTTTGATCCAACACGCCTAAATGACAAGGCCACTTCGTCCGATCCGGCTCTCGCCTAGTCGTTCGCTTCAATCAATTGGATACGATTGAGTGATTCGCTGCTGCGCATCTGGATGCGGAGGCGAAGATGGCGGCGAGGAGCGTGGCGGTAAAGAAGTATGTGGTGAAGCTGGACGGGGAGGAGCGTGCCCAGCTCGAAGCCCTGATCAGCAAGGGCAAGAGCGCCGCGCGTCGGCTGACGAAGGCGCGGATCCTGCTGAAGGCCGA
>CALSBO010000090.1:0-11500 GCA_943373195.1 Brevundimonas vancanneytii
TCGGCCTTCAGCAGGATCCGCGCCTTCGTCAGCCGACGCGCGGCGCTCTTGCCCTTGCTGATCAGGGCTTCGAGCTGGGCACGCTCCTCCCCGTCCAGCTTCACCACATACTTCTTTACCGCCACGCTCCTCGCCGCCATCTTCGCCTCTGCATCCAGATGCGCAGCAGCGAATCACTCAATCGTATCCAATTGATTGAAGCGAACGACTAGGTTCTGTACCAACTTTCCGCTCATCCCCGCGAAAGCGGGGACCCAGTTCTTTGGGCGAACGGTCATTCCTGTCGCGCTTGTCCGCCCGTCCTGAAACGCCGCCGTCACGCTGGACAGCACTGGGTCCCCGCTTTCGCGGGGATGAGCGGGTTGGAATTCCCGTCAGTCCCCCGCCCACCATCGCAGCTGCACGTTCCGCGGCGGGGCGTCGCCGATGGTGAGCGTTCCCGCAACCACCGCGCCTTCGTTGCCGAGGTTGCGCCGCGCGGTCGCCAGGGCGCCGGGATCAAGCGCGCCCTCGAAACTGATTGCGCCCAGTTCCGCCGATCGCCCCTCGAAGGTGATGGCGGTGTCGGTCACGGAATAGGCGGTCGGCAGCACGCGGGCGGTGACGCTGCGCGCCTCGCCGAGTTCGGTCTGGACCATGGGGCTGGTGACATCGTCGAACTGCAGCATCACCGGAGCGAAGGTCTGGCTGCGCGTTCCGGCCTCCCAGGCCTGGAATTCGGCGGTCTGGCCGATGAAGACATGGTCGAACGACCAGTTGCCGACCCGCACCTCGGCCAGCGGCATATAGTAGCCGGACAGGTCCGACCCCATGCCGTGGCTGAACGCCGGGACGGTGGCGGACGGGGGCTCCCCGGGAGCCCCGGGCCGGTCGCAGGACGCCAGAATCGCCAGGCCGACGGCCAGACCGATCAAATTGCGCATGACGAGGCCTCCCTGAACGCGTGGCGCCGACCGGACCACGCGGACACGCGTCTGTCCACTGTCAGGGCAGGTGAGCGATGATGCGGAGCCAGCCGGTCGCCTGCCCGGCGTCGATCAGTTTGAACACCGGAATGGCCAGCAGGAAGGCCAGCCCGTCGCGGATCGTCGTCAGGAACAGGCCCGGGCGGATCGTCAGGTGCTCCTCATCCCGCCACAAAGAAAATCGGGGCCAGAAGCGCGGCGTACGCGCCCTGTAGGCGGCGTAGACGGCGCCAAACTCCCGCTCCAGAAAAGCCTCCTCGCGCCGGACCGTCACATAGAAGACAGCCATGGCCGCCAGCACGAACCCAAGGCCTATCGTGACGATGCCGCTCTGGGTCCCGATCCCGAAGGCGCCGATATAGCTGAAGACGTAGAGCGGATTGCGCGTGATCGAATAGGGACCCCGATCAACGATCTCGGCCTTCTTGCGCCCACCGATGTAGAGCGAGCACCAGGCCCGGCCGACGATCGACAGGATTATGGCGACAAACCCGACGGACTCGACGCGCTCGTGCCATTCGCCATCGACCCCGCCGATCGACTGGGTGACCAGACCGAGTCCGACCAGCCCCAAAAGAGCCGCCAGAACGGCCGCCTTGCGAATCTTCTGGACCGCGCCGAGGTCCTCCATCGGCCGATATGTGGTGGTCATGAGGTCGCCTCCCATCATCGACCAGACGACCTAAGCGTGATCAATTCAAGCCCGTATCTTTACGGCGCCACGCGCTCGGGTCTGGACCATTTTCGCTTCAGGTCGAATCGACCTGAATCCGGAAAATGGTCCAGCATCATACTGGAGCGCAATCCGGGCCTTGGCGGACGCCCACCAAGACCGGTTTCGCCCTAGCGATCCAGGCCCCGATCCAGCGCCCGGAACGAAGCGATCGACAGTTCGGTCGCGCTGATGAACACCGACGGGGTGATCCGCTCGAAATCGTCCGACGGCCGGTGATAGTCCCGGTGGTAGTTGACCCCCAGATACAGAAACGGCACCTGGGCCCGGTGAAAGGCCCCGTGGTCCGAGGATTCGACCCAATTGTCCTCGCCGGTGTCCTGCGGCGTGTCCTTGCCGAAGGCCAGGGCCACCGCGCCATTGGCCGGGATGCCTTCCAGCATCGGGCGCAGGGTCGGGTTCTGATAGGTGCCCGTCACCCACAGCCTGCCGTCCGTCTCGGCCCGGGCGGTCATGTCGAAATTCAGGTTCATGGCGATGGATTCGAGCGGCGCCGGCGGAGCCTCGACGAAATGCCGGGCGCCCAGCAGGCCATGCTCCTCGCCGTCCAGGGCCACGATCAGCACGCTATGCTCCGGCGCCTGGCGTTTCAGGTCGGCCGCCAGGGCCAGCATGGTGGCGACGCCCGAAGCGTTGTCGTCGGCGCCGTTGAACACCGCGCCCTCTGCATTGACGCCGACGTGGTCATAGTGGGCCGTCACGACGATATAGCGGTCGGTGACGCGCATCCCCGGGATCAGGCCGATGATGTTCACACCATTGTAGGTCTTCTGCCCGGCGCGAGTGCGGCCCTGCATCTCCCACGGCTGCAATCGTCCCATGGGCGGGGCGGCGACGCCCAGCGCCTCCAGTCGGCCGACGATATAGGCGCGCGCCGTCTCCCCGCCCGGCGCGCCGGTGTCGCGGCCCTGCATGCCGTCGGCGGACAGGATGCGCGTGTCTTCCAACAACTGGGTATGCATCGCCGAAAGGGCCGGCGGCGCGGCCGCGGCGGGCGGCGTCGCTTCGGACCCGAACAGCCCGCCGCAGGCCGAAAGCAGCAAGGCGCCGCCGAGGGCCGTGGAAAGGGCGAGAAGACGGACGTGACGCATGGGAACTCCTTGGGACCGGCGGACGCTAGCGGAGCGGACCGTCGGTGTCAGTTTAACTCCCTGTCATGCTGGACACTGTGGCCGCAATCCGGTCGCGGGGCCTCGAAACCCCCGCGCACGATGCTAGAACGACCGGGAGAATCCTTCTCGCGAGCGTTTCATGTCCGACACCCCCGTCGATCAGCTGACCGGGTCCGCCGCGCGCGAGGAACTCGACCGGCTGACCGCCGAACTGGCCCGGCACGACGCCCTGTATCACGGCGACGACGCGCCCGAGATCAGCGACGCCGACTATGACGCCCTCAAGCGCCGGGCCCTGGAGATCGAGGAACGCTTCCCCGACCTGACGAGCCCGGCCTCGCCGTCGCAGGTGGTCGGCGCGGCTGGGTCGAGCCAGTTCGCTCCGGTGCGTCACGGCGTGCCCATGCTGTCGCTCGACAACGCCTTCTCGCCTGAAGAGGTCACCGATTTCGTCGCCCGCATCCGCCGCTTCCTGAATCTGCCCGTCGACGAGGCCGTCGCCTTCGTCGGCGAGCCCAAGATCGACGGCCTCTCCGCCAGCCTCCGCTACGAAAACGGCGTGCTGGTCCGGGGCGCGACCCGCGGCGACGGCCGCACGGGCGAGGACGTCACCGCCAATCTGCGCACCCTGGCCGACATCCCCCGGACTCTGTTCGGTTCCGGCTGGCCCGACGTCATCGAGGTGCGCGGCGAGGTCTATGCGCCCAACGACGCCTTCGACGCCTTCAACGCCGCCGCCGAGGCAGAGGGCCAGCGCACCTACGCCAACCCGCGCAATTTCGCCGCCGGCTCCCTGCGCCAGAAGGACCCGGCGATCACCGCCAGACGGCCCCTGCGCTTTTTCGCCTACGCCTGGGGCGAGACGTCCTCGTCCTTCGCCGATACGCAAGCCGACGCCCTGAAAACGTTGGAAAGTTGGGGTTTTCAGGTCAACGCTCGCTCCCGCAGGGTCGAGGACGCCGCCGGCTTGCAGGCCCTCTACACCGAACTCGAGCGCGACCGCGCGGCCCTCGGCCATGACATCGACGGCGTGGTCTACAAGGTCGACCGGCTGGACTGGCAGGCCCGCCTCGGCTTCGTGGCCCGCACCCCGCGCTGGGCCGTCGCCCACAAATTCCCGGCCCAGCAGGCGACCACGGTGCTGGAGGGCATCGACATCCAGGTCGGTCGCACGGGCTCGCACACGCCGGTCGCGCGGCTGCACCCGGTCACCGTCGGCGGCGTGGTCGTGCGCAACGCCACCCTGCACAATGCCGACGAGATCGGCCGGCTGGACGTGCGGATCGGCGACACCGTCACCCTGCAGCGCGCGGGCGACGTGATCCCGCAGATCCTCGGCGTGGTCGACGCCGATCGCCCCGGCCGCGGCGAACCGTGGGACTTCCCGCACCTGTGCATCTGTCCGCTGAAGACGGCGCTGGTGAAGGAGACCAACGCCTCGGGCGTGGAGAGCGTGGTGCGACGCTGCACCGGCGAACTGGCCTGCCCGTTCCAACGGATCGAACACCTGAAGCATTTCTGCAGCCGCCGCGCGTTCGACATCGAGGGTCTCGGCGAGAAACAGCTGACCGCCTTCCATGAGCGCGGCTGGATCAGCCAGCCCGCCGACATCTTCCGATTGGCCCGCGACGCGGAAAAGCTGGACGCCCTGCGCGCCGAGGACGGCTACGGCGAAACCAGCGTGCGCAACCTCGTGGCCGGCATCGACGCCCGCCGCACCATCAGCCTGGACCGCTTCATCTACGGCCTCGGCGTACGCGACATCGGCGAACAGACCTCCATCGTCCTCGCCCGCGCCTTCGAGACCTGGCCCGCCTTCGAGGCCGCCTGTGTCGCCGCCGCCGGGGGCATTCCCAGCGAGGACTGGGTCCGGCTGAACGAGGCCCATGCCGTCTCGCCGCGCGTGGTGGCGGCCTTGGCCGAGGCGACGCCGCCCGCAGCTGACCCGTGGCCCGAGGCCCCGCTGGACCAGAAGATCGCCCTCGCCTTCCCCGGTCTCGCCGCCCCCGCCCGTCGCGGACTGGCCAGCCTCGCGGACGACTGGGCCGGGCTCGTGCGTCTGGCGGCCGTGGCCCGCGACGAGGGCCCGTCCGAGGGCCTGGGCCAGATCGCCGGCGTCTCCGGGGTCGGCCCGGTCGCCGCCCGCGCGCTGGCTCTGTTCTTCCGCGAGACCCACAACCGCGCCATGGTCGACGCCCTCGTCGCCGAGATGACGCGCATCGAGGACGTCGAAAAGCCCAAGTCCGACACCGCCGTCGCCGGCAAGACCGTGGTCTTCACCGGCGCTCTCGAACGCTTCACCCGCGACGAGGCCAAGGCCCGCGCCGAAGCCCTCGGCGCCAAGGTCTCCGGCTCGGTGTCGAAGAAGACCGACTACCTCGTCGCCGGCCCGGGCGCGGGCTCCAAGCTGGCCGAGGCCCAGAAGCACGGCGTCACGGTGCTGACCGAGGACGAGTGGCTGGCGTTGATCGGCTGAGCCCGTCTCCTCCCTGTCGGCGCAGCCGATGGGGAGGTGGCGCGGCGCGTCTTCGCGCCGTGACGGAGGGGTAGGACCGCGGCACGGCACCCCTCCACCACGCTTCGCGCGTTCCCCCCTCCCCGTCGCTTCGCGACAGGGAGGAGACACGTCATCTATTCAGCGCTGCCCTTGCCGCTTCGGCGTACCGATGGCCCGACGCGGCCCCCTTGGGGAACACCGCCTCGATGCGCACCAGATCGTCCGCCGACAGCACGAGGTCGGCCGCTGCGGCGTTCTCCTCCAGCGTCCGGATGCGCCGCGTGCCCGGGATGGGAACCAGCGTCTCGCCCTGCGCCAGCACCCAGGCCAGGGCCAGTTGCGCCGCCGTCACCCCCTTGTCCGCCGCGATCGCCGCAACGGCATGGACCAGGTCGATGTTCTTCTGGAAATTCTCACCTTGGAAGCGCGGGTTGGAGCGGCGGAAATCGTCGGCGGTCAGGTCCTCCATGGATCTGATCTCGCCGGACAGGAACCCGCGGCCCAGCGGGCTGTAGGGCACGAAGCCGATGCCCAGTTCGTCGCAGGTGGACAGCAGTTCGTCTTCGGGTTCACGGCTCCACAGCGAATATTCGGTCTGCAGGGCGGTGATCGGATGCTCGGCATGCCCACGCCGCAGCGTCTCGGGCGAGGCCTCCGACAGGCCGAGGAAGCGCACCTTGCCCTCCTTGACCAGTTCGCCCATCGCCCCGACGGTTTCCTCGATCGGCGTGTTCGCATCGACCCGGTGCAGGTAGTAGAGATCGACGTGGTCCATCCCTAGCCTGCTCAAACTGCCCTCGATGGCGCGGCGCACATTGGCCGGCGAACCGTCGACGGTCAGGGCCGTGCGCTCGGCGTTGTAGCCGATGCCGAATTTGGTCGCGACGAAGGCCCGGTCCCGCCGGTCGGCCAGCGCCTTGCCGATCTGAAGCTCATTGGTGTGCGGCCCGTACATCTCGGCCGTGTCGAGGAAGGTGACCCCGAGGTCGAGCGCGCGATGGATCACCGCCGTCGCCTGGGCCTCGTCCGAGGCCTGACCGTAGAAGGCCGCCATGCCCATACAGCCCAGGCCGATGGCCGAAACCTCAGGGCCGCCGCGGCCGAGTTTGCGCGTCTTCATGACCGCTCTCCTTGACATGTGGGGGGCCGGCGGAGCCTCCGCCGGCTCAAGGGAGATGGGCGCCGTTCGGCCTTATTTCAAGGAGTCACGACCGCGCGGCGTACGTCCGTCTGCAAGAACTCGTCGCCCTTAAACAGCAATGGCTCGTCGAATTCCACGGCCAGGGCATACGCGAATGTGTCGCCAAAATTCAGCCGCGCCTTGTCGAAACCCTTGCCGAACCGGCGATACGCCCGCCTTGCCTCGATCGCCCTTGCCGGTGTCACATCGACAATCTGGAGCCGCGCGGTAGCCACCAGAGATTCAAACGCGCCGATCCGACTGCCCTTCTGGGCGCGTCGATCAGCGACGATCGCGGCTTCCAGATAGTTGGCCGCGGAAATGCGATTGACGTCGGACGCGACCAAGGCGGCGGCGAAGGCCTCCGCTTCAGGCTCGCCGACCAGAATGGCGATCAAGGCCGAACTGTCGATGATCACCCGGGCAGACCCGTCTCGTCGTCATAGAGGAAGGCGGTAGGATCCTCGCCGGGCTTCAGCGGCTTCAGATTGAGCTCTCGCACCAGCTTCATGATATCCGCGACCGTCGCGCGGGGAGCCTCGACCGGCTCGCGCGCCAACTGTTCGCGCAGGGCGACAGTCACCGCCATCGTCAGGCTCTCACCCCGCCGATGCGCCAATTCCTTGGCGAGCCGATGCGTCTCCGGATTCTTGATGTTCAGCATGGTAGAACCGGTTCTACCATAATCTGCCCACCCTTCAAAGCGGCGCCGCCTGCGCTCCCAGCCAGTCCAGCACCTCGCCCTCCAGCAACGGCCCCACCTTGGCCAGCACCTCGGCGTGATAGGCGTCGACATACGCCCGCTCATCAGCCGTCAGCAGGGCGACGTCGATCAGCTTGCGGTCCAGCGGGGCCAGGGTCAGCTGTTCGAACCCGTGCATCGGCCGCTCGCCGCCGGGGATCGCCGTCGCCGGGGTCACCACCTGCAGCGTCTCGATGCGGATGCCCCAGTGGCCCTCGCGGTAATAGCCGGGCTCGTTGGACAGGATCATGCCGGTCAGCAGCGGCTGGCTGTTGACCGCCTTGGCGATCCGCTGCGGTCCTTCGTGGACGCCGAGATAGGAGCCGACGCCGTGGCCGGTGCCGTGGTCATAGTCATGGCCGGCCATCCACAGCGGCAGGCGCGCCATGGCGTCCAGCTGATGGCCCGTCGTACCGGCGGGGAAGCGCACCACGGCCATGGCGATATGGCCCTTGAGCACCAGGGTGAACATGCGCCGCTGGTCGGCCGTCGGCTCGCCCACGGCCATGGTCCGGGTCACATCGGTGGTGCCGTCCAGATACTGGCCGCCGCCGTCGACGAGCAGCAGCGACCCCTTCTCCATCCGCCGGATCGTGCGGGTCACCGGCTTGTAGTGCGGCAGGGCGCCGTTGGGTCCGGCCCCGGCGATGGTGTCGAAGGACAGGTCCTTCAGCGCGCCGGTCGCCTCGCGGAATCCCTCCAGCGCCTCGGCGATCTGGCGCTCATCCGGCAGGGTCTCCTGTCCCACGGTGTCGACCCAGTGCAGGAAGCGGGTCAGGGCGGCGCCGTCACGGATGTGGGCCTGCCGCGTCCCCTCGATCTCGACCGGGTTCTTGCAGGCCCGCGGCAGGGTGCAGGGGTCCATGCCGCGCACCACGGTGGCGCCGGCCGCCTCCAGCCGGTCGAAATACCAGGCCGGCGACTGGCCCGGATCGACCAGCACCTTGCGGCCCGACAGGGCGTCCAGCGCGGCGTCGAGGACGGCCGGCGCTTCCAGCGTCACCGCATCGCCGAGCCAGCCGGGCAGTTCATTGGTCACCTTGCGCGGATCGAGGAACAGCAGCGCCGTTCCATCGGCCTTCACCACCGCCTGGCCGAGCGGCAGGGGGGTGCGGATCACGTCGCCGCCGCGGATGTTGAACAGCCAGGCCAGGGAGGCGGGCGCGGTCAGCACCGCCGCCTCGGCCCCGGCCTTCGCCACCGCCTCGCCGATGCGGGCGCGTTTCGAAGCGCTGGTCTCGCCCGTGTAGCGGTCCTCATGGGGGACCACCGGCGCGGTCGGCTGCTCGGGGCGTTCCTCGGCCCAGGCCAGGTCCAGCGGATTGGGCTCGACCGGCCTCAGCTCGGCCCCGGCCTTCTTCGCCGCGCGCTTCAGCGCCGCCAGGGCGTCGGGGCTGTGCAGCCGCGGATCATAGCCGATCACCGACCCCCTGGGCGCGCGCTCCAGCCAGGCGGGGACGCCGCCCCCGACGAGGTCGAGAATCTCGAACTGCGCCGCATCGACCTGGGCCCGGACCTGGACGGTGTAGCGACCGTCCGCGAACACCGCGGCCCGGTCCATCAGCACGGCGCCGGCGCCGGCCGAGCCCGTGAAGCCGGTCAGCCAGGCCAGCCGGTCGTTGGCGGCGGGCAGATATTCGTTCTGGTGCTCGTCCTCATGCGGGACCAGCAGGCCGTCGAGCCCCTGCTCGGCCATCTTCGCGCGAACGCGGGGCAGGTGTTTCGCCCCGAAGGACGGATCGGTGGTTTCGTCGAAGGACTGGCGCATGAAACTGCGCATAGCATTCTCCCTCCCCTCATGGGGAGGGTGGCTGTCGCGAAAGCGACAGACGGGTGGGGAACGGCCGCACGGTCTTGCGCTGCCGACAATTCCCCACCCTGTCGTCGCTTCGCGCCGACATCCTTCCCCACTTCGGGGGAGGGAGATGCCTACCTAGTTCTGCGGCGCCGTCGGCGTGACCACGGCCACACCGCCGCTCGGCGCCGGCGCCGGAACCTGAACCTCGCGTTCGATGATCACGGGTGAAGTCGCCCGGGCTTCGGCGGCGCGGGCCTCGCTGGCGGCGCGGATGGCGTCGGCCTGCGAGCGGGCGGCGTCGGCGCGGGCGATGTCGACGCTGGCCTGGGCGCCCGCGACCTGACCCTGGATCAGGGCGTTGTCGGCATTGGCCTGGGCCGCGGCCGCGTCCAGTTGCGCCTGCAGGAGGGCCTCGTCGGTCTGCGGATCGGGGCCGCGGGCGAACAGGATCCAGAACACGGCGATCAGCACGATCCCGCCCAGAATGCCGGCGATCCACCAGCCGGTGTTGGAGTCGCGCACAACGACCGTCTCGACCGACTCGGTCACATGCGACGGCGTCACGACGGTCTCGGTCACGACGGTCTCGCGGCGGTCGGGGTCGAGGTTGGGATCGATATAGGTCACGGCGGTTCCTCCACTGAACCACCGCAACGGTCGTGGCGGGCGCCCGTTCCGCCGTTAACCCACCCGCCTCAGAACCAGCGCGCTCCAAGCGTCGCGATGGATGCGCCGTTCGAGTACGAATCCCCGTGACAGATAGGCCGCCGAGACCCGCCGCTCCTGGGTCCGCAGCAGGCCTGACAGGATGGCGACTCCGCCCAGGCTCAGCGCATTCTTGATGTCCTGCGACAGGGAGACCAGCGGCGGCGCCAGGATGTTGGCGAACACCAGGTCATAGGGACCGTACCGGCGGACCTTGCGGTCGTTCAGGCCAAAGGCGTGGACGAAGCGGGCGTCGGCCAGGTTCAGCCTGGCGTTCTCGTTGGCGATGCGCACCGAGGGCTGGTCGATGTCTGTGCCGACGGCGACCTTCGATCCGGTCTTGGCTGCGGCGATGGCCAACACCCCCGTGCCGCAGCCGACGTCGAGCACCCGCTCGAACCGCTCCTTCTTCAGCAGTTCGTCGAACGCCATCAGACAACCGACCGTGGTGCCGTGGTGGCCGGTGCCGAAGGCGGCGCCGGCGTCGATCTTCAGATTGACGGTGTTCTTCGGCACGATCCCCTGATCGTGCGCGCCATAGACGAAGAACCGACCCGCCCGCACCGGCGGCAGCCCCGACAGCGACATGGCCAGCCAGTCGGCGTCGGCCAGTTTCTCGACCGTCACGCTCAGCCCGTCGTGGGCCTTCAGCCGCGCCTCGATTCCGCGCGCGTCGTCGGCGTCATTGGGAAAGGCGTCGATGCGCCAGAGGCCCTTGTCCTCATCCTCCTCGAGGATGGAATAGGTCGCCCCCTCCAGCAGAGGGTCGGAATCCAGCGAGGCGGCGGCGGCCTCGGCGATCGCGCGTGGACCGCGTGCGATTATTTGAACTGCGGACTCGGACATTTCTCAAACACCGCTATCATGTGGAATCGAGGCGCGTGCAGACGTGCGCTCCGCCGCCAGCATCAACCATTTTGACCGAGGGGTCGGGGAATTCATGGCCAAAGCACCATCCAAGCCTAAGGCAGCCGCCAAGCCGAAACCGGCCGCCGCCGCTTCCAAGCCGAAACCGACGGCAAAGTCGAGCGCCGCGCCGAAGGCCGCCGCGAAACCCGCCGCTGCGAAGGCCGCCGCCAGGCCCGCCGTGAAGGCCGCGCCGAAGCCCGCCGCCAGGAAGCCCGCCGCCAAACCGGCTGCGAAACCCGCGCCGAAGGCAGCCGCGAAACCGGCAGCGAAGGCCGCTGCGAAACCGGCCGCCAGGAAGCCTGCCGCGAAGAAACCCGCCGCGAGGAAGCCGGCCGCCAAGCCCGCCGCCGCGCCGACGCCGGCGCCCGTTCCGAAGCCCGCGGCCGCGGCTCCGGCCCCCGCCGCCGCCAAGCCCGCCGAAAAGAAGGGCTTCCTGAACAAGCTGCTCGACGGAATCTTCGGCCGCACCTGAGCGCTTCCGCCTGAAACGACGAAGCGCCGGAGGATCAATCCTCCGGCGCTTTTTCATGCGCGGCTTCCGGCGGCGATCAGTCCGCCGGCAGGTCCTCCGCCAGGATGGCCATTTCGAACATGAAGCTGCCGGCCTCGTCCTCGTCCTCGAACACCACGCCGATGAATTCGTCGCCGACATAGACCTCGGCCGAGTCGCTGGGCTTGCCGCGCGGCTTGAGGATGATCCCGCCGGTGTTGAAGGTGCGCTTCAGGTGCGTCTCGACGCGCTTCATGTCGGCGATGTTCATGGGAAATTCCTTGGGTCTGGCGTTGAGCGCGGACCCTAGTTACCGTCTCCTCCCCATGCAATGGGGAGGGGGACCGCGAAGCGGTGGAGGGGCGCCCC
>CALSBO010000091.1:0-11081 GCA_943373195.1 Brevundimonas vancanneytii
GCGCCCGAAGCACGTCGCGCTGCTCCGACGTCGGAGCCCGAACCCGAGCCTCCAGAACAACACGATCCTCCGGCGTCAGCCGGACCAAAGCAGCCTTGGGTATCATCCCAATGCTGAATCATGAATCAGACAATCGTGGAAGCCTGTACTAGTTGGCGCCGTTCCCCGCCTCATCCTCCACCGCGTCGATCCGGTCGTCGTCGAGTCCGAAATGGTGGCCGATTTCGTGGATGAGGACGTGGGCGATGATCTCGCTGAGGCCGACGTCGCCGCGTTCGCACCATTCGTCGAGGATGGGGCGGCGGTAGAGGAAGATGCGCGACGGCTCGGCCGCCGGGCCCAGACCGTCGCGCAGGCCGACATCGACGCCGTGGTAGAGGCCGGTCAGTTCGAACGGATCCTCCATGCCGAAACCGGCTAGCACCTCGTCGTCGGCGAAGTCGTCGACGCGGATGACCACCTCGCCGGCCAGCGACCGGAAAGGCTCGGGCAAGGCGTCGAACGCCTCGCGCGCCAGCCGGGCGAAGTCGTCGAGGGAGGGGGCTGTCTGGGTGGTCCAGGTCATGGAGGCGAGGGGCGAGGGTGAACAGTGCTAGTGAGCAAGGAGTGAGCAACACAGTGCTGTGGTCACGGCATCGGCTCACGTCTCGCTCACTAGCACTATTCACTAGCACCGCGCCCGCTTCACTCGTCCCTCGACCCTCGACCCTCGCCCCTCATCAGGTATGGTTACCGAATCAAGGCGGGAGCTGACACGACACCATGGCCGAGGCCGACATCGCCTATGTCGCGACCGCGGGCGCCGCGGGGCTGGCTCTGGCGCTCAGCGCCTGGGCGGCGCGGCTGCGCGGCCGGCTGGCGCGGCGCAACCGGGTGGCCGAGTCCCGGCTGGCCGCGGCCCTGGTCGATCTGGCCGATCGCGACGGGGCGCTGGCGGCGTTCGAGGACGTGCGGCTGGCGCTGACGCCCGACGGCCAGACCAAACGGCTGGGCTCGCCCCAGGCCTGGACCGCCCTGACCCTGGACCTGTCCGCCAGCCAGGAGGCCGAGCTCGATCCGGGCCTGGTGGTGCTGGACGCCGTGCGCGCCGTGGCGGGACCGCGACTGGACGCCCTGATCGACCAGGGCGAGGCCTTCGACGCGGTGCTGGAAGGCTCGGGCGGCGCCTGGTCGGTCGAAGGCCGATCGTCGGCGGGGGCGGCCTGGCTGCGACTGTCGCGGCTGGGGCTGGTGGGGACGGCGACCGAGAGCGGCCTGGGCCTGCTGGCCGATTCCTATCCCGCCCCGACCTGGATCACCGACGCCGCCGGGCGTCTGGCCTGGGCCAACAAGGCCTGGTTGACCGAGATGAAGGCCGAGAGCGTGGAGGCTGCGCGCGAGAAGGGGCTGAGCTTCGACCGCGGGGCCGACGCCATCGTGGCCGAGGCGGGCCGGACGCATCAGCATCAGGACGGCTTCCGCTGGACCACCGGCGGCGGCCGCCGGCGCGCCTGGCGGATCGTGGCCGAACCGGTGCAGGGCGGGGCCGGCGCCGTCCTGGCCTTCGCGCTGGACATGACCGAGGCGGAAGAGACCCGCGACACCCTGCGCCGCCACGTCGAGGCGCATGACGAGACCCTGAACCACCTGGCCGACGCGGTGGCCATCTTCGGGCCCTCGCGGCGGCTGGCCTTCCACAACACGGCCTTCCAGACCCTGTTCAACCTCGATCCGGCCTGGCTGGACGAGCGTCCGACCCATGCCGAACTGCTGGACCGGTTGCGCCAGCGCCGGCTGTTGCCCGAGGTCATCGACTACGCCGGCTGGAAGGCGAACGAGCTGGACTTCTACGGCGCCTCGGAGGCCGCGCCGGACGACAGCTGGTCCCTGCCCGACGGCCGGACCCTGCGCGTGGTGCGCCAGCCGCACCCGCTGGGCGGGGTGCTGCTGCTGTTCTCGGACATCACCGACGAACTGAAGCTGCGCAGCCGGTTCAACGCCCAGATCCAGGTCCAGACCGCGACCCTCGACAAGCTCAACGACGCCGTGGCCGTGTTCGGCTCGGACGGCCGCATCCGGCTGCACAACGAGGCCTTCGACGCCTTCTGGGGCGTGACCGGCGAGGCGCTGGACGCGGCGGGCGATTTCGACGCCGTCGCCGCCCTGTGCCAGTCGACCATGCCCGATCCGGCCCTGTGGCTGGGGCTGAAGGCGCGGGTGGCCGACCCCGATCCCGAAAGCCGGGTGCCGATCGCCGGCGAGGGCAAGACGACGGACGGCCGCATCGCCTCGTGGCAGACCCGCCCGCTGCCCGACGGCGCCACCCTGGTGGCCTTCGCCGACGTCACCGCCCGGCGCGGTCTGGAACAGGCCCTGGCCGCCAAGGCCCAGGCGCTGGAGGAATCCACGGCGCTGAAACGCGAGTTCGTGGGCAGCGTCTCCTACGAACTGCGCACGCCCCTGACGACCATCGTCGGCTATTCCGAACTGCTGGAGATGCAGGCCGACCTGCCCGAGCGCAGCCGCCAGCACGCCGGGGCCATCCGCGTCGCCGCCAGCCAGCTGGCCGGGTCGATCGACGACGTTCTGGACATGGCCCAGATCGACGCGGGCGAGATGGAGCTGCAGCTGGGCGACGTGCGGGTGCGCGACCTGATGGACGCCGCCGCCGAGCGGGTCTGGGCGCGGGTCGAGGCGCGCGGGGCCAGTCTGAGGGTCGACTGCCCCAACGGTCTGCGCCCCATCCGCGCCGACGCCCACCGGATCGGCCAGGCGCTGGATCACCTGCTGGACCACGCCGCCCGGGCCGTGTCGGAGGGCGGCGCGGTGACCCTGGCCGCCGAGGCGACGGCGTCGGAGGTCCGCATCCGCGTCGAGGACACCGGACGGGGCATTCCCTATCACCTGCAGGCCCACGTCTTCGACCGCTTCGTGCGGCGCGAGCGCGGCGGCCCGGGCGTCGGCCTGGCCCTGGTCAAGGCCCTGGTCGAGCTGCACGGCGGCTGGGCCGAGGTCGAGAGCGAGCCCGGCAAGGGCGCGACCTTCATCCTGCACCTGCCGCTTGAAGCCGCGGGCGTGGCGGCGGCGCCGGAGCTGGGATTGGGGGTTGGCCGCTAGCCCCGGACTGTCCAAGTGAAGAGTGCTAGTGCTAGTGAGCGGGACCGGGAGTCATTCCGCGTCCAACCGCGGGCGCTCATGCTCACTAGCACTAGCACAGTTCACCAATGGCCAAACGTCTCAAGACCGCGCTGATCTACGACTTCGACGGCACCCTGGCGCGCGGCAACATGCAGGAGGTGACCTTCATTCCGTCGATCGGCATGGGGGTGGGCGATTTCTGGGGCGAGGCCGATCGGCTGACCAGGTCGGCCGACGCCGACAACATCCTGATGTACATGCAGCTGATGCTGAAACAGGCGCGCGACAACGATGCGCCGATCACGCGCAAGCTGCTGGCCGGGCATGGTCAGGACGTGAAGCTGTTCGACGGCCTGAAGTCCGACCTGACCGGCAAGGGCTGGTTCGACCGCATCAATGAGGTCGGCGCCCGATACGGGCTGGAGATCGAGCACTACATCATCTCCGCGGGCCTGGAGGAGATGATCGACGGCTGTCCGATCCGCGGCGAGTTCCACCACGTCTTCGCGTCGAAATTCGTCTATGACGACCACGGCATCGCCATCTGGCCCGCGGTCGGCGTGAACTACACGACCAAGACCCAGTATCTGTTCCGCATCAACAAGGGCGTGCTGAACCACTGGGACCACGAGCAGATCAACCGCTTCATGGCCGATGACGACCGTCCCGTGCCGTTCGAACGGATGATCTTCCTCGGCGACGGCGACACCGACGTGCCGACCATGAAGATGATGCACACCAAGGGCGGCTTCTCGATCGCGGTCTATGATCCGCGCAACTCCGAGCGGGACCAGAAGAAGATCTACGGCCTGATCTCGGAGGACCGGGTCAATTTCGTCGCCGCCGCCGACTATCGCGAGGGGTCGGCGCTGGACCTGATCGTCAAGGGTCTGATCGGCCGCATCGCCATCACCGCCGGGACGATGCCGGCCGGCGTCTAGACCATTTTTGCTTCAGTTCGAATCGACCTGAATCCAGAAAATGGTCCAGAATCATGCTGGAGCGAAATCTGAGCCGAGTTGGACTGCGTCCAACTCAACCGATTTCGCTCTAGCCGCCGCCGGCCCTGAGGAAGGCCGCGCGGGCGGCCGCCAGCCGGGAGGGGACGAGGCCGCGCAGCGAGGACTCGCCGCGCTGCTTCAGCCCCGCCTCCTGACCCTTGCGCCAGACCACCTCGGCCTCCAGCGCCACGCCCCGGGCGACGTCGATGACCTGGACCTGATTGGGCAGGGCCAGGTTTCGGTCCAGCCGCAGGCGCAGGCCGGCGGCGGAGTGGTCGACGATCAGACACGGCAGTTCGAGGCCGGGCGCCACCACCACCGCGCGGGCGTTGGCGGCCGAACGCGGCTCGAATCGGCGGTCCTGCGGCGAACTCATGCGCTCATAGAACCCGGCCGACGGTTTCGATCCAGTTGCACGACGACATCGGCCCGAACGCCGCCGTCCAGCATGCGCCGGGTGATCCGCTCGAAATACTGGATGAAGCCGGCCAGCCGTTCGCGTTCGGCGGCGGGCAGGTCGGCGGGGGCGACGCCCAGCAGGTCGGCCTCCTGCTGGCAGCGCCAGTTCAGCACGACCTCGAACGACGGGGCCTTGAGGAAGAGGACGGCGTCGAACCGGGCGATGAAGTCGGCATAGGCCCCGCCGACCAGGCCGTTGACGGCGCGCCGCCAGCCGCCGTCCGGGTCGTGCCCGGCCTCGAGCGCATTGACCGGCTCGGCCAGGGCGGCCGCGTCCTCGGGCAAGGCGCCGAGGCACCAGGCGTCGACCAGGATCGCCGAGGGCCGTCCATGGAACGCACGCCAGGCCTCGACCGGCCGCCGGTCGTCGCCGCGCTTGTCGAAGTCCGGAATCAGGGTCCCGTCATCGGGCCCGGCCGCGGCCAGGGCGCCGATCAACTGTTGAAGAAGCACCAGGTCATGCGTCCCCGGCGGCCCTCGTGTGACGAACAGCGGATGGACGTCGCCGGCCATGGCCTCGCGCTCCGCCCGGGTCAGATAGACGTCGTCGATCGAGATCTGCACCGCCCCGAACCGCTCGGCGGCGGCGCGGGCCAGGGTGGTCTTGCCGCAGCCTTGCGCGCCCACCACGGCGATCAGCGGCGGCCGCGACTTCGGGCCGTCGGCGATCAGCCGGCCGACGAGGTCGATCATCTCGGGATGCGGGGACGCCATGCCCGTCCTATCCCTGCCCCGTCGGCCGCTGGCAAGCGGGTCAGGCGGCATCACAGCCGGCGAATGCTCGGTCCCTGCGACCGCGGCGTCAGCAGCAGGTCCGTGATCGCCCAGACCAGGGCGTCCGCCCGGTCCAGGCTGGAGCGCTTCTCGTCGATCCCGCCCAGGGCCATCAGTTCCTCCTCCAGTTCCCGGAACAGGCCCAGATGACGAACCCGGCCCTGTTCATAAAGGGCGGCCACGGGTTCGGCCCGTATTCGCTTGCCCGTGGTGGCGCGCACCTCGCGCAGGCGCACGTCCGGCCGGGCGGTCCTCAGCGTGCATCCCACCATGTCGCCGCCCTGATTGACCTCCGCGACGATACAGGCGGCCGCGAACTCGTCCGACGCGCGGATCGCCCGCCGCGCCCACCCGTCCGGCGTCAGCCCCGCCATCGACCGATCGGCCAGGACGAAGGCCCGGTCGCCGGATCGCGCGGCCACCACGATGCCGCAGGCGTCGCCCCCCGGCGTGGTGGTCGGGTCGATCGCCACCACCACCCGATCGAAGCGCGTCGGGGCGTCCTTCGCCTCCATTCTCGCCCGAGCCAGGTCCGCCGCCCGGAACAGGCCGCCCTCCGCCTCGATCATCAGACCTTCCAGTTCCTGCGCCTCGCGCCGGGTGCCGCCGTACAGGGCGGTCAACCCTTTCAGGAAACCGGGGGCCAGATGCACCAGGTTTTCGCGCGTCGGGGCGTGCGTGACCACGCAGCCGGCCTCGTCGCGCAGACCTCTCAGGGCCGCCAGCGGGCGCGGCGTCGTGGTGACCACCAGACGCGGGTCGTCCCCCAGCCGCAAACCCAGACGCAGCATGGCCAGCGTCTCGTCCGGCCGGCTCCAGGCGCAGAACTCGTCGGCCCAGGCGGCGCCGAACTGCGGCCCGCGCAGGGAATCCGGATCCTCGGCGGAAAAGGCATGGGCATGGGCGCCGTTTGGAAACACCAGCCGCCGCCGCGACGGCTCATAGACCGGTCTCTCGCCGCCCGCCCAGCGCGGCAGGGTCAGAAGTCCGGACGGCCCGCCGATCATGACCTCGCGAACGTCGTGCAGGGTCACCCCGACCAGGGCCAATCTCGGGTTCCGTTCGGCGGCGTCCGCCAGCCACGTCGCGCCGGCCAGGGTCTTGCCGGCGCCCCTGCCGCCCAGAAACAGCCAGGTCGACCATGAGCCTTCGGGCGGCTGCTGCGACCGGCGCAGGACCAGGTCGGCGCGGGGCGCCATATCGGGCCGGTCGGCTGCCGGCTCCGGCAACGCGGGCAGGGCTTCCCGGCGGATCATCCCGGCGCACCGCATCAGCTCCCTGAAAAGGCCCAGCCGCCCGCCGTTCGACGCCCGCCGGGCCTTTCCCAGCACCTCCCGGATCGATTCGACCGGCCGGTCCGGGTCGAAATCGAACCGCATCAGTTCGGCCATTTCGGCCGCGTCCGGGTCCGGCTGGGCTGCGAGCGGAACATCGGGACGCGGCACGTTGCGAAGGAAATTCCGGCGCCGCATCTGCGAGGTCAGCGTGGACTCGTGGATGCCCAGTTGATCGGCCATGACCTTGCCGGTCGTTTCGCGTTCGTCGCGATAGCGAGGTCCTATCTCGTTGTTCCAGACGTCGTCCGTGAATGCGCTTTTTCCCATCCGGACAGTATCCGGCGCCCGCCGCCTATGGCAGGAAAGATCGTTGAATTTTTCGCGATCCCGTTACCGAACAACGGCTTGCCGACCCGGAGAATGTCAGTGATCGCCGAATCCCTCACGCCGGAATTTCCCGGCGGCCGGGGCTCAGTGCTGGTTTTCGGGCAGGCGGACGATCAGGCCGTCCAGATCGTCCGAGACCCGGATCTGGCACGACAGGCGGCTGTTCGGCTGGACGTTCTCCGCGAAGTCCAGCATCGACTCCTCCATGGCCGAGGCGCGGCCGGTCTCGGCGGCGAAGGCCTCGTCGACATAGACGTGGCAGGTGGCGCAGGCGCAGGCGCCGCCGCAGTCGGCGTCGATGCCCGGCACATTGTTGCGAATCGCCCCCTCCATGACGGACAGGCCGTTCTTGACCTCGACCGAATGCTCGCGGCCGTCGTGCTCGATATAGGTGATCTTGGGCATGGCGGGTTCTTAGCGGGAAGCGCGGCGTTGGCAATATCGACGCTTCCGAACAAGCGGGAAGTGTGGTGTCATCCACTCATGCAACCGATGCGCAGGGTGACAGTCCGGGTGTCTCGCCGTGATCTCGAGATCGCTCAGCAGTTCACCGGCAAGGGCATTTCGGAGACCTGCAGGATCGCTCTGACCGCTCTGGTGAACGCCCAAGAGCAGCGCGTTCAGGCGCTTAGGGAGCGTCATCCTCGGCCTCAGGCTCCAATGGGACGTCCAGACCGGACAGATAGTCTCTGACCCTGTTTTCAATCGCGGACTGGGGTAACCGGTTCGCGCCCAGCCTGTGTGAATGTATCCGTCCGGGATGAAGCGTGTCCCAGAGCGACATCGCCTGCCCTTCTCGACCAGACCCGGGCGCCTTGTTGCCAAAACCCGACGCGACGACGTTCCAGACCGGCTGAAACCGCTGGATGAGCATGTTTTCGCCGAGCGGAATCCAGACATCGTCAACAACCAGTGTCCTGGCGGAAAAGTCTTCCAGCTCAAGTCCCGCGACCTCTGCGATTGAGTCCGCGTGAATGCCCAATCGCTCTCCAAGCCGGCGACCCGCGGTCGCATCTCTCGTCAAACCGCCGACGCGGGCTCCGATCGGAATGGCCTTTCCCACGTAGATCGGCTTCTCGACGGGTCCGCCCAGTGAGCGCGCCAACGGTTCATAGATCGGATTGGCTCCGCCATAGTAGATCGCGTAGACGCCGGCGCCCTTGGCACGCCGCAGATCCGCGAGTGGCACTCGGGGCTGGTGCAGAATCTCAGCCTCGATACCGCGGGCGAGATTCAGGGTGGCGAGCGGATTGTAAGGTTCCGTCACGCAGCCAGCCTCAAGACCCGTTCCACGTCTCGCCCCACGATCTCCGCCAGCCGCACCGGCACGGCGTTCCCCAGCTGGCGCATCGTCTCCGTCCACGACCCATGGAACACGTAGTCGTCGGGGAAGGTCTGGAGCCGGGCGCTCTCCCGCACCGTGAAGTATCGCACCTCGCCGTTTGGCTTGCGCAACATGTTCTCGCCGCCCGGCACCCCGTGAACGCCTGCTTTCAGCGTCTTGGCCGGTTCATCCAGCGGACTGCCGGTATGTCCCGGGTAACTCCGCGCGCCCCCTTGCAGGCGATGATTGAAGATCTGACGCGCCTTGGCCGGTTGGTGTTCAGGATCGGGCAGGTCCGCGATCGCATCCCGCACGGTCTTCCATGCCAAACCGGCGGGTTTACCGCTCATCCGTTGAGCACGCGCTGTGAGCGCCGCGTTTTCCGGCCGGTCCCGCCTGGCCACCTCGTGCCTGTCCCAGTAGGAACCATCGCCGTACTGCTCCCAGATCAGCGCCTCCGCGTTGAAAAGCTCCTTCGGGAAATGCCACTCCTCGGCCAGATCGGATCGAAAACCGACGAACACCACCCGCTCGCGCCGCTGAGGCACCCCATGGTTGGCCGCGTTCAGAAGGCGCGTGACCAGATGATAGTTCAACCCTTCGTCAGACCCCGACACATGGTGCTGTTCCAGCCTCGCGTGATGGTCGCTCCAATCCTCGCCCGTTCGCGCGAGAATCTCGGGATGCCGCATCTGCAGCTGAATGTACTCGAAATAGTTCTGAAAACTGGTTCGCGTCAGGCCCTTCACATTCTCGAATACAAAGGCGCGCGGCTTGGCCTCACGCACCGCCCGGATCGCCTGCGGGAACATATCGCGCGCGTCGTCATAGGCCTTGTGTTTGCCGCCCATCGAGAATGGCTGGCACGGCGGACCACCCGAAATCAGGTCGATCTGACCCTCATGGGCCGTGAAATCCACACTTCGGACATCGCCCTCGTCCAACATCCAGTCGGCCACTACTGACCCTGGCCGCTTCTGGTTCTCCCGGATGGTGTCGCAGCAGTAGGCATCGCGTTCGACGACCTTGACTGGATGGAAGCCCGCTCTATGCAGCCCGATGCCTAGTCCACCGGCTCCGGCGAACAATTCAATCGACTTCATGGCGCGAACCTCCGGCTCCGGATCATCGTGGGTCCAAGAATGTTCCAATTTTGTTCCGCAGGAAAGCCGGATCGCGCAGTTCGCATTCCCACACTGTCATAGCATCCCATCCAAGACCCTTGAGCGCCGCTTCTTTCTCCAGGTCGCGCGCGCGGTTCCGCTCCAGCTTGGGCTTCCAGAACTCCTGGCGTGATTTGGGCAACCGCGCCAGCTTGCAGTCCGGATCGGGATGCCGATGCCAGAAGCAGCCATGGACGAATATGGCTTTGCGGCGGCTTGGAAAGACCAAATCAGGCGTGCCGGGAAGCTCGCGGCGATGCAGGCGGAAGCGGTAGCCGAGAGCATGGACAAGGCGGCGGACCGTGAGTTCAGGACCCGTATCCTTGCCACGAACCCGAGACATTCGCTCCGAGCGTTCGCCTTTTGACAACGTGTCCAGCGATGTTTCGGAAACCCGCACTGTAGGTTCGAGCTAACGCTTCACGCCGCTTCCGTCTTCTTGCGCCCCGGCGCCACCATCAGCTTCTTGGTCTCGGCGATCGCCTTGGCCGGGTTCAGCCCCTTGGGGCAGACCTGGGCGCAGTTCATGATGGTGTGGCAGCGATAGAGTTTGAACGGGTCCTCGAGGTCGTCCAGACGCTTGTCGGTGGCGTCGTCGCGGCTGTCGGCGATCCAGCGGTAGGACTGCAGCAGGGCCGCCGGGCCCAGGTATTCCGTCTGGTTCCACCAGTAGCTGGGGCAGGAGGTCGAGCAGCAGGCGCACAGGATGCACTCATACAGCCCGTCCAGCTTGGCGCGGTCCTCGGGCGATTGCAGGCGCTCGGTCTCCGGGTCGGGCTCGTCCGACTGGAGATAGGGCTGGATCGAGTCGTACTGGGCGTAGAACAGGGTCAGGTCCGTCACCAGGTCCTTGACCACCGGCTGGTGCGGCAGGGGCGCGATGGAAATGGTGTTGGACGAGCACTCGTCCATGCCCCTGGTGCAGGCCAGGGCGTTGCGTCCGTCGATGTTCATCGAGCAGGAGCCGCAGATGCCCTCGCGGCACGAGCGGCGGAAGGTCAGGGTCGGGTCGATCTCGTTCTTGATGTGGATCAGGGCGTCCAGCAGCATCGGCCCGTGGTCGTCGGCCGAGATCTCGAACGTGTCCCAGCGCGGATCGGCATCGACCTCGGGGTCGTAGCGATAGACCTTGTAGGTCTTGACGTTCGCCGCCCCGGCCGGAGCCTTGTGGACCTTGCCTGTGGTCGGTTTGGAACCGCGTGGGAGGGTGAGCTGGACCATTAGTACACCCGCGCCTTGGGTTCGATGTAGGCGATGTCCCTGGACATCGGCTCCTTGTGGACCGGGCGGTAGTCGATCGACACCTGCTCGCCGGGACGCTTCCAGGCCAGGGTGTGTTTCATCCACGTCTTGTCGTCGCGGTCGGGATAGTCCTCGCGGGCGTGGGCGCCGCGGCTCTCGGTGCGGTTCAGGGCGCCCTCGATGGTGACCATCGCCTGGTCGATCAGGTTGTCATATTCGAGCGTCTCGATCAGGTCGGTATTCCAGATCAGGCCGCGGTCCGTGGTCTTGATGTCGGCGCCTTGCGCATGAATGTGCCGAAGCTTAGCTACGCCCTCCTCCAGCGTCTTGCCGGTTC
>CALSBO010000092.1:0-10818 GCA_943373195.1 Brevundimonas vancanneytii
TTGAATACCGCAGGCCCTTTCGGGCATGCTTGCGCCGGGTGATCTCAGTCCACATGTCGATATCCGTTGATGGCTCGCACCTTCAACAGAATCACAAACGACTGATTTCACCCAACTTCATTTCCGGTCAGCCTCTCAGCGATCCACGCGCCTTTGGCGCTTGTGGGGTCGGCCGTGCACGGAGGGTGGTCGATGCTTCAACAGGCCGCCACCGCCTATGCACCCGAGTTTTTGCTGCAGACGGTGCTTGGAATGGTGCTGGGCGCGCTGTGGCTCAGGACCGGCTCGATCTGGCTCGTGGTGTTGACCCACGCGATCTTCAATTTGGGCCCAACGCTGGCCTATGACTTCTCGCTCACGCTGCCGGCGCCGACCTAATTCCCCGTCGCGCTCCTGTCCGGCGCGATCTCGGTCATGGCGGACTGGAGGTAGTTCTGTTCGCCGAGTTGTTCGATCAGCTTGTGCTGGGCCTCGAGGAAGTCGATGTGCTCTTCTGTGTCGGCGAGGATCTCGGTCAGGATCTGGCGGCTGATGAAGTCGGACGCCGCCTCGCACTGGGCCACGCCGGCCAGAAGCGTATCCCGGCCGCCCAGTTCCAGCTGCAGGTCGGCCCCCAGGCATTCGAAGGCGTTCTCGCCGATCTTCAGCTTGTGCAGGTCCTGCAGGTTGGGCAGGCCGTCGAGGAACAACACCCGCTTGATCAGCATGTCGGCGTGTTTCATCTCGCCGATCGATTCGTCGTAGATGATCTGGCCGAGGTGTTTCAGGCCCCAGCTCTCGAACATCCGGGCGTGCAGGAAATACTGGTTCACCGCCGTCAGTTCGTTGGTCAGCACCGCGTTGAGCGTGCGGATGATCGCGGGATCGCCCTTCATCGTCGTTCTTTCCGTCAGCGGCGCGGCGGTCAGCCCGACCGTCGTGAATCACCGGCTGTGAGCGCCTGTTTTAACACGTGAAGCGGCCTTGTGTTCACCTGCGAACACTTATCACGACATTGAAAATGCGAATGAATCTCCCCTGGGGGAGGCGATGGCCTATTCGGCGGCCATGGCGAAGAATTCGCGGCTGTCCTGGATCATCTCGCGCATTTCGCAGACGCATTTGGCGCACTGGGCCGTGCATTGATTGCGGGCGAAGACGTCGCGCGGACGGGTCGCGCCAGCCTCGATGGCGGCGGCGACGTCACGCTTGCGAAGACCGTTGCAGTTGCAGACGTACACGGTAGGGCGGACCCGAGTGATTGCGAATGGTTCGCTATAGCAGGGAAAATGCGGCGAATGCAAGTCGTTCGCACCGCGCGGGTTGACGCGGCCGCGGGGCCGTCGCACTTGCCGCCCATGGCCAAGACCCCCGTCGTCCCGCCCCGTCCGCCCTGCCGGCTGTATCTGATCACGCCGCCGGCGATCCCCGATCTGGACGCTTTCGCGCAGGATCTGGCGGCGGCGCTGGACGCGGGCGACGTGGCGGCGCTGCAGATCCGGCTCAAGCCCGCCGACGACGCGGCGATCCTGGCCGCCGCGGCGGCATTGAAGCCGATCGCCCAGGCCCGGGGCGTGGCCGTCATTCTCAACGACCGGCCCGATCTGGCCGCGCGGTCGGGCTGCGACGGCGTGCATCTGGGGCAGTCCGACGGCCCGGTCAGCGCGGCGCGGACGATGATGGGGCGGGACGCCATGATCGGCGTCACCTGTCACGACAGCCGCGAACTGGCCATGGACGCGGCCGAAGCCGGCGCCGACTACGTCGCCTTCGGGGCTTTCTTCGCGACCGGAACCAAGGCCACCGTCCGCCGGCCCGATCCGGAAATCCTGACCATCTGGCAGGAGACGGTCGAGGTCCCCTGCGTCGCCATCGGCGGGATCACGGCGGCGACCGCGGGCGGATTGGTCGCGGCCGGGGCCGATTTCGTGGCGGTCAGCGCCGCTGTCTGGGGCCATCCGGAAGGGGCCGCCGCCGCTGTGCGTGAACTTGAACGGGCGCTGGGTCCGGTCGCCTGACCTTCAGGGGATATTAGGATGCCGCGCGGTAGAAATCCGGATACAACCCGCCCGGACCTGAATATGACCATGAGCCGCGCGCTCGATCCGCTTGAGCCCGCCGTCGCCGTCGAGGCTCCGGCCAAGGCGTCCGCCCGCCCGGTGGGCATCGGCCAGCCGATGGCGCCGGTGTTCACGGCCATGGCGGTGATGGTTCTGGTGGTGCTGGCGATCACCTTCGCGCGGTCGGCCGGCGTGGTCGCGGCGCTGTGGGGCGCAAGCGGCGTCGCGGTGGCCGTCTGGCTGAGGACGTCGCGCGGACCCCTCTACGACCTGTCGTTCGGCGCCCTGGTCGCGGCGGGCGTCGCCGCGGGCAATCTTCTGGCCGGCAATTCGACCCAGCTGACGCTGATGTTCACCGTCGCCAACATGATCGACATCTATGTCGCGGTCCTGCTGGCGCGGCGTTTCGCGCCGACGCTGAACCTGGCCTCGGTCCAGGGCGCATGCCGCTTCCTGCTGGCCGCCGCCGCCGTCGCCCCCATTCCGGCCGCGGTTTTCGTGGGGGGGATGCTGTGGTGGATGCAAGGCGCGGACTTCCTCGACGCCGCCCAGACCTGGTGGTTCGGGCATGCGCTCAGCGTCGCGGTGCTGTCCAGTTTCGGCCTGGCGCTGACGAGGCGCGAGGTGATGCGGTTCCGCGCCCCGGCGCGGGCGATCGAGGCCTTCGTTCTGCTCGGCCTGCTGACGGCTCTGTGCTTCATGGTGTTTTCGCAGCAGAGGATGCCGATCGGGTTCGTCACCATGCCGTTGCTGCTGCTGATCGCGGTGCGGCTGCGTATGCTGGGAGTCACCGCCGCCCTGGTCATCATCTCGATCCTGGCGGTCGGCGGCAGCATGCGGGGATTTGGTCCCTACGGTCTGGCGTTCGAGGGCGCCGACCGCGCCATGATGGCTCAGCTGCTGGTCCTGTTCGGCTATCTGCCGGTCATGCTGGTCGCCGCGCTTCTCGAAGAGCGCGACCGCTTCGCCGACCGGGCCCGGCTGGGTCAGGTGCGCGCCGAAAAGGCCTCCGAGGCCAAGTCGCGCCTGCTGGCCAACGTCGCCCACGAGATCAAGAGCCCCGTGGGCGGGGTGATCGGAATCGGCGAACTGTGGAAGGCTGGCCAACTGGGACCCGTTTCGGCGACCCAGGCCGAGATGGCCGAGATGCTGGTCAAGACGGCCCGGCAGGTCGAGGCCCTGGCCCATGACCTGCTGGATGTCGCCCGCGCCGAGTCCGGGGCGGTCAAGGTCGAGCTGCGGCCCACCGACGTGCCCGGCGTGCTGGAAGACGTGCGCCGCGCCACCGCCCTGCGCGGCGATGCGGAGGGCGTGCGGATGGAGGTCGTCTGCGAAGGCGATGGTCTGGTCGCCCTGGCCGATTCGCAACGCCTGACCCAGATTGTCGCCAATCTCGCCTCGAACGCGGTCAAATACGGCGGCTCGGGCGGGGTGGTCATCTTCCGCGCCAGCAAGATCCACGATGGCGTGCGGATCGAGGTCATCGACAGGGGCGGCGGCCTGTCGGTCGAGAAACAGACCCAGTTGTTCGAACCCTTCAACCGCCTCGGCCTCGAACGCTCGACGGTCGAGGGGCACGGTATCGGCCTGGCCCTGGCCAAGCGGCTGGTGGAACTGCAGGGCGGCTCCATCGGCGTGACCTCGGCGCCGGGCGAGGGCGCCACCTTCTGGGTCGAACTGCCCGCCGCCTGACCGCCGAGGTCCGGACCCGGGGCCTTGCCGTTCGCGGGCCGAAGGGGGATGGTCGTCCCATGAAAACCCTCGTCGCCACCGCCGCCGCCCTGATGCTCGCCGGCGCCGCCCAGGCCCAGACGCCGCCCGGCCACGCCGCGCCGGCGCAGACGCCCGCCGCGCCCGCCGGCGACCTGACCCGAGACCTGAACAGCGGACCGCCGACGCGGGCGGAGTATCTGGCGCCGGCGCCGGTCGTCATCCCGCCCGCCGCGACAGCGCCTGTCGTGGCCCCCGCCGGCCCGCCCGCGCGCGCGGCGCCCCCGGCGACCGCCCCGAGTCTGCCGCCGACGCAGCCGCCTGTCGCCGTGGTCCCGCCGCGCATCGCGCCGATCCCTGCGACGCCCGCACCCCAACCCCGTACGGCGCCTATCACCCCGCCCCTGACCGCACCCACGCCTCAGCCCCGTATGACGCCGATCATGCCGCCGGGCGCAGCGCCCGCGCCCGCACCGACCGTTCCGCTGGAAGCCGTCTTGGCCCCGCCTCCGCCGCCGGCCGCCGCGCCCGGCGTCACGGTGCTGGACAGCGCCGCCCGCGCCGCCCTTCCGTTCACCGCCGACCTGCCGCCGGGTTTCGAGATCGTCACCGGCCGCCCCGGTCCTGACTTCCGCATCTATACGATCCGGCGCGGCGGTCAGTCGTTCGTGATGGTCTATGCCGGTCCGGCGTCGCAATTCCCGATCTACAGCGGCGAGATGGTCGAGGCCGGGGGGCGCGCCTCGATCGTGGCGACCGAAGGCGGCGTCCGTCACGCCATGGAGCACCTGTTCCAGCGCCCCGCCGCGCCGTCGGAAATCCATGTCTGGACCATGAGCCTGGACGGCGCCGACCGCGACATGGCCGAACGGATCGCCCAGTCGGTGGACGTGCGCTAGACCCGGCGCACTGGCGCGTCCGGCTCACCCAGCCGCACCCCACGCGATCCGGCGAAGACCAGCACCTCCATGCCGGGCGCGGCGGCCCAGCGGCGCAGCGTCGCCTGATAGGGTTCGCGCCGCCAGTCGTGCGGCCGGGCGGTGTCGCATTCGACCACCAGCCGCGCGCCGTCCCGTTCGCTGTGCAGGACGAAGCCGGCGGTGGTCGGCTTCCAGCTTTCGTCCAGCGCCTCGGTCAGCAGCCACAGGCAGTTGAAGACGCGGCAGTCGCCCGGCCGGTCCTCATAGACGGCGCAGCCGCCGGACCTGCTGAAATGCCGGCACCACTTGCCCGCGGGCTTGGCGAGCGCGGTCACGCCCATCAGCTTGCAGCACAGACCGCAATCGCCGCAGCTCCTGGCCGGGGCGCCGGGCGCGCCGTCTTCACGCATGGGTGATGCTCCGCCGGGCCAGCCGCCCGGCTTCCCGCTTGCCATGAGGGGGCGATCCGCGCAAACCTGCAAACGGTTCGCAATCGCAGGAGTCGGCCATGATCGTCCTGACCGCAGGCCCGGCGTCGCTGGCCCGCCTCATGCGGCGGGACGGCGCCGCCCGCCGCCTGGCCGATGTGGCGGCGAAGAGGAAGACGCTGCCGGCGATGTCGGGCCACGGCCGGACCGTTTCCGTCGGATCAGCCGGCGCGGCCGCGTGCCGAGACCCGGTGCGTTGAGACGGTTCAGGCTCATTCGGCGGGCGGACCCAGGGCGGCGAACAACCGGTTGGCCGTCGCTTCGGCCGAGCCCTCGCCGGTCAGGGCGACGGCGGCATAAGCTCTCTGCGCGGGCGACCAGACCAGGACGGCCTTGACGCCGGGCGCCCCGCCGCTGTGGCCGATCCAGAACAGGGAGTCCCGAGGGGTGGGCACGTCGTAGAGCATTATGCCGCGGCCATACCAGGTCGGGGCGCCGAACATCTGGCGAGGTTCGGCCAGCAGGGTGCGAACGGTTTCCGGCGTCAGCAGTTCGCCGGACAGGGCGCCGTGCAGCAACCGGATCATGGCCTCCGGCGTCGCCACGACCCCGCCGGCGGCGCCCGGCCAGCTTGGGTCGAGGCGCGGCTCGCCGCGCGGCGGCGGGCCGAAGGGTTGCACATCGGGCGTGGGCTCGTTCGGTGTGAGGATGCGCGCGTCGGTCATGCCCAGCCGGTCGAACGTCCTGGCCATGGCGGCCTCGGCATAGGGCCGTCCGTCCACCGTCTCGATCACGGCGCCCAGCAGACTGTAGCCGGTATTGGTGTAGCGCCAGGCCTGCCCCGGGCAGAACAGGGGGCCTTGCCGGCGCACGATCTCCAGCTGCTCGTCCAGACCGCGATGACGCGGCTCGGCGCGGGCGGCGGGGTCTTCATTGGCGCTGAACAGGCCGCTGGTGTGATCCAGCAGGCGTTCAACCGTGATCCAGCGGCCGTTCGGAACGTCGGGGCGCCACCGGGTCACCGGGTCGGACAGCGCCAGCAGGCCCTCCTCCTCCATCTGCAGGATCGAGATGGCGGTCGCCATCTTTCCGGCGCTGGCCCAGGAGTGAAGGGGGCGCGGCTCGACTCCTTCCGCCTCGCGTCTTGCGCTCCAGAAGCCGCGTCCGGGCGCCCAGACCGCCACCGTGAGCGACAGGCTGTCGTTTGCGGTCGCCGTCAGGTCGAAGGCCGCGTTCAGCGCCGTTGTGATGGTCGCCGGGAAGGGCGCATCGTCGAAAACGGCCGGCGCGGGAAAGTCGGCGGCTGTCGGCGCGGCGTGGATCGGAGACCCCTCATAGGCTTCGGTCCCGGTGCAGGCCGGCTGGGCCGCCGCCGACAGCGGCAGGACCGAGGCGCAGACCGCCAGAAACAGACCGATCCGCATCGCCGCACCGCTCGCTGCCCAGGATTCCGCGAGCTTATCCGGTGAAGCAGGCCAGGCAAGGCGGGGCATGGCGTCGTCCTCGGTTGACATACTCATATCCCGTCGGTTATGAGTTAGATCAATAGCTGGGGGGTTATGCGTTCCGGTGCAGCACGCTCACGACATTCTGTTCAAGACCCTGGGCGATCCCACCCGGCGGGCCCTGTTCGAACGGCTGTGCCGCGAGGGCGAGACGACGGTCGGGGGGCTGACGGCGGGCGCGGGCATCTCACAGCCGGCCGTGTCCAAGCATCTGGGCGTCCTGAAACAGGCCGGGCTGGTCAGCGACCGCCCCGACGGCCGCCAGACCTACTACAGCGCCCGGCTCCACGCCCTGGCGCCCCTGACCGACTGGGCCGGCCGGATGACCGGTTTCTGGGAGGCGCGGATCGACCATCTGGAAGACCTGCTCAAGAGGATGGACCAATGACCGTCGCCGCCGACCTGCGCACCGTCGTGATCGAAAGGGAGATCGCGTTTCCGCCCGAGAAGCTGTGGCGGGCTCTGACGCAACCGCATCTGATGGCGGAATGGCTGATGAAGAACGACTTTCAGCCCGTGGTGGGCCACAGCTTCAGGCTCAGCGGCGAATGGGGCGGGGTGCTGGACTGCCGGGTGCTCGAGGTCGAGCCGCACCGGACCCTGTCCTACACTTGGGATTTCAACCACGACGACCCGGCCTGGGGCCTGAAGAGCGTGGTCACCTTCACCCTGACGCCGACCGGGGCGGGCACGCATCTGCGGGTCGAGCAGGCCGGCTTCCGGCCGGATCAGAAACAGGCCTTCGGCGGCGCCCACGCGGGCTGGAAGCAGATGCTGGACAAGCTGGAGCGGGTCACGGCTTCGGTCGATTGATTTTCCAACCGATCATCCTGAGAGGAAGCAGACATGAACTGGAGCCAATGGATACGGCAGGGCCATCGCTGGCTGTCGATCGTCTTCACCCTGACCGTCGTGGCCAATTTCGTCGCCCTGGGCATGGGGAAGCAGATCGCCTGGCTCTACTACCTGCCGCTGCCGCCGCTGTTCCTGCTGATGTTCTCGGGTCTGTACATGTTCGCCCTGCCGTATCTGCGGCGGCGGACGGGCGTGAACCCGTGAGCGACGATGCGCCTGAGCCGGTCCTGCTGTCGGGCGGCAATCCGCAGATCGCCAAGGGTTATGGCGACGCGCCGGTGCAGGCCTGGATCGCCGCCGCGCCGGGCTGGAAGAGCGAGGCGTCGCGCCGCCTCGACGCCCTGATCGAACAGACCGTTCCGGGGGTGCGCAAGGCGGTCAAATGGAATTCGCCGCTCTATGGGGTGGAGGATCAGGTCTGGTTCCTGGGCGTCCACGTCTTCGCCAAATACATCAAGGTGGCCTTCTTCAACGGCGCGGCGCTGGAGCCCATGCCGCCGGTCGGGTCGAAGCAGAAGGCCGTGCGCTATTTCCACATCCACGAGGACGAGCCGGTCGACGAAGCCCAGCTCGCCGACTGGATCCGCCAGGCCAGCCGGCTGCCCGGCGAACGCATGTGACGGGAGGCGACATCCCATGACGAGGACCGATGCAAACGCGGACGGCGCCCCGGCGGCGGAGCGGATCGACGCGAAGATCGCGGCGCTGGACGACTGGCGCGGCGAGGCCCTGGCCCGGGTCCGGGCCCTCATCCACAAGGCCGATCCCGAGGTGGTCGAGACGGTCAAATGGGGCCGCGTCCCGGTGTGGGAGCATGACGGCATCCTGACCACCGGGGAGACCTACAAGAGCCATGTGAGGCTGACCTTCGCCCATGGCGCGACGCCGGCCGACCCGGCGGGCCTGTTCAACTCCAGTCTCGAGGGCAATACGCGGCGCGCCATCGACATCCCGCAGGGCGCCGAGATCGACGAGGCGGCCTTTATCGCCCTGATCCGCGCCGCCGTGGCGTTCAACGTAGCGAAGCGGAAGTAGCGGCCGCGATCAAACCAGTTCGACCGCCACGGCCACGGCCTCGCCGCCGCCGATGCACAGGCTGGCCATGCCCTTTTTCCCGCCGCGCGCCTGAAGCGCCGCCAGGAGGGTAGTCAGGACGCGAGCGCCCGAGGCGCCGATGGGATGGCCCAGCGCCGTGGCGCCGCCGTTGACGTTCAGCCTGGCGCGGTCGATGCCGAGGTCGCGCATGGCGATCATGGCCACGACGGCGAAGGCCTCGTTGATTTCCCACAGGTCGACGTCCTCGACCGACCATCCGGCCTTCTTCAGCGCCTTCTGCATGGCCGGGACCGGGGCGGTGGTGAACAGGCCCGGCTCATGGGCGTGGGCGGCGTGGCTGACGATGCGGGCGACGATGGGCAGACCCATGGCCTTCGCCACGCTCTCGCGCGTCATCACCAGGGCGGCGGCGCCGTCCGAGATCGAGCTGGCGTTGGCGGCGGTGATGGTGCCGTCCTTGGAGAAGGCGGGTTTCAGGTGCGGGATCTTCTCCGGCATGGCCTTGCCGGGCTGTTCGTCCTCGCTGACGATCTCGACGCCCTTGCGGCTGGTGACCGCGACGGGGGCGATCTCGGCCTTGAAGGCGCCTGTGGCGATGGCCTCGCGGGCGCGGCTCAGGCTTTCGAGGGCGTATTCGTCCTGGGCCTCGCGGGTGAACTGATAGGTCCGGGCCGAGTCCTCGGCGAAGGCGCCCATCAGCTTGCCGGGGGTGTAGGCGTCCTCCAGCCCGTCCATATACATGCTGTCGACAATGACATCGTGGCCGATGCGGGCGCCGCCGCGGTGCTTGTTCATCAGATAGGGGGCGCCGGACATCGACTCCATGCCGCCCGCCACGATGACGTCGGCGCTGCCGGCCGCCAGCGAGTCGGAGGCCATCATCACGGCCTGCAGGCCCGAGCCGCACATCTTGTTGACCGTGGTGGCCTCGACGTGTTGGCCCAGACCCGCGCCGATGGCGGCCTGGCGCGCCGGGGCCTGGCCGAGGCCGGCGGGCAGCACGCAACCCATGTAGATCTGTTCGACCTTGTCCGCGGCCACACCCGCCCGCTCGACCGCCGCCCGGACCGCCGTGGCGCCCAGTTCGGTGGCCTTGACGCCGGACAATGCGCCCTGGAAGCCGCCCATGGGCGTGCGCGCGAAGGAGACGATGACGACGGGATCGGACATGGAGGAAACCTTGGGAGGCCTTGGAAAATCGGAGGGGGAATGGGCCGTTTGCGCGACGGGCGCAAGCCGGGTGGTCAATCTGGGGTCATCGGGCCGCGGCGGAAGCCCTCGCCGGCCCAGCTGCGCGAAGCGGCGGCGAGGCCGAACTCGGGCAGGCGCTCGCGGTGCGCCTGCAGCGGGGTGCGCATCAGGGCGCGGGCCAGTTTGTTCAGCGGACCGAGCGGCGTCTCGGCCTCCATTCGCTCCAGCCAGGCGGCGAGGCGCGGCCAGTGCGCCGGATCGACCTCGACCTGCACCGCACGGGCGTTGGCGAAGGCGGGGGCCAGGCTCAGGTCGGCCATGGTCAGTTCGCCGAACAGGAAACCGGTCTCCGGCATCCGGGCTTCCAGATAGTCGAAGATCTGCGGCGCCTCGACGTCGCGCGCTTTTTCGACCACCTCGGCGTCCGCTTCGGTCCCGAAGAAGCGCGGCTTGAGCGCGATCTGATAGAACAGCCGCCAGCCGAGCACGTCGAACAACCGGGTATCGGCGAACTCCTCGAACCAGCGCGCTTTCGCTCGCTCGGCCGGATCGATGGGCCACAGCGACGGGCCGGGCCGGGTCTCCTCGATGTACTGGACGATGATGCTGGAGTCGCACAGGACCAGATCGCCCTCGATCCAGACCGGCACGCGGCGCAGGGGACTGATCCGCTCGAAATCGTCATTGCCCGCCATCGGCGAGATGGGGTCCAGCTCGACCTCAACCCCCTTGACCGCGCAGGCGGCCAGCACCTTGCGGACATAGGGCGAAACCGGGCTGCCGATCAGGGTGACGGGCGCCGCCATCCGTCAGGCCGCCTCTTCGTCGGTCCGTTCGCGGGGCATCATGTCGCCGACGGTCGGCTGGTTCTCGGCGATGGTCAGAAGGATGTCGCGCGGCTTGACGATCTCGTTGCAATGGCCGCAGGCGATGCGCGGGATCAGGTCCTGGCCACAGGTCTTGTGGATCATGGCGACCCCCGAATCCTCCTCGCCATAGACGTGTTTGGCGCCCCAGCCGTGCAGGGTGACCAGGACGCCGTACAGGTCCTTTCCCTTGGCGGTCAGGACGTATTCGTTGCGCGGCGGCCGTTGGGAATACAGGCGCGGCTCCA